>PLSK01000097.1 GCA_003165155.1 Mycobacterium sp. | reverse complement strand
CTTCGACAATGGCGCCCTTGTCGCTGAAGTACTCGTAGATGGTGCTGCGCGAGACGCCCGCCGCCTTGGCGATGTCGACGATCGTTGTCTTCTGCGGCCCCTGCCCGCGGAAACACGCATACGCACCCTCGATGATGAGGTCGCGGGTATCGGGCGGCTGGGTCAACGCAGAAGCCTGGGTCATTACGGAAGCTCCCCGCTGACGCGCGGTCAGCCCGCCGGCGCGAGGATCAACCCGCTGGTGGGCACCCCGGTGCCGGACGTGACCAGCACGTGTTCGACGTTGTCCACTTGGTTGTGCGAGGTGCCGCGCACCTGACGCACCCCCTCGGTGATGCCGTTCATGCCGTGGATGTACGCCTCGCCGAGCAGCCCGCCGTTGGTGTTGATCGGCAGTTCCCCGCCGAGCGAAAGCCGCTCGACCGTGGCGAAGTCCTTTGCTTCGCCGCGCCCGCAAAAGCCGAGTTCCTCGAGTTGGGTGAACACAAAGGGCGTGAAATGGTCATAGATGAACGCGGTCTGAATGTCCTTGGGCCCCAGGCCCGAATCACGCCACAGCCGGTCGGCCACCACCCCCATCTCGGGAAGCCCGGTGATGTCGTCGCGGTAGTAGCTGGTCATCATCTCGCCCTCATAGGCCGCGCCCTGCGCCGCCGCGGTGATCACAGCCGGCGGCTGCCGAAGATCGCGGGCGCGCTCGGCGCTGGTGATCAGCAACGCGACGCCACCGTCGCTTTCCTGGCAGCAATCAAGCAGTCGCAGCACCGGTTCGATGATCCAGCGGGAGTTCTGGTGATCTTCGATCGTGATGGGACGTTCGTAAAACCAGGCGTCGGGATTGGTTGCCGCGTGTTTACGGTCGACGACGGCGATCCTGCCGAAGTCCTCATTGGTCACCCCGTAACTCGACATATAGCGCTGGGCGTGCATCGCGACCCAGGCGGCGGGGGTGATCAATCCAAAGGGCGCGTAATGCGCCATGAACAGCGGTGTCTCCGAGCTGGTGCGCCCGCTGCCGCCAAAACGAAAGCCGGACCGTTCGTTGAACGCCCGCCAGCACACCACCACATCGGCGACGCCCGTCGCAACGGCCATGGCTGCGTGCACCACCGTGCCGGCCGCTGCGCCACCGCCGTGCGGCACCCGGCTGAAGAAAGACAGGTCACCGATGCCCACGTTGCGCGCGACGTCGATCTCATCGCTGGAGTCCATGGTGAAGGTGACCATGCCGTCGACGTCGCTCGGGGATAGTCCGGCGTCGTCCAATGCGGCACTGACTGCCTCGCAAGCCAATTGCAGCTCGCTACGCCCGGACTCCTTGGAGAATTCGGTTTGGCCGATTCCGGCGATCGCGCAGCTACCGGGCAGCGAGCTGCTCATGCGCTGACTCCGTCCAGCAAGCTCAGGACCGCGGTGCCGGACACGTGATCGCCGAGGCTGTTGGAGCCCTTGAAGGCCACTTTGATGAAATTCTCGCCGTTGGACCCTTCAGTTGTTTCGGTAACGCTGCCGGTGAAGCGCAATGGGTCGTCCGGAAAGCACGACACCCCGAGCCGAATCGACAGATTCTTGACCATCGCCTCGGGCCCCGCCCAGTCGGTCAGGAACCGGACGCAATAGCCGTTCGTGGTCAAGATGTTCATGAACAAGTTGGGTGAGCCCTGCTTGTTGGCGTAGTCGCGGTCGTGGTGTACGGGCATGAAGTCGCGCGAGGCGATCGCCCCGGCGACGATCATCGTTGCGGTGATAGGAATTTCGAGTGGCGTCACCTCGTCACCGACTGCGATGTTCGCCCATTGCAAGGTTGTGGTGCGGGCTTCGGCTGTCGTCATCGGTGTCCTTCGGTCGGCCGGAACTGGTGCAGCACAAGGTCGTCATCGAAGGTCTGATAGAAGACCTCGATGGGCATGCCGACCGTGACGTCCCCCGGGTCGATGTCGCACAGGTTCGAGATCAGCCGCACTCCTTCGGCCAGCTGCACCAGCACGACGATGTAGGGGTAGTCGAAGAAGGGGAATTTGGGTTGATGCGGCATCACGTAGCTATAAACGGTGCCTTGGCCGGATGATTCGATCGCCTCCCAGTCCAGGGACCGGCATTTGGGGCACATGGGACGCGGCGGGTTGCGCAGCGTCCCACACCCGTTGCAGCGCTGGATCAGTAGCTTGTGCTCGCGCAGCCCGTTCCAGAAGAACTCCGTGTCCGGGCTGATGGCCGGTGCCAGTCGGCTCGCCATCAGTGTGCCGGCCTGAATCGCAGCACCCGGAACCGCTGGCGCCCCAGCACCTCATCGTTCTGATCGGTGTAGGTAATCACCCAGGTCAGAAAGAAGCCGGTCCCCAACGCCGTCTTCTTCTCCTCGGAGACGCTTTCGAATACCGACGTCGCGTTGATGACGTCGCCGAGCCGGGGATAGCGTTCGATGTCGAATTCGGAGTTGGTCGCCACGGTGCTGCTATATCCGGCGTCGTCGAGGAAGGCCGTGGGGTTGCCGTCAATCTCCACGGGAGCGCCGCCGCGCTCTCCGATCCCCTCGAGCTTCGGCGACGGCATCGTCCAGGTCTGCAGCATGACCGGAGGCGACACGATGCCGCCGAACCGAGACTTCGCCGCGAACTCCGGATCGAGGTAGACAGGGTTCATGTCGTTGAGCGCGTGCGCCCAATGCCGGATCATCGGTTGGTTGACCGGATCCGGGGCCACCGTGGGCGTTCCGCTTCCACCGGTTGGCTGGTTGACAAGCGCTCGAAGCTTGGCCTGGAATTCTTCGCACTCGCTGTCTTGATTGGTCACTAAGTCGATCCTCCTGCTCTATCCGTTGGTGCCCAGTCGTAGCGGCATGCGCTTCACGCCGGGGACCATGGTCGCCCGCATCCGGTCCACGTCGCCCACCAGTTCCAGCTTGGGAAAGCGACTCAACAGCTCCTCAAACAGCACGGCGGCCTCGAGGCGCGCCAATTGGGCGCCGACACAGGAATGTTCGCCACATCCGAACGCGATGTGCGGGTTGGGATTCCGCGTTACCTTGAACTCTTCAGAGTCGGGACCGAATATCTCCTCGTCGCGATTCGCGGACTGGTAAAGCATCACCACCACATCGCCCGCCCGAATCAGCTGACCGCGAATCTCGACGTCGGCCGTTGCGGTGCGCGCCATATGCACCACTGGGCTGTTCCACCGCAACATCTCTTCGACGGCGCCCGGGATCAGAGCGGGATCGTCGACCAGTAGCCGGCATTGGTCGGGGTGGGCGATCAACGCCAGGGTGCCCAGCGCGATCAGATTGCGGGTGGTTTCATTGCCGGCCACCAGCAACAGAAATGCGAAGTTGAGCAGGTCGTCGTCATCCAGCCGGTGTTCGTCGATCTCGGCATCGGCCAACACCGATAACAAGTCGTCGCGCGGCTCGTTGCGCCTGGCCGCGATCAGCTTCTGGAAGTACTCAAAAAGCTGGCCGATCGCCACGAACGGATCGAGTTCAATCTCAGGGTCGGCGTTCCCGGTGGCCGCGTCCGACCAGGCCCGGAATTGCTCCCAGTCGTCCGGCGGTGCGCCGATCAGCTCGGCGATCATCCGGGTGGGCAGCGGAGCGGCGATTTCTTCGGCGAACTCGTGCACTGAATCGGTTTCGATGCCATCGAGGATTCCCCGCACGATCTCGCGGATTTTCGGTTCGAGTACGGCTACCCGCCGCCGGGTGAATCCCGAGTTGATCAGCTTGCGCATCTGCCGGTGCCGCGGTGGGTCGGTGAAAATGAGGTTGCCCGGTTGCACCGGGCTCTCCATCGCCGGGTCTGGGATAGTGACGCCCTTGGTCGACGAGAACATCCCCGGGTTGCTCGACACGAACCGGATGTCTTCGTATTTCAACAGTGCCCAGAAGTTGGTGACGTCGTTCCAGCAGACCGGGGCTTTCGCGCGTAGCTCCCGGTATGCCGGATACGGATCGCCGGCGTAGAAGTCCGGGGAGTGCAATGGGAACGCCGTAAGCACGGGCAGCCTTCCTGAACTGATCCGCCCTGATCCAGCCTGATCTGGCATCCGACAGATTGGGCCAATCTGTCCTGCGGGACGTGTCTACTCTGCGTCTCCTATAGCTGTCAACAGGAGGGCAACGCATTGCAATAGACCAGGATTCGGGTTATTGGTGATTGACGACACAATCGCACCCGTGAACACTGAGTCTTGATCTGACCGATATTCAGGGTGAGGAACAAGATGGCGGAGCTGCAAGCTGCGGGATCTCTTGTCGACACCTATCAGCTCTACATCGACGGGAAATGGGTCAAACCCGAGGACGGTCGCTACGACGACATCTCGCCGGCCACTGAGCAGACCATCGCCACCGCGCCCGACGCGAGCGTCGCCCAGGTCGGGGATGCTATCGCGGCCGCGCGCAGGGCTTTCGACAGCGGGCCGTGGGCCACGATAAGCATCGAGGACAGGGCGCGCTGCCTCAACCAATTGGGCGACGCATTGCTGAAGCACGCGGACGACTTCTTCGCGCTGTCACAGGTGGAGTGGGGATGTATCGCCAATGAGCGGGTGATGCAGGTCGATGGCGCCGGATTCACGTCGATGCACGCGGCTCAGCTGACCGCGAAACTAGGCGCCGATCCGGTGACTGGCATCGGTGCCGGAACGACGTTGCTGAGTCATGAGCCGCTCGGCGTCGTATCGATTCTGACGCCATGGAATTTCCCGCACATTCTCAACGTGATGAAGGTGAACAACGCGCTGGCCGCGGGCAACACCATAGTGCTCAAACCCTCACCGCTGACACCACTTGCCGGACTTGCNNGGTAGCACGTCCGTCGGCTGCCAGGTGATGTCGGCGG
Organism: Mycobacterium sp.; assembly: GCA_003165155.1. Classification (GTDB taxonomy): domain Bacteria; phylum Actinomycetota; class Actinomycetes; order Mycobacteriales; family Mycobacteriaceae; genus Mycobacterium. Next base: position 32,791 of record PLSK01000097.1, on the reverse strand, counting down.
CGGGCGCCACCATGAAGCGCATCCTGTTGGAGTGCGGCGGGAAGTCGGCCAGCATCATCCTGGACGACGCAAGCGTGACCGATGAAATGTTGCAGCAGATGCTGTTCGACTGCTGCTCACTGCATGCCGGGCAGGCCTGCATCCTGCACAGCAGGCTGCTGCTTCCCGATTCACTGCACGACGACGTCATTGACCGGCTCGTCGCGCTGGCCCGTGAGATGAAAGTCGGTGACCCCACCTATCCCGACGTGCAAATGGGACCGCTGATCAGTGCGGACCAACGTGGTCGCGTTGAAGCCCACGTCTCGCGGGCGCTGGACGACGGGGCGAAGCTGGCGACAGGCGGCGGTCGTCCGGTCGGCTTGGATGTCGGGTTCTACTTTGAGCCGACGATTCTCACCGAGGTGCAGCCAGATTCGGCTATCGCTCAAGAGGAAGTGTTTGGGCCGGTATTGACGGTGCTGCGCTACCGCGACGATGACGACGCGGTCGCCATCGCCAATAACTCTCAGTACGGACTATCCGGCGCGGTATGGGGCGCCGATGTGGACCGCGCCGTCGGCGTTGCCCGCCGCATCCGTACCGGCCAGATCGCGGTCAACGGCATCGGGCCGGGCGACGCGCCATTCGGCGGCTTCAAACTGAGTGGAATCGGACGTGAAGGCGGCGGAATCGGCGGCGTGCACCAATACATGGAGCCGAAGGCCATCGGGGTGCCCGCATAACGGCGTGGCCTGGTTTACCGCGGGGTTCCCACATGGGAAGCTGCTCAGCATGGCCGTCGCGAGTGCCCGCCCCAAGCAGGAAGGGAACATCCCGGTGGGGCCGAACCGTCACATCGGCTTCGCCGAGTTCGGTGACCCGCTTGGGCGCCCGGTTTTCTGGCTGCACGGCACTCCCAGCTCACGCCGCCAGATTCCGCCGGAGGCCCGGGTGTATGCCGAACAGAACAACATCCGGCTGATCGGTGTGGACCGGCCCGGCATTGGGACGTCGACACCGCATCAATACGCGACGGTCTCCGACTTCGCCGACGATCTGCGGATCGTCGCGGACACCCTTGGGATCGACAAAATGGCCGTCGCGGCACTGTCCGGGGGAGCTCCGTACACGCTTGCCTGTGCCGCGCTGCTGCCCGACCGTGTGGTGGCCGCCGGCGTTCTCGGTGGCGTGGCGCCGACCCGAGGGCCCGACGCGATTGTCGGTGGCGCCATGAAGGTCGGTCTGTGGTTTGCGCCGCTGCTGAGGATGGGCGGCCGACCGCTGCGGGTGCTGTTGAGCCTGCTGATCCAGTCTGCCCGGCCCGTCGCCGCCCCCGTGCTGGACATGTATGCCCGGTTCGCACCCCAGGCCGACCGGGAAGTGCTGGCCAGCCCCGAATTCAAGGCGATGTTCCTCGACGACCTGCTCGGCGGAACCCGCAAGCAGTTGGCCGCGCCGTTCTGCGACGTCATCGTCTTCGCGCGCGACTGGGGTTTCCGGCTCGACGAGGTCAAGGTTCCGGTCCGCTGGTGGCACGGCGACCGCGATCACATCATTCCGTTCTCGCACGGTGCGCACGTCGTCTCCCGGTTGCCCGACGCGGAGCTNNCGCAGGTGTTGCTAGCCTCGCTGAATCCGTCGGATGTCGCGGCCGCCGACGTGGGTGACGCGGTGCGGATCGACGGCGTCTCGCTGAGCCGCAGCGATCTGGTCGGGGCCGCGACGTCGGTGGCCGAGCGGGTCGCGGGTGCGGGTCGGGTCGCGGTCCTGGCCACACCGACCGCCTCGACGGTGTTGGCGATCACCGGCTGCCTGATCGCCGGCGTGCCCTTCGTTCCGGTGCCCGCCGATGTCGGCGTCGCCGAACGCCGGCACGTGCTCACCGACTCCGGGGTCCAGGCCTGGCTGGGTCCGGTGCCGGACGAGGCAGAAGGGTTGCCGCACATACCCGTGCGATTGCACGCCCGCTCCTGGCACCGCTATTCCGAGCCGTCACCCGATGCCACCGCGATGGTGATCTACACGTCGGGCACCACCGGGCTGCCCAAGGGTGTGCTGCTGAGCCGCCGGGCGATCGCCGCCGACCTGGACGCGCTGGCCGAAGCGTGGCAGTGGACGGCCGACGATGTCCTGGTGCATGGGCTGCCGCTCTTCCACGTGCACGGGCTGGTGCTCGGCTTGCTCGGGTCGTTGCGGGTCGGAAATCGCTTCGTGCACACCGGGAAACCGACACCGGCCGGTTACGCGCAGGCCCGCGCCGAAGCGGGCGGGACGCTGTATTTCGGGGTCCCCACGGTGTGGTCGCGGGTGGTGGCCGACGAGGCGGCGGCGCGGGCGTTGCGACCCGCGAGGCTACTGGTGTCGGGGAGCGCCGCGCTGCCGGTGCCGGTGTTCGACCGGCTGGCCGAGCTCACCGGTCACCAGCCCATCGAACGCTACGGTGCCTCCGAATCGCTGATCACCATCTCGACGCGGGCGGACGGCGAGCGGCGCGCGGGCTGGGTGGGTCTGCCGGTGGCCGGCGTAGAGACCGTGCTGGTTGACGACGACGGCGCCCCGGTGCCGCACGACGGGGAAACCGTTGGACGGCTTCAGGTTCGCGGTCCGACGCTGTTCGACGGCTACCTGAATCGACCGGATGCCACCGCGGAAGCCTTCGACGATGACGGCTGGTATCGCACCGGTGACGTCGCGGTCGTCGACAGCGCGGGCATGCACCGCATCGTCGGACGCGAGTCGGTCGATCTGATCAAGTCCGGGGGATACCGCATCGGCGCGGGCGAAATCGAAACGGTGTTGCTGGGGCACCCGGGTGTCGAGGAAGCGGCGGTCGTTGGGCTGCCTGACCAGGATCTGGGCCAGCGCATCGTCGCATTCGTCGTCGGCTCCGAACGTAACGCCGATGAGCTGATCAGCCATGTCGCCCAAGAGCTTTCCGTGCATAAACGCCCGCGTGAGGTGCGTTTCGTGGATTCGCTGCCACGCAACGCCATGGGCAAGGTGGTCAAGAAGCAGTTACTGGAGGGCTGAAGACGGTTTTCGGTCGCCGTGACACGCAGCGTTTTGCCAGGTTTCATGAAGAGCGCAACCGCGAACCTTCACCTACCGTCGTAACCGTGTGCAGACGCAGCCGAACGCGGAACCCTCATGATGGGTGAGCCGAGGGTTGACGCCGGCCCAGGGACTGCGGCGTTGCGGCGGGTGGCGGTCTCGTGCTTCGTCGGCTCGGCGATCGAGTTCTACGACTTCCTGATCTACGGCACCGCGGCGGCCCTGGTGTTTCCCACCGTGTTCTTCCCGCAACTCGGTTCCACGGCGGGCACGGTCGCCTCGCTGGGGACATTCGCCACCGCGTTTCTGTCCCGGCCGGTCGGTGCGGCCGTCTTCGGGTACTACGGGGACCGGCTGGGCCGCAAAAAGACCCTGATCGCCACGCTGTTGATCATGGCCGTGTCGACCGTGTGCGTGGGTCTGGTCCCCACTACGGCTTCCATCGGTGTGGCGGCTCCCGTGATGCTGATCTTGCTGCGACTACTGCAAGGTTTCGCCGTGGGCGGCGAATGGGCGGGATCGGCGTTGCTGAGCGCTGAGTACGCGCCTACCGGGCGGCGGGGTCTGTTCGGCATGTTCACCCTGCTCGGTGGGGGAGCCGCGGCGGTATTTTCCAGCTTGACCTTTCTGGGCGTCAACATCACCATCGGCGAAAACAGCCCCGCATTCATGGAATGGGGGTGGCGGGTGCCGTTCCTGATCAGCGCGGCGCTGATCGGTATCGCGCTGTATGTGCGGGTCAATATCGACGAGACCCCGATTTTCTTGGAGGAAAAAGCCCGCAGCCTGGTACCTGAAACGCCCCTCTCGGAGGTGCTGCGCCTGCACCGCCGGGAGATCCTGCTGGCCGCGGGCAGCATCCTGGGCGGGATGGCCTTCGTTCACATGGGTAACACCTACCTGACCATCTACGCCCACAACCACCTCGGTTACACCCGCACGTTCATCTGGTCCGTCGGTGCGCTCTGTGGGCTGGTCAGCATCGCGTTCGTGATGCTCTCGGCCAGTCTGTGCGACCGCGTGGGGCGCCGCCGGATGATGTTGCTGGGGTGGGCGGGGTGTGTGCCGTGGGCGTTTGTGGTGATGCCACTGATGGATACGCGTAATCACCTTCTGTATGCGGTGGCCATCGTCGGCATGTTCGCCATCGGCGCGATCGGCTCCGGGCCGACCGGAGCCTTCATCCCCGAGTTGTTCGCCACCCGCTACCGGTACAGCGGATCGGCGCTGGCGGTGAACCTGGCCGGCGTCCTCGGTGGCGCCTTGCCGCCGCTGGTCGCGGGAACGCTGCTGGCGACCTACGGCAGCTGGTCGATCGGTCTGATGCTGGGCGCTTTTGCGTTCGCCAGCTTGGTGTGCACCTACCTGTTACCGGAAACCAAAGGAACGGCGCTTGGCGATATTTCGACGCCGAACGTCGAGTTGTCGGATGAAATCCCGCGATTGTCGCCCGACGAGTCGACGTTGGGTGCGTCAAAGGGCGGCCGCTAGCTCAGTTGGCGTGCAGGTCCTCGTTGAGGGCGATGCCCTGACCGTCGCGAGCCACCACTTCGACCGCCCCGGTCACCGAATTGCGCCGGAACAGAAGGTTGTTGGCACCGGAGAGGTCACGGGCCTTGACGGACTTGCCATCGGATGTGGTGACTTTGGTGCCTGCGGTGACGTACAGGCCGGCTTCGACGATGCAGTCGTCGCCCAGGGAGATGCCCACCCCCGCGTTCGCGCCGAGCAGGCACCGTTTGCCGATAGAAATGACCTGGGTGCCGCCACCGGACAGCGTGCCCATGATCGATGCTCCGCCGCCGATATCCGACCCGTCGCCCACCACCACGCCGGCGGAGATGCGCCCTTCCACCATCGAGGTGCCCAGGGTGCCGGCGTTGAAGTTGACGAAGCCCTCGTGCATCACGGTGGTTCCCGGCGCGAGGTGGGCGCCCAACCGAACCCGGTCCGCGTCGGCGATGCGCACCCCGCTGGGCACGACGTAGTCGACCATTCGGGGGAACTTGTCGACACCGAAGACGGTCACCGGTCCGTGCCTGCGCAGCCGCGCCCGGACGGCCTCGAAGCCCTCGACCGCACACGGCCCGCGATTGGTCCAGACCACATTGGTCAATACCCCGAACAAGCCGCCGGCGTTCAGCCCGTGCGGCGCCACCAGTCGGTGTGACAACAGATGTAGCCGCAGGTAGGCGTCGTACGCATCGACGGCAACGTCGTCCAATGAGCCGATGACGGTGCGGACCGCGATGGTCTCGGTCACGCGGTCGTCGTCGCGGCCGATCAGCGCGGCCAGTTCCGGCGGGACGTCCGACACCGCCAGGCGCGACGTTGAGCTGATGCCCGATTCGGTCAGTTCCGGTGCGGGAAACCAGGTGTCGAGGATTGATCCGTCGGCGGCCAGTGTCGCCAGGCCTATACCTACCGCGCCTGCAGCTCCAGTCACGTCTCGACACGCTACTTCCTCCGCCGAGCAGACACAGAATCGCATCCCCGTGCGTGGTGGAGTGCGATTCTATGTCTGCTGGGCCGAGGGGGTGACTACCGGATTTCTGGTGGCGACCCGCTGCGCCCGGCTCCGCCGCGCTGGCGATCGCCACTACCCTGGATGCGTGCTGGAATTGCGTGGCGATCCGATCGAGCTGACTGCTGCGCTGGTCGACATCCCCAGCGAGTCGCGGGACGAAGCGCGCATCGCCGACGAGGTGGAGGCCGCGCTGCGCGCGCAGACGCCGGGCTTCGAGGTCATCCGCAACGGGAATGCGGTATTGGCGCGAACTTCGCTGCACCGGCCGTCGCGGGTGCTGTTGGCCGGCCATCTGGACACCGTTCCAGCGGCAGAGAACCTGCCCAGCCGGTTGGCTGACGGGCAACTGCACGGCTGCGGTACGGCGGACATGAAATCCGGTGACGCGGTGTTCCTGCACCTGGCCGCCACGGTGGCCGAACCGGTGCACGACCTGACGCTGGTGTTCTACGACTGCGAGGAAATCGAAGCGGCGGCAAACGGTTTGGGTCGCATCGAACGCGAGCTGCCGGACTGGTTGGCCGCCGATGTGGCCATCCTGGGCGAGCCCACCGCCGGCTACATCGAGGCCGGCTGCCAGGGCACGCTGCGTGTGGTGATCAGCGCGACCGGAACCCGCGCGCATTCGGCACGTTCCTGGTTGGGCGACAACGCGATTCACAAGCTGGGCGCGGTGCTGGACCGGCTGGCAGGATACCGGGCGCGCACCGTCGACATCGACGGTTGCGAATACCGGGAGGGCTTGTCGGCCGTGCGCGTCGACGGCGGGGTAGCCGGCAATGTGATTCCCGATGCGGCCTCGGTGACGGTCAACTACCGCTTTGCCCCGGATCGCTCGCCGGCGGTGGCACTGGAACACGTCCGCGCGGTGTTCGACGGGCTCGACGTGGCGATCGAGCAGACCGACGCCGCGGCGGGCGCGCTGCCCGGGCTGTCCCAGCCCGCCGCCAAGGCCCTGGTCGAGGCTGCCGGCGGGCAGGTTAGGGCGAAATACGGCTGGACGGACGTGTCCCGTTTCGCCGCTCTGGGCATACCGGCGGTCAACTTCGGGCCCGGTGATCCCAACCTGGCGCACACCCGCGACGAACGGGTGCCGGTTGCCAACATCACCGAGGCGGTACAGATGCTGCGCCGATACTTGAGCCGGTAGCCGGATGGTCCGGACTATCGCCCAGGGCGACCTGTGACCCGCAACGGTGAACCAGTGGCCGAGCTTCGCCCGATCAGGGCCGGTCGTCGCTAGTTCCGTGCCGAAATTGACCGGTCCATCGAGCAAGGGCGCTGAGGTGTCGGCGCTACCGGGCGGATGCCTGCGCGGCGGCATCGGCGGCGGCCGCGCGCATCCCGATCGCAGCCAGCTCGTCGGACACCGCCGCCAGTGCGGCAGCATCCCCTTCGGCCAGCGCGCGGGCATGGTTGACGACGATGTTGCCGACGACGCAATCGATTTCGGCGGCGAGCCGGGTCACCGGTTCGACGGCACGGGTGTCGCCCAATCGCACGGCGTTATGCCAGGCGAGCAGCGCAACCGCCGACTGGCCGGCCCGCTCGGCGGCGCGTGCGGCCTCCCGGGCCGCCGTGATTGCGCTCGTAGTATCGCGGACGGTCATCTTGCACCAGGCGCGCGCCAAACCGAGCTCGGGTGAGAACAACGCCGACTTCGTACTGTGCCGGGTTTCGGCCCGCCGCAATACTTTTGCGGACTCGGGTATATTGCCTTGCTGCGCCAGCGCGGTGGCCAGCAGCATCAGTGACAGGGGGCCCCACGAGTATCCGGTGCGCTCCAAGGTGGCGGCCGCGGGGCCGAGAAGTTCTGCGGCGCGCTCGAATTCGCCCTGTGCGATCAGCACATGCGCCAGCAACACCTCGCCGATCGCCCGGCCCGGCTGCTGCAGTTCGGCGAAATCGGTGAACTGCTGGGCGAGTTCGCGCGCCGCGTCCAGCCGACCCGCCATCATCAGGGCGCTGGTTTGGCCCAGCCCGATCGTGAAGCGTAGCAACCCGGGATGTTCGGCGCCCAGCGCGCGTTGCGCAAGCGGCTCGACGTCGTCGAAACGGCCTTGGCGCGCCGCACACAGCGTGGCCGCGCTGGCCGCCCAGGCCACCGCCTGGTCATCGGCCGCCGGGGACGCCAGCACCTCGCGGGCCGTGTCGACGGCATGCCCGACGTTGCCCGCGTTCATGGCGAAGGTGGCGCTGAGCGCGTCGAGAGTGACGCGTGGGCCTGCATCGGGGATCCGGTTGCGGATGGTCCGCAGGAACGCGGTGGCCCGCTCCGGCTCGCTGAGCATGAAGAACTGATTGGCCGCCCGCAGCAGCGTCCAGGACATCAACTCCGGTTCGGCCAACGCCGAGGCGTCGACCGCGGCCAGCAGCTCCTCTGCGTCCCGGCCACGGCCCTGGAACGCCAGCGCATTCGCCAGCGGCAGCCGGGCCGCCAGGTCGTCGGAGCGTTGGAGCGCCGAACGGGCCAGGCGTTCGCCGAGCATCAGGTCGCCCAGTCGCAGCGCCTGCAGCGCCGCGTCGACCACCTCAGCTACCGGCTGCGGGGCATCGCTGTCCAGCGCGAGCGACGCCAGTCGCAGCCGGTCGGTGAGATGGTCCAAAGGATGCTGCGACAGCTGCGTCACCAACTCGGTGCGCCGGCGCCGCGCGCCTGTGCCGCCTTGGCCGCCGAGCGCGGCAAGCGCCCTTTGGGCGAACAGCGGGTGCGCCGTGTACACCACCGCGTCGTCCGCGCGTCCGCTGCGCACCCGGGTTTCGGCCCCGCCCCAGTCTTCGGCCTCCGTTACCGCGCCGTCGCCGGCCAGGACGGCGAGGTCGGCCATCGACAGCGGCTCCGCGACGGCCAGATAGTCCAGCACCGCCCGCGCCGGCACCGGTAACTCGGCGAGGAACTCGTCGACTTCCGCCGGCTCGGATGGATTAGTCGTCGCACCGCCTGGCGCCTCGATGTCGATCCGGTTCAGCAGGCCGTCGGTCCACAACGCGGCGATGGCCTCGGGTGCCGCGTCAGCGCGGGCGGTGACGATCATCCGGGCTACCCCGGCCAGGGCCAATTGGTACACCAGCGTGGCCGATAACAGGTCGAGTTCGTGGGCGTCGTCGACGACGAGCAGCAGATCGCCCTCCCGATCGTCACTGCTCAGCGATGCCCGGGCCGCCCGCAACAATGCGGCCGGCTTCCCGATATCGGCGATATCCACCAGATGGCTGAACGCCCCGAACGGGACGACGCGCTCGGTCGGGGTGCCGGTGACCCAGCGGATGTGCGTGGCCGGGTGCCGTTGGGCGAGTTTTTCGGCGGCCAATCGGGCCAGCGTGGATTTGCCGCAACCGTCGGGACCGAGCACCACCGCGCCCGGCAGGGCTCGGTGCTCAAGGGCGGCGTCCAGCTGCTCCAGGGCGGCCGCATGCTGCGGGACGTTCCATCGAACCGGCACTGCAGGATCTTATGGCGCGCGACGCCCGCCGCGGCACGATAGCCCCATATGTGGTCGCGTCCTTTGCGGTTGGTCTACCTTTGGCGGGTATGCGCCCAGAACGCGATTCATCAAGCGAATGGGCGGTTTGTGTCTACTGCGCCTCCGGGCCGACACACCCGGAATTGCTCGAGCTGGCCGCCGAACTCGGCGAGGCGATCGCCGAGCGCGGCTGGACCCTGGTGTGGGGCGGCGGTCGCGTTTCGGCAATGGGCGCGGTGGCGAGCGCGGCGCGGGCACGCGGCGGCCGGACGGTCGGCGTGATCCCGAAAAAGTTGATGCGCCACGAGATTGCCGACACCGACGCCGACGAGCTGATTGTCAGCGACGCGATGCACGACCGTAAGCAGATCATGGAAGACCGCGCCGACGCGTTCATCGTGCTGCCGGGTGGTGTCGGCACCCTCGATGAGTTGTTTGACGCATGGACCGCGGGCTATCTCGGCATGCACGACAAAGCCATCGTGACGCTGGACCCCTGGGGGCATTACGAAGGTTTATGGGTGTGGCTGAATCATTTGCTCGACAACGGGTACATCTCCCAGGCAGCCATGGATCGGTTGGTGCTGGTCGATAAGGTGAGTGCCGCGGTGGAGGCGTGCGCCCCCGGCTGAGGTCGGTGGGCTGGCTGTCGAGGGGAACGAGGGATCAAGTGTCCGATCACGAGGGTGCAGCGCGCGCCGCGGTCAGCCTGACCGACATCGCGTCCAGTGCGCCGAGGATGCTGGCCGACCTGCCGGTGATCGTGCGCGGAACGTTGACCGGATTGCTGGCCACGCCGAACTCCAACAAATCGATCGGCACGGTGTTTCAGGACCGATCCGCTCGTTACGGTGGCCGGGTCTTCCTGAGGTTCGGCGACCAGCAACTGACCTACCGCGACGCCAACGCGATCGCCAACCGGTACGCCGCGGTGCTGGCGGCGCGCGGGGTCGGCCACGGCGACGTCGTCGCCATCATGCTGCGCAATTCACCCAACGCCGTGTTGGTGATGCTGGCCGTGGTCAAGTGCGGTGCCGTCGCCGGCATGCTCAACTACCACCAGCGCGGCGAAGTGCTGGCGCACAGCCTGGGGTTGCTGGACGCCAAGGTTCTGATCGCGGATACCGACCTGGTCAGCGCCGTCACCGATTGTGGTGGTGCGGGTGACAGCAACACGCTGACGGTCGAAGACCTCGAGCGATTCGCCGTCAGCGCTCCCGCGACCAACCCGGCAACGGCGTCGGCGGTGCAGGCCAGGGACGCCGCGTTCTACATCTTCACCTCGGGTACCACCGGATTTCCCAAGGCCAGCGTGATGACGCACCTACGGTGGCTGAAGGCGCTGGCGGCGTTCGGCGGGCTGGGGTTGCGGCTCAAAAGCTCCGACACCCTTTACTGCTGCCTTCCGCTTTACCACAACAACGCGCTGACGGTCGCGCTGTCTTCGGTGATCACTTCCGGTGCGACGCTGGCGCTGGGCAAGTCGTTCTCGGCGACGAAGTTCTGGGATGAGGTGATCGCCAGCCGGGCCACCGCATTCATCTACATCGGCGAGATCTGCCGGTACCTGCTGAACCAGCCGCCCAAGCCGACGGACCGCGCCCACAAGGTGCGCTTGATCGCCGGCAACGGGCTGCGGCCGGAGATCTGGAACGAGTTCACCAAACGCTTTGGCATCGCGCGGGTGTGCGAGTTCTACGCCTCCAGCGAAGGCAACACCGCGTTCATCAACATCTTCAATGTGCCTAACAGCACAGGCATTTCGCCTTTACCGCTGGCCTACGTGGAATACGACACCGACACCGGCGCCCCGCGGCGTGACGAGAACGGACGGGTGCGCCGGGTGCCTGCCGGTGAGCCCGGCCTGTTGATCAGCCCGGTCAACCGGCTACAGCCGTTCGACGGCTACACCGATCAGGCATCGAGCGAAAAGAAGCTGGTGCGCAACGCTTTCCGTGAAGGCGACTGCTGGTTCAATTCGGGCGACGTGATGAGCCCGCAGGGCCTGGGTCACGCGGCGTTCGTCGACCGGCTCGGCGACACCTTCCGCTGGAAGGGCGAGAACGTCGCCACCACGGAGGTCGAAGCGGCGGTGGCCGCCGACGGGTCCGTCGAGCATTGCACGGTGTTCGGCGTCGAGGTTCCCCGCACCGGGGGGCGCGCCGGAATGGTGGCGGTGAAGCTGCGCGACGGCGCCGAGTTCGACGGCCAGTCCCTGGCCCGCGCGGTTTACGGCGAGCTGCCCGTCTATGCACTGCCACTGTTTGTGCGGGTGGTGGATTCGATAGCGCAAACCACCACGTTCAAGAGCCGCAAGGTGGAGCTGCGCGATGAGGGCTACGGCCCTGAAGTCAAAGACCCGCTCTACGTGCTGGCCGGCCGCGACGAGGGCTACGTGCCGTACTACGACGAATACCTCGAAGAAGTCGCCGTTGGAGAGCGGCCGCAGGGCTGACGGGGCTGGCCGCCGCCCAGTCTGCGCTGGCGGCGGCGAAACTGCGCACCGAGTGCGTCGCGCCGACATTGGGTAGCCCTGGACACAGTCTCGATCCCTGGACCGCATGCTCCGGTGGCGAACAGGCACTATGGATGGGTGCAGTCAACGCTGTGTGGCCGTCCGGTCGCAGCCGATCGCCCGCTGATCATGGCGATCGTCAATCGCACCCCCGATTCGTTCTACGACAAGGGTGCGACCTTCAGCGACGAGGCCGCCAGGGCCGCCGTACACCGGGCCATCGCCGAGGGTGCCGATGTGATCGACGTGGGCGGCGTCAAAGCGGGCCCGGGCGAAGGCGTCGATGCGGACACCGAGATCGCCCGGCTGGTGCCCTTCATCGAATGGCTCCGCGGCGCCTACCCGGACCAGCTGATCAGCGTCGATACCTGGCGTTCGGAGGTGGCCAGAGTGGCCTGCGCGGCCGGCGCCGATTTGATCAACGACACCTGGGGTGGCGTCGACCCCGGCATATCCGCGGTGGCAGCCGAGTTCGGGGCGGGCCTGGTGTGTTCGCACACCGGCGGCGCGGTGCCGCGTACCCGTCCGTTCCGGGTGAACTACGGGACGACCACCCGCGGCGTGGTGGACGACGTGATCCGTCAGGTCACCGGTGCCGCCGAGCGGGCCGTCGCGGCCGGAGTGGCTCGTGACGGGGTGCTGATCGACCCCACCCACGACTTCGGCAAGAACACCTTCCATGGGCTGCTTCTGTTGCGTCACATGCCCGATCTTGTGATGACCGGGTGGCCTGTGCTCATGGCGTTGAGCAATAAGGACTTCGTCGGGGAGACTCTGGGCGTGGAATTGACCGAACGGCTTGAGGGGACACTGGCTGCCACCGCGCTCGCGGCGGCGGCCGGCGCCCGAATGTTTCGGGTGCATCAGGTCGCGGCGACCCGGCGGGTATTGGAGATGGTGGCCTCGATCCAGGGCACGCGTGCGCCGACGCGCACGGTGAGGGGGCTGGCATGACGGCATCGGAGCTGGTCGCCGGAGATCTCAGCAATCCCGGGGCGCTCGGCACCCGGCCCGGGGACGTCTGGCGGTCCAACCGCAGCTGGAACCGTCCCGGCCGCACCATCGCGGAATTGGAAGCGGCGAAAGCCGGGCGCACCATCTCGGTGGTGCTTCCTGCCCTCGATGAGCAAGAGACCATCGAATCGGTGATCGACAGCATCTCGCCACTGGTCGATGGTTTGGTCGACGAGCTGATCGTGCTGGATTCGGGCTCAACGGACGAGACCGGGATCCGCGCCATCGCGGCCGGTGCTCGCGTCGTCAGCCGTGAACAAGCGTTGCCCGAGGTGCCAACGCTCCCCGGCAAGGGTGAGGCGCTGTGGCGCTCACTCGCGGCCACCAGCGGCGACATCGTGGTGTTCGTCGACTCTGATCTGATCGAACCGCACCCGATGTTCGTGCCGTGGTTGGTCGACCCGCTACTCACCGGCGACGGGATTCACCTGGTCAAGAGCGTCTACCGACGACCTCTCATGGTTCGCGAGGCCGACGGTGTCAGTGATACCAGCGAGGTGGGTGGCGCTGCGGGCACTACCGGTGGCGGGCGGGTGACCGAACTGGTGGCCCGGCCGTTGCTGGCGGCGCTGCGGCCCGAGCTGGGCTGCATCTTGCAGCCGCTCGGCGGTGAGTACGCGGCCACCCGGGAATTGTTGACAGCGCTGCCGTTCGCCCCGGGGTACGGGGTCGAGATCGGCCTCCTGATCGACACCTTCGACCGGTTGGGGCTGGACGCGATCGCGCAGGTCAACCTAGGTGTGCGGGCGCACCGCAACCGGCCGCTGGCCGCGCTGGGCGCGATGAGCCGCCAGGTCATCGCCACCTTGCTGTCGCGGTGCGGGGTCGCCGATTCCGGTGTTGAGTTGACCCAGTTTTTCGCCGACGGCCCCGACGGCTGTGGCTACACCCAGCACACTTCGCCGGTGTCGCTGATGGACCGGCCGCCGATGAACGGGTTGCGCCCACGCTGATCACCGGGCTGTCGGCGGTGTAGGGCAATATCGTTTACGTGGCGTTGGTGTTGCTGTACCTCGTGGTGTTGGTGCTGGTGGCGATCGTGCTGTTCGTCGCTGCCAGCCTGCTGTTCGGCCGCGGCGAGCAGTTGCCGCCCCTGCCGCGGGGGACGACGGCGACGGTCCTGCCCGCGTTCGGTGTCACCGGCGCCGACGTCGACGCCGTCAAGTTCACCCAGGTGCTGCGCGGGTACAAGGTCAGCGAGGTGGACTGGGTGCTGGACCGGCTCGCCCGCGAGCTCGAGGCGTTACGCGGTCAGCTGGCGGCGGCCGCCGAAACCGAGCTTGATGCCCCGGAACCTGCGGGCGGCGAAGATCGTCAGGAAATGACGTGAGCGATGACGGATTGGTGCGCTGCGGCTGGGCGAATGTCCGGCCCGGGCCGGATTTCGACCTCTACCGCAACTACCACGACCAGGAGTGGGGCCGTCCGTTGCACGGCCGGCTGGCGTTGTTCGAGCGGATGAGCCTGGAGGCCTTTCAGAGCGGCCTGTCGTGGCTGATCATCTTGCGCAAGCGGGAGAATTTTCGGCGCGCCTTCTCCGGGTTCGACATCGAGAAGGTCGCCGGCTACACCGACACCGATGTGCAACGGCTGATGGCCGACGACGGAATCGTCCGCAACCGGGCCAAGATCGAGTCGACGATCGCCAACGCGCGGGTAGCCGCCGATCTGGGATCCGAAGATCTGTCCAAGCTGCTGTGGTCGTTTGCGCCGCCACCGCGGCCCCGGCCCGCCGAGCCATCCGAAATCCCTTCGACCAGCGAGGAATCCAAGGCAATGGCGCGCGAACTGAAACGGCGCGGGTTCCACTTCGTCGGGCCCACCACCGCCTACGCGCTGATGCAGGCGACCGGAATGGTCGATGACCATATTCGCGATTGCTGGGTGTCTTAACGCGGCGGTGGGGGCGGCCCGTTGAGCAGCCGTGGGATCGCGTCCAGCAGCCCGATGAGGCCGGACAAGCGGGTCTAGTGCACCAATTCAGCCGGATAGGGAACAATGGGGGGGGTGATTTGGCAGTTCTATGTCGGGTATGGCTGGGAATCCGCCGGCGGGGCGTGCTCGGCGCCGTCCAAGTCCGCGAAAGCGGGCCAGCGCGAATCTGGAGGGAGCACTCGATGGCGGCGATGAAGCCCCGGACCGGAGACGGTCCTCTGGAGGCAACCAAGGAGGGGCGCGGCATCGTTATGCGGGTACCACTTGAGGGCGGCGGTCGACTCGTCGTGGAGCTGACGCCTGACGAGGCCGCGGCGTTGGGTGACGAACTCAAAGGTGTTACCAGCTGAGTCTGGCGAAGAGGAGCCGAGCGGAAGTTCGCCGGGGGCCTAGGGACGGGTTAGACGTGCTAGGCGCACACCTTCCGGTAGATCTCGAGCGTCTGCTCGGCAACTTGGGCCCAGGAGAATTCCTCGATGCAACGCTGGCGTCCCGCCTGGCCGTAGCGGTGCGCCCTTTCCGGGTCGGCGATGAGCGCGTTGACAGCCTGGGCCAGTCTGGCCTGGTAGCCGATCGGGTCGCTGGCGTCGTAGTGCACCAGTGACCCGGTGATTCCGTCGGCGACCACCTCGGGTATGCCGCCCACGTCGGAGGCCACCACCGCGGTGCCACAGGCCATTGCCTCCAGGTTCACAATGCCCAACGGCTCGTACACCGACGGGCATACAAAAACCGTTGCGGACGAAAGTATTTCGCGTAGCTTCCCGATTGGAAGCATTTCTTGGACCCAGAACACGCCGGTGCGATTGCGGGCCAGTCCGGCCACCGCCGACCGTACCTCGTCGGCTAACTCCGGAGTGTCGGGAGCGCCGGCGCACAGCACCAACTGCACGTCGGGGTGGAAGTGGTGCGCGGCCGCTACCAGGTGGGAGACACCCTTCTGCCGGGTGATCCGCCCGACGAACGCGACGGTGGGCCGGTTGGGGTCGACCCCCAGCTCGGCCAGCACCGACCCGGTGCGCACCGGCCCGGCCGGATACCAGACATCGGTGTCGATCCCGTTGCGGATGACGTGCACCAGGCTCGGATCCAGGGTGGGGTAGACCCGCAGGATGTCCTCGCGCATCCCGGAGCTGACCGAGATGATGGCGTCGGCGGCCAGTACCGCGGTGTGCTCCACCCACGTCGAAACCCGATAGCCGCCACCGAGCTGCTCGGCCTTCCATGGGCGCAGCGGCTCGAGCGAATGCGCGGTCAAGACATGGGGGATGTCATAGAGCAGCGCGGCCAGATGCCCCGCCATCCCGGTGTACCAGGTGTGTGAATGCGCGACGGTGGCGGCCGACGCGGCGTTGGCCATCACCAGATCGGACGACAGGGTGGACAGTGTCGCGTTGGCCCCGTGGAACCGCGGGTCGGGCTGATGCGCGAAGGCACCGGGGCGCGGTGCGCCCATGCAGTGCACGTCGACGGCGCACAGCCGGCGCAGTTGCGCGACCAGTTCGGTGACGTGTACGCCGGCCCCGCCGTAGACCTCTGGTGGGTATTCCCGAGTCATCATCGCCACCCGCATACTCCGCACCGTAGTTCGGTGACGGTGCGGCGCGCGAGTCGAGCCGGATAATCGGTGGCGGCCATTGGAAACGCCGAACTGGACCAAATAGCTTGACGGACAGCCCGTAAGAACGCGGCCCATTGCGGCGGGCCCCCTGGCAGCTGGTCGCGGCTGCAGATAGGTTTGTGCCATGAGGGATGCGCCACCACACGTGCTGGGCATTGTCCTGGCCGGTGGTGAGGGCAAGCGGCTTTATCCGCTGACCGCGGACCGGGCCAAGCCCGCGGTTCCCTTTGGGGGCGCCTATCGATTGATCGACTTCGTGCTCTCCAATCTCGTCAACGCCCGGTACTTGAGGATCTGCGTTCTCACTCAATACAAGTCGCATTCACTGGACCGTCACATTTCGCAGAACTGGCGGCTGTCCGGCTTGGCGGGGGAGTACATCACCCCGGTGCCGGCGCAGCAACGGCTCGGGCCGCGCTGGTACACCGGCTCTGCCGACGCGATCTATCAATCGCTCAACCTGATCTACGACGAAGACCCCGACTACATCGTCGTTTTCGGCGCAGATCACGTCTACCGGATGGACCCCGAGCAGATGGTCCGGTTCCATATCGACAGCGGAGCCGGAGCAACGGTGGCCGGGATCCGCGTTCCGCGCACCGAGGCGCACGCATTCGGTTGCATCGACTCCGACGACTCCGGTCGCATCCGCAGCTTCGTGGAAAAGCCCCTAAAGCCGCCCGGCACCCACGACGATCCTGATACGACGTTTGTCTCGATGGGCAACTACATCTTCACCACCAAGGTGCTCATCGACGCGATCCGCGCCGACGCCGACGACGACCGCTCCGACCACGACATGGGTGGCGACATCATTCCCCACCTGGTGGCCGACGGGCTGGCCGCGGTGTACGACTTTTCCGACAACGAGGTGCCGGGCGCGACCGAGCGCGACAAGGCCTACTGGCGTGACGTGGGGACGCTGGACGCGTTCTACGACGCGCACATGGACCTGGTCTCGGTGCACCCGGTGTTCAACCTGTACAACAGGCGCTGGCCAATCCTTGGCGCATCGGAGAACCTGGCACCGGCCAAGTTCGTCAACGGCGGCTCCGCGCAGGAGTCGGTGGTGGGCGCCGGCAGCATCATCTCGGCGGCATCAGTGCGCAACTCGGTGCTGTCTTCCAACGTCGTGGTCGACGACGGCGCGATCGTGGAGGGCAGCGTGATCATGCCGGGCGTTCGGGTCGGTCGTGGCGCGGTGGTGCGGCACGCGATCCTGGACAAGAACGTCGTTGTGGGGCCGGGCGAGATGGTCGGAGTCGATCTGGAGAGGGATCGGGAACGCTTCGCGATCAGCGCCGGTGGCGTGGTCGCGGTGGGCAAGGGCGTCTGGATCTAACTCGCCCTACCAGATGTACGGCATCAGGCGATACCGCACCCGTTGCCTGTATTCGGGATACCCGGTCAGTTCCTGGGTGAGCAGCGCTTCCTCGTCGAGGATGCGGACAATGAGCAGCAGCATGCCCGGCAGGACGAAGAAGAGTCCCCAATAGGACCCCAGGGACAGCGGAATGCCGACCATCATGATCACGTCGCCGAGGTACATCGGGTGGCGGACGAATTTGTATACACCGGTGGACACGACGGGTTGGCCGGTCTCCACGGTGACGGTGGAGGCGGCGTAGCCGTTCTGAACGATCACCAGCATCGCGAGACCGAGGCCGGCCATCACCGCGACGCCACCCAGCACGCACACCCATGTGGGCACGTGCGACCAGCCCATCCGGTGGTCGTACGCGCTGAACGCCATCATGGCGAACATGCTTGAAAACGCCGCGGTAACGGCGAACTTCTGCACAGTCCTGGCCTCGGCCCGCGGGCCCGCGTGCATCCGGCGCCGAAGGGCCGCCGGATTGGTCCGGGCGATGTAGATGGTGGGGATGATCGTCGCCGCCGTGAAAATGGCGATGAACGCCCATGCCTGCCAATAATCGAAGGTTCCCGCAGGCAGGAACACCACCGCGCCAAGAGCGATCAGACCGAATGTGGTGGATACGGTCAACTGGATGGCGGTTTTCATGAGCGCAGATCCCGCCGCCGAAAGGCGATGGCTCCCAGAGCGATCAGCACCACATCGATGGCCAGCAGCCAAAGCAACGGCACGGTGGTGAAGTCGGAACCGACCCGCGGAACGTGCGCGAACGGCTCCAGGTCAAGTAGCCACTGCGGGAAGCCGGCCAGTGAACCGACTAGGTACAAGGCAATGAAGCCGACCAGCACACCCCACGTCACCGGTGTGAACCGCGGCGCGATGCCGAACAACGCCAATGTCACGGAGGAAAGTAGCCAGACGGCCGGCAGCTGCACGGCCGCGGTGCCGATGACGGCGCCCAGCTTGCCGGCGACGTTACCGTCCGCGATGCCGTAGACGAGTCCTGCGGCCGCTCCGGCGACCAGTAGCGCCACCGCCGGCCCGATCAGCGCGGCTTCCAAATGGCTTGCCAACCAGCGAGCTCGGGAGACGGCACCGGCCAGTGTCGTCTCAGCTCGTTGCGCGGACTCTTCCTGGTGCAGCCGCAAGGTGAGCGAGACGGNNGAATGCGGCGGCCATCATGCCCAGCATGCTGAACGCCACCGCGATGAAGGCCTCCTCCAAAGCGCTGGTGCCGCCCATCCGCGTAACGATGTCGCGCGCCACGGTGCTGTCGCCCAGCTCGGCGCCGATGCCGTGCACCACACTGCCCATCAGAAGGCCGTACAGGCACAGGCCGACGCTCCACACCAGCAGCGAACCGCGGTCGAGTCGCCAGGCCAGCCCGAAGACGTTGCCCAGCGTCATCGAGGCTCTGCCGGGACCGGCGCGTTCGGCGATGAGTCCCGCGCCGACATCGCGGCCGGCGAGCAGCCGATAAGCCACCGCGGTGAGTGCGGCCGTCGTCGCCAGATGCAGCAGCAGGACCCACCAGCGATCACCCGCGTAGGGCCTGACTTGCAGCGACCACCCCAGCGGGGAGAGCCACGAGAGGTTGCCGTCCCCGGCATCACCGATGGCGCGCAGCGTGAATGCGGTGCCCAACACCCCGAAGGCGGACCCACGGGCGAACCGTGCGCTCGGGGACAACTGCGCGGCTATTGCGGCGACGGCCGTAAACACCAGGCCCGAGCCGGCCAGCGCCGCCCCGAACGCGACGGACCCGGCGGGCGGGACGTTGGTGGCAAACAATCCCGCCGCACCGATGGCGCCGGTCGCGATCGAGGCCCCGAACGCCATCACGAGCGCCGCGCTGAGGCCGGCATACCGGCCGATCGCGGTCGAGTCCATCAGCTCGGTCCGACCGGTCTCCTCGTCGGCGCGGGTGTGCCGGATCACGGTGAGGATGACGGCCACCGCGATCAGCAAGTGGAACATCCCGGCTTTCCAAACACCCACCGCCCCAAGGCTGTCGTTGTAGACCTGCCCGTACAGCGCGCGCTGGGCGGGGCTGGCCATGATGACGGCCGCGAATCCGGCGCGGGCGGCCTGGGTGGGGTAGACCTGTTCGATGCTTCCGACGTACACGGTGGCCAGCGGCACCGACAGCAGCAGCACCCACAGTGGCAAGGAGACCCGGTCGCGGCGCAAATAGAGCCGCAGCATGCCGAGCGTTCCGGAGAAGTTCGAACGGCGCCGCGGTGCAGGTCCTGCCGCGGGGCGTGACCGATCCAGGGTTGCGGTGCTCATGACGCTGAAATCTGCTTTTCTGCGGCGCTGTAGTGGCGCAGGAACAGTTCCTCGAGAGTCGGTGGCGCGCTGATAAGGCTGCGTACTCCGGCGTCGCCGAGCACCCGGATGAGTTCCCCGAGGCTTTCGCTGTCGACCTGGGCACGCACTGTGTTGCCGTCGACGCTGACATCTTCAACCCCCTTGATCCGGGTGAGATCGCCAGGATCACCGATCATTTCGGCCTTGATCGAGGTGCGGCTGAGATGGCGCATAGCATCGAGCGAACCGCTTTCGACGGTCTTGCCCGCGCGGATGATGGTCACCCTTTTGCACAGCGCCTCGGTTTCGGCCAGGATGTGGCTGGACAGCAACACCGTCGCGCCCCGGTCGCGCGCCTCGCCGACGCACTGCTGGAACACGTTCTCCATCAACGGATCCAGCCCGCTGCTGGGCTCATCCAAGAGCAGCAGTCCAGCCTGCGACGAGAAGGCTGAGATCAGCGAGACTTTTTGGCGGTTGCCTTTCGAGTACGTGCGTGCCTTCTTGCGCGGGTCAAGGTCGAAGCGCTCGATCAGCTCGGCGCGACGTTTCTGGTCGATGCCGCCGCGCATGCGGGCCAACAGGTCAATGGTCTCGCCACCGGTCAGCGAGGGCCACAACGTGACGTCTCCTGGCACATAAGCGATTTGGCGGTGTAACTCGACCGCGTCGGTCCATGGGTCGCCGCCCAGCAATCGCACGCTGCCGCTGTCGGCTTTTACCAGGCCCAACAGGATGCGGATGGTGGTGGACTTGCCGGCGCCGTTCGGTCCGAGGAATCCGTGCACTTCTCCCGCACTCACGGTCAGATCAAGACCGTCGAGCGCGCGCACGGCACCGAAATTCTTCGTCAGAGCGCGGATTTCGATCGGCGCGAAATTGTCAGCTGACATGTGATCCTCCTTGATCATCNNGCGGCTTTATCGGCGGCTAAGAAGGCGTCGTACATGGTGCGATCGGCCATCAGGCCTTCGGTGTAGATCTCGAGGGCGGGCAGCACCATGTCGCGGGCGTAGTCGCGCAGGACCGCCCGCAGATCCGTTGGGGTTTCGTGCATTTGCAGATACAGCAGCAGCCCGCCGCCCGAGGTGATGGCCAGGTACTTGGCCCTGGCGTGCGGATCGCGACTGGGTTTGATGGTGCCGGCCAGCACGCCCTCAGCGAAGTACGTTTCGGCATTTTCAATCATCTGGTGCCACATCGTCATCGCCAGCGCACCACCGGTCTGCAGGCTGCGCACCAGGTAGGCCGTCAACGGCGCGTACGACTCGATCTCGGCCATCTGCCCCAACCAGCTGGCGGGATCGTTGGACTTCATCGCCTCGGACTTGCTGTTGCGGATCTCTTCGGCGACGTAGTCGTCACAAGCTTTGCGCAGGCCCTCCTTGGAGCCGAAGTGATGGATGACCAGGGCGGCGCTGACCCCCGCGGCCTCGGCGATGGTGCGTAACCCGACACCGAAGCCGTGCTGTCCGAATTGCTCGATGGCCGCGTCGCGGATTCGCGCGGCGGCGGTCAGATCAGCTGAACGCATGTTCAATACACTAAACATGCGTTCAGCGGCTGTCAAGCGAAGCGCCTCGGCAAGCGAGTGGCGATCCCGATATCTGACCCCGCCAAATGGTGTGTCCGGGGACGATTGACGCTCTTTTTCCAGAGTTGGGTGCCATGATGGCCCGAACCCAATTACTCAACGTGGAGTAGCTGATGTCATCTGTTGTTGTAGTTCTGGACATGTTCGAGATGCACACAGCGAACGCGGCACAGGTCGGTTCGGCAGTGACTAGCGGCAATCTGGCCGCGGCGATCCCGACGACTCAGTTGGCCGCAGCGGGCGCCGACGAGGTGTCGGCGGAAATCGCGTCGCTGTTCAGCGCGCACGCTCAGACATATCAGGCGGCGGCGGCCCAGGCAGCCGCATATCAGCAGCGGTTCGTGAGCAACTTGCACGCGGCGGCTGCGTCGTATGCGGCCACCGAGACGTCCATAGCCTCGGGGTTGGAGAGCACACTGCTCGGCGGGGGCGCCGCCGCAGCTCCCCTCGCTGCAATAAATTCATTTGTCGCTGCTGGGTTCCAGACGGTCGTCTATGGTCCGGTACACACGGCCGGCCAGACGTGGATCAACAGTCCAGTCGGCCAGACGATCGACCCGATTATCGATGCACCCACCCACTTGCTGTTCGGGCGTGATCTGATCGGCAACGGCGCCGCCGGAACCGCAGCATCCCCCACGGGTGGCGCAGGCGGCTTCCTGTTCGGTGACGGCGGGGCCGGCTATACCCAGACCAGCGGTACGGGGGCTGTGGGCGGCAACGGCGGGAATGCCGGATTGATCGGCACGGGCGGCGCCGGTGGTGGTGGCTTCGGCGGCGGCACGGGCGGCACGGGCGGCGTCGGTGGTTGGTTGATGGGCAACGGTGGCCTCGGCGGGGCGGGGGGCGCTGTAATCGCGGGTATCGGCGGTGCCGGCGGCGCCGGTGGCCAGGCCTTGTTATTCGGCGACGGCGGCCATGGCGGCGCGGGCGGGGCCGGTCCGACCGCGGGAGCCGGCGGGGCCACCGGTTACGGCGGGTTGTTCATAGGTGCGGGCGGCCCAACCGTGACGACCACCAGCGGACCGTCCATCGTGATCGACTTCGTGCGGCACGGTCAGACTGATCCGAACGCAATGAACCTGATTGACACAGCTATACCGGGTGCTCCACTCAATGCGCTTGGCCAGCAAGAGGCCGACGCCATCGCTGCCCAGCTCGCGTCGCAGGGCCCGTTCGCGGGAATCTTCGACTCGCAACTGCTCAGGACACAGCAGACCGCCGCGCCGTTGGCGAGCATGTTGGGGATGACCCCGCAATCGTTGGCCGGGCTCAACGAGATCGATGCCGGCATTTACCAAGGCTTAGGGCAGCTCCCCGTGGGAATCCTCTACATCGTCGGCCCATTCGCATGGACTCTCGGGTTCCCGGCCATGCCAATGCTGGCCCCGTTGTCCGCAGACCCCAACGGGGCGGTCTTCTTCAACGGCTTCCAGAATGCGATGCAAACCATGTACAACACGGCCTTGGCCAACCCTGTCGTGTCCGCGAACGGCCACATCACCGATGTTTCGTACTCGAGTGCGCTGGCGATCGAGGTCGGCACGCTGATGACCGTCAACAACCCCGATCCGTTGCTCATGTTCACCCACTCACTGCCGAACACTGGTGTTGTCGTGGTGGAGGGCAGCCCTCAGACCGGCTGGACAATGGAGAGTTGGGACGGTGTGCCCGTACCGAAGGCTTCATTGCCGACCCAGCTATTCGTCGACGTCCGTGACCTGATCACGGCGCCGCAATTTGCGGTCCTCGACTTTGGGGGAGCGCTGCTCACCGGCGATCCGGCGACGATCGTGAATTCGGTTCGGGACGGTGTCGACGAGGTAGTCGGTGCTACGGTCCGCTTCCCCTTTGCGGTTACCCAGACCTTGGTCGACGCTCTGACTGGCTCCTGACCCGGCTCGGGTCTGGAGATGGAGCGCCGAGACTGCAGTAGCGGCGTCGATCCTCAGGCGAAAAAGCTAGCCCTGAACGCAGGCTCGACGCCACGAGCGCAGGCTCGGAGCCGCGGGCGTCGACTAGTCGCGCACGGCGGCCAGCACGCCGTCGCCCAGCGGAACCAGGGCGGGGGCGAGCCGCTCGTCCTCGGCGATGAGCCGGGCGGCTTCGCGGACCGCCGCGACTTCGGCGTCGCGCGCCGAAGGATCACCGGCCCGGCCGCCCAGCGCCGCTCGGTTCACGACGATGACGCCGCCCGGCCGCAGCAGCCGCACGCCCTGCACGACGTAATCCGGCTGGTCGATCGGATCGGCGTCAATGAACACCAAGTCATAGGACTCGTCGGCGAGCCGGGTGAGCACGTCCTGGGCACGGCCACCGATCAGCCTGGTGCGCGATGGGCCGATGCCGGCCTCTGCGAATGCGGCCTTGGCCAGCCGCTGAAACTCCGGCTCGATGTCGATGGTGGTCAATACGCCGTCGGTGCTCATGCCGGATAACAGCCAAAGTCCGCTGACGCCCGCACCCGTCCCCACCTCGGCCACAGCCTTGCCCCCGCTGAGCCTGGCGAGCAGGCTCAACAGCGCCCCGATGGCGGGCGTCACCGCCCCGGCGCCGATGTCGATGGCTCGTTCGCGGGCACTGGCCAGGATCGAGTCTTCTGATATCGAACTCTCGGCGTGTGCGACGAGGGATTCGGCTCGACTGAGGGCCGGCTGCGCTGGGGTCTCTGGGGTTTTCGGGCCGGAGTCCATGTCCCGCAGCGTAGGTCCAATTCGCGGCGCAGGCGATCAGGCGCGCTTGGGCCGGACCGTCACGACATGCCCGGAACACCATCCGCGACGCGCGCCATCACGGACCCGATATCCCAATTTCGTGCCGTTCCCCTGATCGCGAATCGTTTTGAAGGATATTCCTGAGTGCCTCGCCGATTGAGCTCATTGCCGCGAGGGCCGTATCTCGTAAACTCGGATCGACAGCTTCCCAATTAGCAATAACCGCATAGGATAACCACATGCTGTCTTGTCCGACGGTTCCAACATCTGCCGTGATTCCTGAGTCGGTGCCCGTTTTGTTGCGTATATAGGATCCACGATCTGATTCTGAATGCGCCAGTGGATCAAAACCGAAAGCAGACGCTACCATCGATAGGTCCACACCTGTCGCCAGCCACCTACCCAGCTGCTCTGACACCGTTTGTGATATTAGCTCTTTTCTGGCCATCTGATTCATGAAACGAGACAACTCAGCGGCTGAGCCTGTCGAAAATGTCCACAAATCATCGGGGCCTCGAGGGTCACGGACATAGTCAAGTAGCACTGTCTCAATCAATCCAAGAGCTCCGCATAGTTCGCGAAGCCTCTGTAATCCGACGCGTTTCAAGAGAACGTTTGTAGCTATGTTATCGCTGACCGTAGCAATTAACACGCAGAGATCGTGGATGGACAGCTTGTCGACTCGCAGGTATTGCCAGATACCCGAATCGGCAACCAGAAGTTTTGGATCACGATCGAGCAATTCCGTACTGTCCAGGTCGCCCGCTTCAAATTGTCGCGCAACCTCGGCCAATAGCAATAGCTTTCCTACGCTGGCAGTCTGCATGGAACGGTTAGGATTGTGAGATGCCAATTCGTGACCTGCATCATCGCGAATGCAGATAGACCAATCGATTTTAGGTGTCGTGCCAACGGCATCGTCAATTAATTTTTGGAGCATGGGGCTCGGTATTTCTCCCTTGAGTTACCGGATATTTGCCTACCGTACTATCGTCGCACCCACGCCTGGCATCGCCGAACGTGCGCTCGCTCCCAAGAAGACAGTTCTGAGCTCCCTTGAGGACTACGGGGGGACACCGCGCCGAGGTCGTGAGCGCCGGCCAAAAAACGGGTCGCACACCGGTCACTGTCCCAAGTGTTTGCCCTGGTTAACGCTGGTAACGCAGACGGGTGAGAGGTTCTGTAACGATATGGTTTCTCAGGCAAACCTCAGTTTGCTCATATGCCGCCCACACGCCCGTGCGCGACGGTATCCCTTATGGAACGCGGAGGGGTTTGGTCGGGGAGTGCATCGGGGAATACACGGTGGCAACATCGTGTTCCCGCCGATGAAGAGCCAAGCTTTGGCACGGCAAACCCGGAGGACCCTATTACCGCCACTGTTCTAAACCCGACCAGCATGTCGCATCCTCAGTTGTGCCCGGACGACGAGTGGGTAGAAACCTCGGACGCGTTGCAGGGCACCGCAGTTTTTGACGCGACCGGCGACTTGGCGACCATGCCGTCGTGGGACGAGCTGGTGCGTCAGCATGCTGACCGGGTATATCGGCTGGCCTATCGCCTCGCCGGCAACCAGCAAGACGCTGAGGACCTGACGCAGGAGACGTTCATCCGAGTCTTCCGGTCGGTGCAGAACTACCAGCCGGGCACCTTTGAAGGCTGGCTGCACCGCATCACCACGAATCTGTTCCTTGACATGGTGCGCCGGCGTGCCCGCATCCGGATGGAAGCATTGCCCGACGATTACGACCGAGTGCCCGCCGACGAACCCAACCCCGAGCAGATCTACCACGACTCGCGGCTTGGGCCCGACCTGCAGGCCGCCCTAGACTCGCTGCCGCCTGAGTTTCGTGCCGCAGTTGTCCTGTGCGACATCGAAGGCCTGTCGTACGAGGAGATCGGCGCCACTCTGGGTGTAAAGCTGGGTACCGTCCGCAGCCGCATACATCGCGGACGTCAGGCGCTACGCGACTATCTGGCCGCGCACCCCGAACAGGGCGAGCGCATGTCGCACGCCAAGTCGGCTTAGTTCACCTATAATCCCGAGATTTTGCCGCTTTTGGCGAGCAAGTGGCGGGGAACTGGGGTTGAATCGCGCTACATTCGACATATGGGTGGCTGCGAAAGGAGCGGGTGATGGCCGACCGAGGGCATGTGTTCCGCCGCGCGTTCTCCTGGCTCCCCGCACAGTTCGCCTCACAGAGTGATGCGCCGGTAGGAGCTCCGCGGCAGTTCGGTTCCACCGAGCACCTGTCCACCGAGGCAATCGCGGCGTTCGTCGACGGTGAGCTGCGGATGAACGCACACCTGCGGGCCGCGCATCACCTTTCCCTGTGCGCTGAGTGCGCGATCGAAGTCGATGATCAGAGCCGGGCGCGTTCCGCGCTCCGTGACTCTCACCCGATCCGCATTCCGAGCGCGTTGCTCGGGATGTTGTCGGCGATTCCGCAGTGTTCTCCCGAAGACGTGACACCGCGACCAGTAGAGCCGATATCCGAACGTTTCGCAGACCGCGACCCGCGCGACCAGCGTAAGCGCCGTTAGTTTGGGCCGACCAGCAAGCAACCGTGGATACTAAGGTGGACACGGACAACGCGGCGCCGGTGTATCGCGCGGTCACCAAGCCTGTCTCAAGAGCAACTCAGACGAGGATTTGAAGAGGATTACGTGACCTCCGACAACGGCAACGACAACGGCGAAAGCAGCCGACCTCGGCTAACGCCGCGCCCCATCTCCCGGCCACCGGTCGACGCTGCATCGCGTCAAACGTTCGGTCGCCCCGATGGACTGCAGGGATCGTTTGTCGCGGAGCGAGTGCGGCCGCCGAAGTACCAAGACCAGACTGAATTCCGGCCGCACGATCAACCGGCCGATCCGGTTCTGCAGGAGGCGTTCAGCCGTCCCGTCGGAGGCGTCGACTCACTGCAACGCCACCCCATCGATGCCGATGTGCTGGCTGCCGAGAAAAACGGGGCAGGGGCCGACGAGCCGGACGATCCCTGGCGGGATCCCGCCGCCGCCGCCGCTCTGGGTTCGCCCGCGGTGGCCCCGTCGGTGCCACCGGCCGTGCCGGGCTACAGCGGCAAGCTTGGCGTGCGCGACGTGCTGTTCGGCGGCAAGGTGTCCAACCTGGCATTGGCCGTCTTACTCCTGATCGCACTGCTCATCGGCACCCTCGGCGGGGTGATCGGCCGCAAGACAGCCGAAGTCGTCGAGGCGTTCACCACCTCGAAGGTGACACTGTCGACCCCCGGCAACACCGAATTGCCCGCGGGCCGGTTCGCCAACGTAGCGGCCGCGACCGCCGGCGCCGTGGTCACCGTCGAATCGAAGAGTGACCAAGAGGGCATGCAGGGCTCGGGCGTCGTCATCGACGGCCACGGTTACATCGTCACCAACAACCACGTCATCTCCGAGGCGGCCAACAACCCCAGCCAGTTCAAGACGACCGTGGTTTTCAACGATGGCAAGGAAGTGCCCGCGAACCTGGTGGGCCGCGACCCCAAGACCGACCTGGCCGTGCTCAAGGTCGACAACGTCGACAATCTCAGCGTGGCCCAGCTCGGCGACTCGGACAAGGTGCGCGTCGGCGACGAGGTGCTGGCAGCGGGTGCGCCGCTGGGGCTGCGCAGCACGGTGACCCACGGCATCATCAGCGCGCTGCACCGCCCGGTCCCATTGTCCGGCGAGGGCTCCGACACCGACACCGTCATCGACGCCATCCAGACCGACGCCTCGATCAACCACGGCAACTCCGGTGGCCCGCTGATCGACATGAATTCCCAAGTGATCGGCATCAACACCGCGGGTAAGTCATTGTCGGACAGCGCGAGTGGGCTGGGTTTTGCGATCCCGGTCAACGAGGTCAAACAGGTTACCCAGACGCTGATCAAAGACGGCAAGATCGTGCACCCGACGCTGGGGATCAGCACCCGGTCGGTGAGCAACGCGATCGCGGCGGGCGCCCAGGTCGCCAACGTGAAGGCGGGAAGCCCTGCGCAGAAGGGCGGGATCCTGGAAAACGACGTGATAGTCAAGGTCGGCAATCGTAAGGTTGCCGACTCCGACGAGTTCGTCGTCGCCGTACGGCAATTGGCGATCGGGCAGGACGCACCGATAGAGGTGGTCCGCGACGGCCGGCACGTCACGCTGACGGTGAAACCCGACGCAGATACCAGCTAGATGCTCGGCAGCCTGAGCTGGGAGCACATGGCGGTCCTCGTCGTGGTGGGGCTGGTGGTCCTTGGCCCGGAACGGCTTCCGGGTGCGATTCGATGGACGTCGACCGCGCTGCGGCAGGCGCGCGACTACCTCAGCGGTGTGACCAACCAGCTGCGCGAGGACATCGGACCCGAGTTCGACGATCTGCGCGCTCCGCTCAGCGAGCTGCAGAAGTTGCGGGGTATGACACCGCGCGCCGCTCTGACCAAGCATTTGCTGGACGGTGACGACTCGATCTTCACGGGCAACTTCGATAGGCCGGGCCCCCCTGTTGGTGGTGCGCACTCGCAACCGGTGCAGCCGGCAGGGCCTCCCGGGGGATCTCCGGAGGCAAACGGCGGGTCCAACGGGTCGCCACAACACGCGCCCGGACACACGCCGTTCGACAGCGACGCGACCTAGCGGTAAGCCCGCGAGCGTGCGCAGTCGTACGCATTTTGCGGCGTGTCGTCGCACAGACACGCACCCTCGCGAGGTGAGCGGCAGTGGACGGGGGCGAGGCTAGTGGCGGGTCGGGTCCAACCCCAGTGAGACGCCCGCGAGCCCGCGCCGTCGTGACGAAAGCCGGTCGGCGATGCTGAGCAATTCCTTGCCGACCGCGGAGTCGGGTGCGCTCAGCACGATCGGCACGCCCGAATCGCCGGCGGCCACCAGTGCGGGATCCAGCGGGATCTGGCCCAGCAGCGGCACCTCGGCCCCGACCGCCCGCGACAGCCTCTCGGCGACCTGCCGGCCACCGCCCTCGCCGAATACCTGCAACGTTGAACCGTCCGGCAACGCGAGTCCCGACATGTTCTCGACGACGCCGACGATGCGCTGGCGGGTCTGCAGCGCGATGCTGCCGGCGCGCTCGGCGACCTCGGCCGCCGCCAGCTGTGGGGTAGTCACCACCAGGATTTCCGCGTTCGGGATCAGCTGAGCCACCGAGATGGCGATGTCGCCCGTTCCGGGCGGCAGGTCGAGCAAGAGCACGTCCAGATCGCCCCAGTACACGTCGGCAAGGAACTGCTGCAAAGCCCGGTGCAGCATCGGCCCCCGCCACACCACCGGCGTATTGCCCTCGGTGAACTGGGCGATCGAGATGACCTTCACCTCGTGGGCGATGGGCGGCAGGATCATCGACTCAACCTGGGTGGGCCGGTCTGTGGTGCCCATCATCCGGGGGATGGAATGACCGTGAATATCGGCGTCGAGGACGCCGACCGACATTCCCCGGGCAGCCATCGCGGCGGCGAGATTGACTGTGACGCTGGACTTTCCGACCCCGCCCTTGCCGGATGCCACCGCATACACCCGGGTCAGTGAGCTGGGCTGGGCGAACGGGATGACGGGTTCGCGGGCATCGCCACGCAACTGCTTGCGCAGCTCGGTGCGCTGCTCGTCGTTCATCACGTCCAGGAGGACCTTCACCGCGCCGGTGCCGGGGACATCGGCGACGGCTTCGCTGACGCGGTCGGTGATCTCGGTCTTCTTCGGGCAGCTGGCGGTGGTCAGGTTGATCGTGACAAGCACGCTACCGTCGCGTCCGACCTCGACGTCTTTGACCATTCCGAGTTCGGTGATGGGGCGCCGCAGTTCGGGGTCGATCACCTTTGCCAGCGCGGTGCGGATAGCCGCGCTCAGGTCGGCAGCGTCATGACGGGACATTACCGCCGAGTGTAGGCGAAACCGCGGACGGTGCGGTCGGCACCGAGCTCGTTCGCGACTAGTGCTGTCTAGCCGGCTTGGGGGATGGCGACGCTTTCGGGGGTGCTGGCGCCTGGCTGGTCGGCGGTGCGTCCGGGGGAGGACCACCGGGAGGGACGGCCAGCTGATCTGGGGGTGGTGCATCCGCGGGCGGGGCGGGCGGAAGCCCGGCGGGGGGCGCCCATGGCGGGGCAGCGGGCGGGGCCGGCGGAAGTCCCGCCGGCGGCGGGAAAGGTGCCAGAAAAGCCGGCGGCGGGCTCAGCCCGGGTGCCTGTGCCCCGGGGGGCTGGCTCTGCGGGTCGATGCAGATCAGTGTGCAGCCAGGCAGCTGCGTCTGTGACTGCGGCGGCGTGGTGGGGGTCATCCAGGGAAACATCGGTGACTGACTGGGCAGCTGAGATGATTGGGTGAGGTCGATCATCGGTATCTGCGCCAACGGGTCGCTCATGGGCACGCCCATCACGTTCAGCGGAAGGCCGGGCCCCAGTCCCTCCGGATGCTCGTCGTGAGCGTCGCCAAGCGGGGGCGGCGCTCCAGTGATCGGCGGCAGGTCGACCGGGACGACGCCAGTGGCGTAAGCCGAGGCCCAGCCCAGCACGTTCTGGGCATAGGACATCGAGTTGTTGTAGCGCAGGATCGCGGCCAGGACCTGCGACGGGTCGCGCAGGTTGAGGCCGCCGCTGCACAAGTATCGGGCCGCCGCCAGCGTGGCGTCGAACAGGTTCTGGGGGTCGGCTACGCCGTCGCCGTCGCCGTCGGACGCGTATCGCGCCCAGGTGCCGGGCAAGAACTGCATTGGCCCCATTGCCTGCGCGTACGTCACGCGACTGCCGGCGCTGCTGGAGGCGATCACTTCGTTGCCGGGCAGCGTGCCATCCAGCACGGGACCGTAGATCGGCCGTACCGTGGTGCCGTGGGCGTCGACTGCGCCGCCGCCTGCGTGGCCCGACTCGATGCGCCCGATCCCGGCCAGCACGTTCCAGCTGATCCCGCAGCCGGGGGCGGCGACGGCCATCTTCTGCTCGGCATTGCGGTAGGCGGACAGCGCGATCATCGGAATGCCCAGCGCGCCCGGCGCATTCACGATCATCGCTGACGGCGGGGCCGACAATGCGCCTTGGGCGACGCGGAAGTCGGCCGGCGGACGCTCCATGGCGACGACAACCGGGCCGGAGAGATCAGGGACGGAGGGGGAAACCGCGGCGACCTGGGTGATGGCGGTACGAACCGACGGGGCATTTCCGTGCACTGTGGGTGCCGTGCCGCTGGGCATTGTGGGTCCCGCGCCGCCGACGGCGCTGGCGAACACCAGCGGAACGAGCAGGGCTATGCAGAATAGCGGGCCGAATGCCGGCGACCGCGTTGCGTGGAGTGTCCGCTTCCGATCCGCCGCGGCGGTCGGGCGTGCACCCCGACGTCCCCCAATGCGCACTCGACTGTCCTCAAGATTTGGCCGTCAGGAAATAACCTGTTGTTAACGTTCGTGAACTAGATCACCATACATAACCCCTGTGGCGGGAGTGGCGCAATGGTGGAACTGGGCTCACCCGGATTTCGTCGCTGTCCCGTCCGAGCCGTCAACGGCTCCAGCAGCATCGTGATCTGGGGTTTCGGGCTGTAGACCGATCAAAACGGAGCGCAACTCTTCCAGCTCGTCACGCAGGTATTCCCGGGTCACGACGTCGCCGACAGCCAGCCTCAGCGCTGCCAGCTCACGGGCCAGATACTCGGTGTCGGCCTTGGTCTCCGCGGCGCGACGACGATCGGCGTCCAGCGAGACGCGGTCCCGGTTCTCCTGCCGATTCTGGGCCAGCAGGATCAGCGGCGCCGCATACGCGGCCTGCGTGGAGAAAGCCAGATTGAGCAAGATAAAGGGGTAAGGGTCGAAGCGTTGCTCGACCGCGACAAGGTTAAAAGCGATCCAAATGATCACGATGACGGTCTGGATCAATAGATAGCGGCCGGTGCCGAAGAAGCGCGCGAGGGTCTCGGTGCTCTGCCCAACCGTCTCGGAGTCCAGCCGCAGCGAGATCCCGCGCGACGTCCGGGGGGTGTAGAGCCGTCGTGGTTCCGTGGTTTTGCTCACGCGGATTCTCCGGTTCCGTCAAGGCGGCGGACGGTGTCTAACTCCTGCACATCCGCGCGCCAGTCGTGCGGCAGCAGGTGGTCGAGCAGGTCGTCCACGGTTACGGCTCCCAACAGGTGGTTTTCATCGTCGACCACCGGCCCGCAGACCAGGTTGTATGCAGCGAAGTACCGGGTCACCGTGGCAAGCGGGGTTTCCGGGGTCAGCGCGAGTAGGTCGGTGTCGGTGATTGCGCCGACCGAGCTGCTCGGCGGTTCGCGAAGCAGCCGTTGCAAGTGCACGCAGCCCAGGTAGAGCCCGGTGGGCGTGGCTGTCGGTGGTTGGGTCACGAACACCATTGACGACAGTGCGGTGGTGAGATCGGGATCGCGGATCCGGGCCAGGGCCTCGGCAACTGTGGTGTCCGCAGTCAGCACTACGGGATCGGAGGTCATCAACCCGCCCGCGGTGTCGGGGGAGTATTTCAGCAGCCGTCGCACCGGTGCTGATTCCCCGGGGTCCATCCGGGTCAGCAACAGCTCGGCCTCGGTCGGGTTCATCATGCCGAGCAGGTCGGCGGCATCGTCGGGATCCATCTCATCGAGCACGTCGGCCGCGCGTTCGGTGCCCAACTGCGACAACACGTCGGCCTGCTGCGACTCGGGCAACTCCTGCAGAATGTCGGCCAACCGTTCATCGTCGAGGGCCTTGAACACG
>PLSK01000134.1:19982-39049 GCA_003165155.1 Mycobacterium sp. | reverse complement strand
CCGACCTGGAATATCACCTGACCACCCTGTTCCCGCCGGTCCGCCCGAGGAGATGGCTGGAGATCCGCTACCTGGACAGCATGCCGGATGACTACTGGCCCGCCGTGGTGTTCACGCTGGTCGCCCTACTCGACGATCCGGTCGCCGCGGGCATCGCCGCTGAGGCCGTCGAGCCGGTGGCCACCGCCTGGGACATCGCGGCCCAACTCGGCCTGCGCGACCGGCGGCTGCACCAGGCGGCCATCAAGTGTGTGGTCGCCGCCGCCGAGAGGGCACCCGCGGAGCTCACCGACCCGATGGACCGACTGGTCCGCGCCGTCGAACAGGGCCGATGTCCCGGGGATTGCTTTTCCGACAGAGTGATCGAGCACGGCATCGCGGCCACGGTCTCCGACGCCGCGCGGTTAGCCCGAGGGGGGCTGTGAGTTCTCGGGAAAAGCTCGCCGACGATTTGGCGCGCGCACGCACGCGGACGCTACGACTGGTCGACTTCGACGATGCCGAACTTCGCCGCCAGTACGACCCGTTGATGAGCCCACTGGTGTGGGACTTGGCGCACATCGGTCAACAGGAAGAGTTCTGGCTGTTGCGCGGCGGCGACCCCGATCGTCCCGGAATGCTGCCGCCGGCCGTTGAGGGCCTGTATGACGCCTTCGAACACTCCCGCGCCAGCCGTGTCGAATTACCGCTGCTGTCCCCGGAGCGGGCGCGGTCATATTGCCAGACCGTGCGGTCCGCCGCGCTGGATGCCCTCGATGC
The DNA here is from genome assembly GCA_003165155.1 of Mycobacterium sp. Lineage (GTDB taxonomy): Bacteria > Actinomycetota > Actinomycetes > Mycobacteriales > Mycobacteriaceae > Mycobacterium. The sequence goes on along the minus strand of PLSK01000134.1, from coordinate 38,290 downwards.
CTTGCCCGACGATCCCGCCGGCGACCGAGCTGCCTTCGTGTACAGCATGGTGGTCAGCCACGAAAACCAGCACGACGAAACGATCCTGCAGGCTTTGAATCTGCGCACCGGCGCGCCCCTGTTGCCCGATACTTCGCTTTTGCCGGCCGGCCGACCGGGCCTGGCCGGAACGTCGGTGCTGGTGCCCGGCGGCCCATTCGTGCTGGGCGTGGACGCAGCGACCGAACCGTGCTCGTTGGACAACGAACGTCCCGCCCACGTCGTCGACATCCCGGCCTTCCGGATCGGCCGGGTTCCGGTCACCAACGGCGAATGGCAACAGTTCATCGACGACGGCGGCTACGGAGAGTCGCGATGGTGGTCTGGCCGCGGTTGGCAGCACCGCCAGGCCGCCGGCCTGACCGTGCCGCAATTCTGGGGTTCCGACGCGCGAACCCGCACCCGGTTCGGCCACGTCGAAGACATTCCCGCTGATGAGCCGGTGCAGCACGTCACCTACTTCGAGGCCGAGGCCTATGCCAGCTGGGCCGGTGCGCGACTGCCCACCGAAGTGGAATGGGAGAAGGCCTGCGCATGGGATCCGGCGACCAGCTCCCGCCGCCGTTACCCGTGGGGGGTTGATGCGCCGTCGGAAGCCCTGGCCAACCTGGGTGGCGCCTCGCTGCGTCCGGCGCCCGTCGGCGCCTATCCGGCCGGCGCATCGGCCTACGGCGTTGAGCAGATGCTCGGCGATGTCTGGGAGTGGACCAGCTCACCGCTGCGGCCGTGGCCGGGATTCGTGCCGATGATCTACGAGCGTTACTCGCAGCCATTCTTCGCCGGCGATTACCGGGTGCTGCGCGGTGGATCGTGGGCGGTGGAATCGGCGATTCTGCGCCCCAGTTTCCGCAACTGGGATCATCCGTTCCGCCGCCAGATCTTCTGCGGTGTCCGGTTGGCTTGGGGCGTCCCCGACGATGGGAACCCGGCCTGATGTGTCGTCACCTCGGCTGGCTGGGGGCTGACGCCACCGTCGCCTCGTTGGTGCTGGATCCGCCGTCCGGTTTGCGGGTGCAGTCCTATGCTCCGCGCCGGCAAAAGCACGGCCTGATGAACGCCGACGGCTGGGGTGTCGGGTTTTTTGACGGCGGCGCGCCCCGGCGGTGGCGTAGTGCGGCTCCGTTGTGGGGCGACGTGTCGTTCGATTCGGTAGCGCCGGCGCTGCGCAGCCATTGCGTGTTGGCCGCGGTGCGCTCGGCCACCGTCGGGATGCCGATCGAGGCCAGCGCCACGGCGCCCTTCACCGACGGGCACTGGCTGTTGTCGCACAACGGTGTTGTCGACCGTTCGGTGCTGCCTATGACTTCGACGGCCGAATCCGTTTGCGATAGTGCGATGTTGGCGGCCACCATTTTCGCGCTTGGGCCGGAGGCGCTGGGTGCCACCATCGCGCAGATCGGGGCACTCGACCCAGGTGCTCGGCTTAATGTATTAGTGGCCAACGGTTCTCGCATGCTTGCCACCGCTTGGGGCGATACCTTGTCTATCTTACGTCGCGACGACGGCGTGGTGCTGGCCAGCGAGCCGTACGACGACGACCCGGACTGGGAGGATGTGCCGGACCGCCACGTCGTCGAAGTCATTGGTAAGTGCGTCACGCTGAAATCCCTCGCCCCCGCTTGATCACCCGAAAGGACCTCGATGACGCTGACGCTGTCCAATCACCTGGCCGCCGACTCCGCTCATCACGCATTGCGCCGCGATGTGTTCGACGGTTTGCAGAAGACGCCGAAGTCGTTGCCGCCCAAATGGTTCTACGATTCGGTCGGCAGTGACCTGTTCGACCAGATCACCCGGTTGCCCGAGTATTATCCGACCCGCGCCGAGGCCGAGATATTGCGCACCCGATCAGCCGAAATCGCCGAGGCCAGCGACGCCGACACCCTGGTCGAACTGGGTGCCGGGACTTCGGAGAAGACCCGGCAGCTGCTGGACGCGCTGCGTGACCGCGGATCGCTGCGTGGATTCGTGCCGTTCGACGTCGACGCCAACATGTTGTCGACGACCGCGACCGCAATCCAGGGCGAGTACCCGGGCATCGAAATCAAGGCAGTCTGCGGTGATTTCGAAGAGCACCTGACCGAGATTCCCGGCGGTGGCCGGCGTCTTTTCGTGTTCTTGGGGTCGACGATCGGCAACCTCACACGGGGGCCGCGCGCGGAGTTCCTCGCAACCTTGGCCGCGGTGATGCGGCCGGGGGACACCCTGCTGCTGGGAACGGACCTGGTCAAGGACGCCGACCGGCTGGTGCGTGCCTATGACGACGCCGCCGGCGTGACGGCGCGCTTCAATCGCAATGTGCTCGCGGTGGTCAACCGGGAGCTCGACGCTGATTTCGACGTCGACGCCTTCCAGCATGTGGCTCGCTGGAACACCGAAGACGAACGCATCGAGATGTGGCTCCGGTCCGACCGTCCGCATCGGGTGCGTGTCGGCGCGCTCGACTTGGACGTCGAGTTCGAGGCTGGCGAGGAGATGCTCACCGAGGTGTCGTGCAAGTTCCACCCGGACGGGGTGCGTGCGGAGTTGGCCGAGGCCGGATTGCGTGGCATTCGGTGGTGGACCGACAGTGCAGGCGATTTCGGCTTGTCGTTGGCCGCCAAGTGACCGATAGCGAGTCGCTGGCTGATCAATGGCGAGCGGACCGCCCGCCGGTAGCCGGGCTGCACCTGGACAGTGCGGCGTGCTCGCGCCAAAGTCTCGCGGTGCTCGAGGCCACCTCCCAGCACGCGCGGTTCGAGGCCGAAGTCGGTGGGTATGTCGCGGCCGAGGCCGCCAAAGCCGTGCTCGACGCCGGACGCGCCGCGGTCGCGGCCCTGACTGGCAGGCCCGACGCCGAGGTGGTGTTCACCACCGGTGCGCTGAATGGGTTGGACCTGCTGCTCGGTAGCTGGCCGGCGGGGGCGGCGGGTCGAAGGACGCTAGCGTGCCTGCCGGGCGAGTACGGCCCCAACCTGGCCGTGATGGCTGCCCACGGATTCGAGCGGCAGCTGCTGCCGACGCTCGAGGACGGCCGGGTGGCGCTCGACGACGCGGCATTTGTCCTGGAAACCGAGCCCCCCGATCTGGTCCACCTGACCGCCGTGGCCAGCCACAGCGGGGTGGTGCAACCGCTGGCGATGATCGCGGAACTGTGCCGCCAGTTGGGGTTGCCGCTGGTCGTGGACGCCGCGCAGGCGCTGGGCCAGGTGGACTGCGCGGCCGGTGCCGACGTCACGTACTCGACGTCACGCAAGTGGATTGCCGGGCCGCGGGGTGTGGGAATCCTCGCGGTGCGGCCCGATCTGATGGAGCGGCTGTCTCCGCGGCTGGCGGCACCGGAATGGGCCCCGCTGTCGACCGTGGCTCAGCAGCTGGAATTCGGCGAAGCCAATATCGCTGCGCGAGTGGGATTTTCGGTGGCACTGGGTGAGCATTTGGCGTACGGCCCGGAGCGGGTGCGGGCACGCCTGGCCGAGCTGGGCGGCGTCAGCCGCACTCTGCTGGCCGATGTGTCCGGGTGGGCGCTGATCGAAGAGACCGAAGAGCCGAGCGCCATCACCACCCTGGCGCCCGTCGATGGCGCCGATCCCGAAGCGGTGCGGGCATGGTTGCTCGCCGAACGGCGGATCCTCACTACCTGTGCCGGAACGCAGCGGGCGCCGCTCGAGTTGACCGCGCCGGTGCTGCGGATCTCGCCGCACCTGGACACCACCGCCGACGACCTGGAGAGCTTCGCTGAAGCGCTGATCGCCGCGACCGCGGCGACTGCCTAGCTGTCCAAGCCGCCTAGCCTTTGTTGCCCGGGCTGCCGTTAGCGCCGCCGTCGGTGCCTGTGCCGGCGTCGCCACCGCCGCCCGCGCCACCGTTGGTGCCGGTGCCGACGGCGACCTCCGCTGTTTCACGCAAGCAAGATGGGAAGCGTATCGCTGTTCGGGCGTCCTCGGCCCGGCCGCGCGGATTAACCGGACTTATGCGCTGTCAGCAGGTAGGCAGGCAGCTTCATGCGGCCCTTTTCATCGTGGTCGTGCAGCGGCATCGGGGAGTCGTTCTGCTCAGCTGCTGCCGGGATATTCGCGTGGATGAAGGCCGGGCGGATTTCGTCGATTTCCCAATACTTGCTCACCGCGGCGCGTAACTCGTCCTCGCCGACCTGATTGGGCCTGGCTTCCCACTGGGCGGGGAAGGCGCCGTCGGCGAACACCAGCACGTAGTAGCTGGCCCCCGGGGCCGCCGCGCGGTGCACCGAGCTCAGGTAGCCATCGCGGCCCTCCACGGGCAGCGAGTGAAACAACGTGCTGTCGACCACCGTGTTGAATTGGCCATCATGGCCAGTAAAGGACGTGATGTCGGCCTGCACGAAGCTGGCGTTAGTCAAGCCTCGTTCGGCAGCGGCCTTGGTAGCCGCCGCGACCGCGGTGGGCGTGAGATCGATGCCGACCACGGTGTAGCCATCGCTCGCCAGCGCCAACGACAGCTCGGCATACCCGCAGCCCGCGTCCAGCACGTCGCTGCGGAATTTGCCGGCTGCCAGCAGCGCGGCCAGCTCCGGCTGCGGCTCACCGATGTTCCACGGTGGCGGACCCTCGAACCGCCCCTGCTCTCGATATGCGCTGTCCCAATCCGGTAATGCAGATGACATATTTCCAACGTACCCGCGTTCTAAGAGGGTCAAAGTTCCCAGGTGTGCACCGGCTGGTTGGCATGCATGTGCTCGCAGTACCGGCGCAGCATTTCGGCCAGTGCCGCCGGTCGTGTCAGCCCGCCGTCCTGCAGGGTACGCACCGTCGACACCTGCCAGTGCGCACCGTTGCGACCGGTCTTGGCACGCCCCTCTATGACGCCGAGAAACCGGTCGCGTACCGCGACGTTGACACCCCACTTTCGCAATCCCTCGTGAGCCATTGGAAGCAGCGTTCCCAGCACCAATTCCTGCGCCGCCACTTCGCCCAGGCCCGGCCAGTGCAGCCGGGCGTCCATGCCGGTGCGGGCTCCCTCGAGGAAATTGGCCTGTGCCGCAGCGAAACTCATCCTGGTCCACAGCGGATCTTCCGCTTCGGACAGGCTGCGCAACACGCCGTAGTAGAAGGCTGAATTGGCCAGCATGTCAATGACGGTCGGGCCGGCGGGCAGCACCCGGTTCTCCAGCCGCAGATGTGGGCGCCCGACCCCGTCCACTTCCACAACGTCGTAGACCGGCCGGTTCCACCGGTACACGGTGCCGTTGTGCAGGCGCAATTCCGAAAGCTGTGGAATGCGTCCGGCGGCGAGCTCGGCGACTGGGTCCTCGTCGGACAACTCGGGAAGTAGGGACGGGAAGTAGCGGATGTTCTCTTTGAACAGGTCAAGGATGGACGTGATCCACCGCTCGCCGAACCACACCCGTGGTCGCACGCCTTGGGTCTTGAGTTCCTCGAGCCGGGTATCGGTGGACTGCGCGAACAATTCGATGCGGGTTTCCGACCACAGTTGGTGACCGAAGAAGTACGGCGAATTGGCGCCCAACGCCAGCTGTGCACCGGCCAGCACTTGCGCCGCGTTCCAGTTTGCGGCGAAGTCCGCCGGGGCGACCTGCAGGTGCAATTGCAGACTGGTGCAGGCGGATTCGGGAGCGATGGACGCGGCGCGCCAATTGAGCGGCTCGGGGCCGGCGATGTTGATCGGGATGTCCTCGCCGCGCGCGCTGAAGATCGAGTCGTTTAGGGCCGCATACCGCGCGGACTCGCTCATCCAGCCGTCGTTGAGGTGTTCAGGCATCAGCGTGGGCAGGATGCCGATCATCACGATGTGGGCCCCGCCGGCGCAGGCCTTGGTCTCGGCGTGGTTCAGGCTGGCGCGGACTTCGGCCTCCAGATCGACGCCGGTGTGCCCGGACAGCGGCCGGGGCGGCACATTGAATTCGATGTTGTAGGCGCCTAACTCGGTCTGATAGGCGGGGTCCGCGATGGCGTCCAGCACACGCCGGTTCGACATGGCGGGCTGGTAGTCGTCATCGACGAGGTTGCATTCGATCTCCATGCCGGTGAGCGGGCAGTCGGAATCAAACCGGGACTGCTCGAGCATCGTCTCTAAGACGTCTAGAGATAGCCGCACCTTGCGGCGGTATTCCTGCCGATGTGTGCGGTCATAGGTGGTGCGCTTGACCTCTTCGCCCACAAGGCCGATGCAACAGGGTTACCGTCGACAACGCAAGTGTCCCGCAGTAGTCGAACGTCACCCAGGGGAGCGCCCTTGACCGAATTCATAGCTGCCATCGACCAGGGCACCACAAGCACGCGCTGCATGATCTTCGATCACGACGGCGCCGAGGTGGGCCGCCACCAGCTCGAGCACGAGCAGATCCTCCCGCGCGCCGGTTGGGTCGAGCACAATCCGGTTGAGATCTGGGAGCGCACCGCGTCCACGCTGATGTCAGTGCTGAACGCCACCAACCTTGGCCCAGGCGATATTGCCGCCCTCGGCATAACCAACCAGCGTGAGACGACGCTGGTATGGAATCGCAAGACCGGGCGACCGTATTACAACGCGATCGTCTGGCAGGACACCCGCACCGACCGGATCGCATCGGCGCTGGACCGAGACGGCCGCGGCGACGTGATCCGCCGCAAGGCGGGCCTGCCGCCGGCGACCTATTTCTCGGGAGGGAAGTTGCAATGGATCCTCGAGAACGTTGACGGGGTGCGCCAAGCCGCGGAACACGGCGACGCTATCTTCGGCACCGCCGATACCTGGGTGTTGTGGAACCTGACCGGCGGCCCGCGGGGCGGCGTGCACGTCACCGACGTGACCAACGCCAGCCGGACCATGCTGATGGACCTGGAGACGCTGGACTGGGACGACGAGCTCCTGTCGTTCTTCTCCATCCCCCGCGAGATGCTGCCGGCGATCAAGCCGTCGTCACCGCGACAGCCCTTCGGTGTCACCACCGCGACTGGGCCCGTCGGCGGCGAGGTGGCGATCACCGGTGTCCTCGGCGACCAGCACGCGGCCATGGTCGGGCAGGTGTGCCTGGACGCGGGAGAAGCGAAAAATACTTACGGCACCGGCAATTTCCTGCTGCTGAACACCGGTGAGACGATCGTGAGATCCAGCAATGGCCTGCTGACCACGGTCTGCTACCAGTTCGGGGACGCCAAACCCGTTTACGCGCTCGAGGGTTCGATAGCGGTCACCGGCTCGGCGGTGCAGTGGCTGCGCGACCAGTTGGGCATCATCAGCGGCGCCGCGCAAAGTGAATCGCTGGCACGCCAAGTTGCGGACAACGGTGGGGTGTATTTCGTTCCGGCGTTCTCCGGGCTGTTCGCCCCGTACTGGCGATCCGATGCCCGTGGCGCGATCGTGGGCCTGTCGCGGTTCAACACCAACGCACACGTGGCCCGCGCGACGCTGGAGGCGATCTGCTATCAGAGCCGTGACGTGGTGGACGCGATGGAAGCGGATTCCGGTGTGCGCCTTGAGGTATTGAAGGTCGACGGGGGTATCACCGACAACGACCTATGCATGCAGATCCAGGCCGACGTGCTGGGCGTGGACGTCGTGCGGCCGGTGGTTGCCGAGACCACCGCGTTGGGCGCCGCCTATGCGGCGGGCCTGGCGGTCGAGTTCTGGGCTGACCCATCCGACCTGCGGGCCAACTGGCAGGAGGACAAACGTTGGACCCCGACATGGGACGAGGACCAGCGTGCCGCCGGATACGCCGGCTGGCGCAAGGCCGTGCAGCGAACCCTGGATTGGGTCGATGTGACCTGACCCTCCTTCGCCGCGAGCGTGCGTGTCCGTACCACGACACGCCGACATGGCTGGCATTTTGCGCACGCTCGGCGGTGGGGGACGCATTTCGGGTGCGGTCAGTCCTCGCCGAGGATGCCGTAGACCTCACGTCGCGCATTGTTGAGAATCTCGACGATGCGCTGCTGTTGGTCTGCCGTGGCGGTATGCGCGGATTGCGCAACCGCACCGAACAATTGGCCCACAGCCGCCCGCAGGTTCATGTGGCCCGGGTCGGCGCCTTCTGTGATCTCGTCCCACGGTGCGGTCTCGACCTTCTCGGCCGCCGCGCGACCTTCGTCCGTCAGCTTGAAAAGTTTCTTGCTGCCGTCGCTTTCGCTCGCGGTGATCAGCCCTTCGTCGTCCAGCAGCTGAAGCGTCGGGTACACCGAGCCGGGGCTGGGCTTCCAAAGTCCATTGCTGCGTTCGGCGATCTGCTGGATCATCTCGTAGCCGTGCATCGGGCGGTCGGCCAGCAGTGTCAGGATCGCTGCCCGCACGTCACCGCGCCGTCCGCGGCCGGGACCGCCACGGCGGCCTCCGCCGCGTCGGCCGCCTCCGAAACCGGGACCGAAGCCCGGGCCGAAGCCACGGCCAAAACCGGGGCCAAAGCCGCCGCCGAAACCGAGGGGTCCCTCGGGTCCGCCTGCCTGGTGGTCACGGAGGTGTTCGATGAATTCCTGTCGGGCGTGCCGCCTGGCGCCGTGCATCGCACGTCGCTGCGCGGGACCGGGGCCGAAGCCGAAGCCTGGGCCGCCGGCGAATGGCCCGACGGGAGGAGTGAATTGGTTGTTCATGTCTGTAGTCCTTATGTCTGTTGAGGTAGCACACCGTCTGCGCACTCCGGTATATCACGATATATCGTAAACTAACGCGATGCAACGTTTTATTTCGGCGAGGCTTTTCGGGACCAAGTTCCGGGGCGCTGACCGCGGAAACGGCGGTGCCCGTAGATCAACGCGGCGGTGCGAACCCGCCGGTGTCCTGTCCCTGCTCCGGCCAGGGCCGGGGCGCCTGGGGCACCGTAGCTTCATCCGGCCATGGGACGGCGTGCTGAGGGGCCTGGGGGGCCACAGTTGGCCGGAGCCGTACGAGTTCGCGACGGTGCCGTTCGGCAAGCACGGCGGCAAGCACCAACTGTGGCGGGGCGCCGGGCGGCGGCGGCGGGGCGATGCGGGCCACTACGTCGCCGGCGATCCGGTAGGCCATCTGCTGGCGCAGTTGGGGATCGAGTTGTGCCGCCCGGGAAAGAAATTGACGAGCGACATCGGCTTGTTCGGCGCTCAGGCCCGAAAGTTGCAGCGATGACGCCCACCACGCCAACGCCGGCGGCATTGCCAGTGGTGGGCTCAACCGGGGCCCGCGTTCACTGACCACGACGGTGCCGGCGAAGACGTCGCCGATACGTTTGGCCTTCGGCGACAAGATGCTGCAGATCACGGCGGGGCTCCCGAACAGCATCCAGATCTCCACCAGCGCGGCCAGCGCGCGAAACACCACCTGCCGGAAGCGTTCTGGGCCACCGTCGTCGGACACCACGCGCAGTCCCATCACGATCTTGCCCAATGACCGGCCCCGCGTCGCGGTTTCGATCACCAACGGGCAGCCGAGCAGCGCCAGCGCGGTGAAGATAACGAGGATCGCTGCGCTCAGCGCGGAGTCGAACTCAGTCACGGTGGCCGCCCACAGAATCAACCCGAACACGTAGACGGCCAATATCACCGTGATATCGATCAGCGCGCCCACCGCCCGCACCGGCAACTGGGCGATCTGCACATCGAGCACCACAGCGTCCCCGGTCACCACCTCCGACATACCACCGAACGGTACATTGCTGCGGCTTCCGATTAGGCTGCGCAGAGTGGACGTTGACGCATTCGTGCTGACGCACCGCGGCACCTGGGACCGGCTCGATCAGCTGATCAAGAAGCGCCGGTCACTGAGCGGAACCGAAGTCGACGAGCTCGTGGAGCTTTACCAACGGGTGTCCACCCATCTGTCGATGCTGAGGTCGGCCAGCACTATCGGATCGGATTCGCTGCTGATCGGCCGGCTGTCGAGTCTGATCGCCCGCGCTCGATCCGCGGTGACCGGTGCGCATGCACCCCTCAGTCGTACGTTCGTCCGCTTCTGGACAGTGTCTTTCCCGGTGGTCGCCTATCGCACGTGGCGATGGTGGCTGGCAACGGCGGTGGTGTTCTTCGGCGTTGTGGGGGTGATCGCCTGCTGGGTGGCCGGCAATCCGGAAGTGCAGGCAGCTATCGGAACACCAAGTGACATCGATGAACTGGTGAACCACAACGTCGAGTCCTATTACAGCGAGCACCCCGCGGCGGCCTTCGCCTTGCAGGTCTGGGTGAACAACTCGTGGGTGACTGCCCAGTGCATCGCCTTCTCGGTCTTGCTGGGACTGCCGATCCCGTTTGTACTGTTTCAAAACGCGGCCAACTTGGGGCTGATTGCCGGCCTGATGTTTCAGGCCGGCAAGGGCGGCATCCTGTTGGGGCTGCTGGCTCCGCACGGGCTGCTGGAGCTGACCGCGGTGTTCCTGGCCGGGGCAACCGGTATGCGGCTGGGCTGGTCGGTGATCTCGCCGGGCGACAGGCCGCGCGGGCAGGTGCTCGCGGAGCAGGGGCGTGGGGTGGTGTCGGTCGCGGTGGGGCTGGTCGGTGTGCTGCTGGTCTCCGGGTTGATCGAAGCATTGGTGACGCCGTCGTCGTTGCCGACCTTCGTCCGGGTCGGCATTGGAATAATTGCCGAAGTGGCGTTCCTCTCGTATATCGGCTACTTCGGCCGCCGCGCCGTAAAAGCCGGGGAGACCGGCGATATCGACGACGCGCCTGACCTGATTCCGACGCACTGAGCGTCTTCTGATGGCGGCGACCCGCTTCGCCCGGCTCCGCCGCGCTCGCGATCGCCGCNNGCGGCGTCAACGACATCCACACCGCTTTGGCGCAGCCGGGAGGCGATCGCGCGCCGATCATTGCGGGCGCGCTCGGCGGCCGCCGCGTCGTATACCGCGGCCGCGCCGGAGCGCCCGGTGGCCATTTCGTCCACCCGCGGGTCGGCGACCGCGGCGATCATCACGTGGTATCTTGCCGACAACTGGGGTAGCACCGGCAGCAGGCCTTCGTCGAGTGCGGTGGCGTTGAGGTCGGTCAGCAGCACCACCAGCGATCGTCGGCGGTTGCGCCGTCCGATCGCGGCGACCATTGCACGCCAGTCGGACTCGACAAGCTCCGGTTGCAGCGGAGCCATCGCATTGACCAGCTGGGCGAGCAGTTCGGTGCGTGACGCGCCAAACACGGCGGCCCGGCTTACCCGGTCGTGGGCGAGGAAATCGACACGGTCACCGGCCCGCGATGCTAGCGCGGCCAGCAGCAGCGCGGCGTCCATCGACCAGTCCAGCCGGGGCCACCCGGCGGGAGCGGTTTCAGGATAGGTAGCAGCCGGGTCGACACCGACGCGACCCGCTGCCATGCGCCCGGTGTCCAGCACGATCAACACGCGCCGGTCGCGTTCGGGTCGCCAGGTGCGCACCATGACGTCGGCGCGACGCGCGGTAGCGCGCCAGTCGATCGAGCGCACGTCGTCACCGACGACATACTCGCGCAGCGAATCGAATTCAGTTCCCTGCCCGCGTATCAGCGTCGGCAACAGCCCGTCGATCTCGCGCAGTTTGGCGAGCCGCGACGGCAGGTGCTTGCGGGAAAGAAACGGCGGCAACACCCGGACCTGGCCGGGCACCGCCCGCGAACTCTGCCGTCCTGCCAGCCCCAGCGGCCCGATCGAACGGGCGGTGACCGCGGCCGCCCGCTGGTCGCCGCGGCGCACCGGCCGCAGCGCCGTGTGGATATGGTGCTGCGCTCCGGCGGGGACGCTGACGGTGTGGGCGCGCGGCGTGGCACCCGCGCTGGGCGGCCAGGCATCCCGGATCTCGCCGCGAAACCGGCGGCGGCCGTCGTTGTCGATCTGCAGCCCGGCGTCCACCTGCTGGCCGAGCCGCGTCGAGCTGTCCGGTGAGCGGGTGTACCGCAACCCGCGGGTGCTGGCCGCCAGCCCGGCGTCAACGGCAACGACTATCACCAGCCCCGCCAATAGCACCACGAAAGCCTTTGCCGGCCAGTCCGACACCGCGATCGGCAGGATACAGATCAGCGCCACCAAGCCGGCGCGTCCGGTCAGGATCACTAGCGGGGTACCGGAACCGATGCCAAGATTCCGTCGAGCACACCGTCGGGTGTGGCGCCTTCCAACTCGGCCTCCGGGCGCAGCATCACCCGGTGCCGCAGCGTCGGGCGGGCCATGGCCTTGACGTCGTCGGGGGTGACGTAGTTGCGGCCGGACAGCCATGACCAGGACCGCGCGGTGGCCAGCAGGGCCGTTGCCCCACGCGGGGAGACACCCAGCTGCAGCGCGGGGGAGGTGCGGGTGGCCCCGACGATATCGACGATGTAGCCCAGCACCTCGTCGGCCACCAAAACCCGTTGCACCGCCCCGCGGCCCGCCGCCAGCTCGGCCGGTCCGGCCACCGGCTTGATCGCCGAGAGATCGCGGGGATCGAAGCCGTGCGCATGTCGGCTCAGAATCGCGATCTCGGAGTCGCGCTCCGGCAGTGAAACGGTCAGTTTGAGCAGGAAGCGGTCCAGCTGGGCTTCGGGCAGCTGATAGGTGCCCTCGTATTCGACCGGGTTCTGTGTTGCAGCCACGATGAATGGATCGGGCAGCGGCCTGGCCTCGCCGTCCACGCTGACCTGATGTTCCTCCATCGCCTCCAGCAGCGCGGCCTGGGTTTTGGGTGGGGTGCGGTTGATCTCGTCGGCCAGCAAAAGATTGGTGAACACCGGACCCGGCCGGAACACGAACGCGGCGGTGCGTGCGTCGTACACGAGCGAACCCGTGACATCGCCGGGCATCAGATCGGGGGTGAACTGCACCCGCTTGAATTCTAACTGCAACGCGGCGGAAAGCGCACGGACCAGCAGCGTCTTCGCCACTCCCGGAACGCCTTCCAGTAGCACGTGGCCACGACACAGCAACGCGATCACCAGACCGCTGATGACCCCTTCCTGTCCGACTACTGCCTTGGCGAGCTCGGTGCGTAACGCCAGCAGCGCCTCGCGCGCCGATTCGGCCTGCGGGGTCTGGGCGGGAGCGACTTCAGTCACTTGCGTGTGACCTGCCTTTCGATTTCGTCGAGCGCACGGGCGAGTTGTAACAGGTCATTGTCGGTGGGCGGCGGTGGACCGTACAGCTGGTAGGACACAAATTGCACGTCGGCGGCGCTGCGCGCAGCCACGCTGGTCACCACGGCCGACGCTGGTGCGCCCGCGCCGAGACCAAGGCGGGGTAGCAGCCGCTGCAGTGTCGCGGTTCGCAGCGCGTCGGCAGCGCGATCGCGGGCGCGGCGGGAGCGGTACAGCCGGCCGCGGCCCTCGACAGTCTCCGACGCCCGCACCACAACGGGTATTTCCTCGGCCACCAGTGGACCGAGTCGGCGGCCCTTCCAGAGTGCAACCAGTAGCACGACCACCGCCAGCTGCCAGACGACCCACGTGACATTTTCCGGAATCATGTCGAAAACCGATGCTGGGGAAGATGTTTCACCGTCAATGTCATGGGGCGCGTACCAGATGAGGCGGGGCCGGGCACTCGCGAGATTCATCGCGAGCGCGGCATTGCCCGCCTGCAACAGGCCGCCGTTGGTCATGAAGTCGGCGCTTCCGACCACCGTGATGGTTCGTGCGCCGTCTCGATAGCGGACCAGCACCCCGTCGTAGCAGCTGGTCATCGGCCGGTCAGCTTTGGCTGTATAGCTTTCGCTCGGCCCGAATCGGACTGACCCCGCCTTATTAGCCTCCCGCAAAGCACAATCCGGGTCGCTGTCGAAGGTGCTGGCGCCCAAGACCCGCAAACCCGGGATCAACGCTGCGCGGGTTCGTGACTTCGGCTCCACCAGCAGGAAATCGCCAGAGGCTTTCGCCAGTTGGTCCAGCGCGGTATCGGTCAGGTACTGACTCTGCGCCACTAATATCAGCGAATCGGGGCGCGCGGCTTGTTCGACCTCGGTGATGCTGTCGGTCACGACCACCTCGACGCCGTTGTCGCGCAGCAGCGTCACCAATGCGTGGGCACCGTCGGGACTGGTCGCCGCCGGATCCATCGCGCCGCCGGGTCGCGGCGCGGTCAGGTAGGCGCCGAACCCGGCGACGACGGCGAGGACGACCAGCGTGAGCACCACCCAACGCCATGATCTCCATCGCGGTACCGCCATCACCGAACCTGTGCCCATGAATCGACCGCGGCCGGTTGTCCCGGTACCTGCGGCGCGGCCGGTGGGCGCGATCGCAAGTGGTCATCGAGGTCGGCAATCATCCGATAGGCATCCTGGGTTCCGGGTTGTTCGCCATAGGTGACGTCGTTGAATGCCGTTGCAGCCCGGGATAATTCGGAAGTCAGATGTGGCAAGGCCGAGCCGGCATCTCGGGCTAATTCGTTGGCCGTTCGGCCGGGGGCCGGGTTGACTGTGCCGGTCTCTTCGAGCTGGCGCGCGACGGCGCGCAGTCGGTGCCGGATCGCTGCCGCCCAATTCCCTTCCGCCGCATAGATCTCGGCGGTAGCACGATGCTGGGCCGCGGTGAGCTGGCTGGCTTCAAACAATTGGTAGTTGTCGCCGCGCCCGCCGCGCATCGTGCGCCGCACGATATGAACGGCTGCCGCTGCCGCGATCACCAGAAGAATGAGCAGCACCATGGCGGTAAACCACCCGCCCGGTATCGAGGCCGTCTTCTGCAACAGCCGGTACAACATCTCGTTGATCCAATCGGTGAATTGTTGTTCCGCCGAAGCACTGGAGTAGATCGGTTTGTTTAGCTCGTCTTGTGCAGCCTGGTGCGCGGCATCGCGGTCGATGTCGAGGGAAGGCACAGTCAGCGAGTCCTTACACCGGCCGGGTCAGCCACAGGTTGTCGGTGGAGGCGGTCGCATAGGGGCCGCCGGCGGCGCCGCTCTGCAGCACCAGATCGAATGCCTCGGCGCGCATTCGGCGGTCGGTGTAGAGCAGCACGACAACTCCGGCGTTGAACGGAGCCGTGATGATCTGGCCGATCGCCGAGCCGATGGACGCGATCGCGGTCCCTATCAACATGGCCCCGGTGGACGGGGTCCCGACCAGCATTACCTGGCCGACGACGCTGAACGGTATCGCGACCGCGTCAGCGACGGCGGTTACCACGATGTATGTCAGGGCCCGGATGCCCAACACCCGCCAGAAGCCGTTGCGCACCAGCGCAAAGGATCTGGTAACTGCATCAACGACCGGCAGCCTCTCCAGCACGATCAGAACGGGTGCGAACAACACCACCGTGTACAGGTACACCATCAGGGCGATCATCACGAGCATCAGCGGGAAGCCGAAGAAAATCGCGGCCACGGTGCCGCCGATCGCGACGAGCATGGCCATTATCACCGCCACCAGCCCGAGAAGAGCTGACACGATGGCGGCTTCCAACAGTGCCAGGCCGAATAAGGACAGCAGCCGCCCGCGGATCTTGGCCCACGTTTCGCCGATGGTGATCGGCGAGCCGAACACCGCACGCCCGACGATGACGGTGAGCATTCCGCTGAGCAGGATGCCGCCCAGCCAGCCGACGAGCAGGGCGGCAGCCACCGAAGCCGCCCACGCGCCGATGATTCCCGGGGTCAGCTCGTCGGCCCGGCCGGTCGTGAATTTCCCATGGACGGTCAATGGGCCGGTGAAGGCGATCAGCGTGATGATCTGCATGGCGATCACCACCGTGGCGGTCAACCCCAGGGTCGCCTTCGGATTGCTGCGGATGTAGCCCACCCCGCCGTTGAAGATTTCGCTCAGGGTCAACGGCCGTAGCGGGATGATCCCGGGTTTGGCCACTCTGGGGAGCGGCGGCGGCCCGTAACCGTAAGGCGGCGGTGCGTAGCCCCGTGGCGGCCCGCCGTACCCCGGTGGCGGCCCGCCGTATGCCGCGGGCGGCCAGTGCGACTCAGGCGACGGACCAAATGGATACCCAGGCGGCAGGTTGCTCACCGTGTGGAGCGGCCGTCGTCGTTTGTCATGGCCTCCATCCTGTCGACGCTGCGGGTATTTCTCAATCCGCACGGGTCCCGCGCGTAACGTCGGGGGCATGGCGGAACTCAAATCCACGATCCGGGCGGACCTGACCCGGGCGATGAAGTCCCAGGATAAGCTGCGGACCGCGACCCTGCGGATGGTGCTGGCCGCGATCCAGACGGAGGAAGTCTCGGGCAAGGCGGCCAGGGAACTCTCCAACGACGAGGTGCTCAAGGTGCTGGCCAGGGAGTCCCGGAAGCGCGGTGAGGCGGCCGAGATCTACACCCAGAACGGCCGCGGTGAGCTGGCCGCCACCGAGCATGCCGAGGCGCGGATCATCGACGAATATCTACCCACGCCGCTCAACGAGGCGGAGTTGGCTGACGTCGTCGACACCGCTATGGCCCAGGTGGCCGAGACGATCGGAGAGCGCCCCGGCCTGAAGCAGATGGGGCAGGTGATGAAGGCTGCGACCGCGATCGCGGCCGGAAAAGCCGACGGAGCGCGACTGTCCGCGGCGGTCAAAGTGCGCCTTTAGCCGCCCGGGCCGGCAATCGGAAGGTGATGTCGACCGTAGTTCCGGTTGAGGTCGTGTCCATCTCCATCGAGTCGCTGATGGCCCTCATCAGCACCAGGCCCCGCCCACGGTAGCCCGGGTTAGCCGCCGGTGGCTTCCAGGAACCGGAATCGGTGATCTGTGCCCGGACCTCGTCTCCAACGGCCGTCACCTCGGTCAGCATCGACCCGACGCTGTGTCCGCGGTACGCATGTTCGACGCAGTTCGTGCACGCCTCGCTGACGACGAGCACGATGTCGCCAGCCTGCTCAGCCTCGACGCCAGCGGCCTGCAGCCACGCGGCCAACCTACGCCTGACCTCGGCCAATTGGTCTGCGGTAGCGGCGCTTTCGATGCGAAGCGGGGCCAGTTGGTGTCGGTATATCACCATCGCGACATCGTCGTCGTAGCCCGCCGCCGGAGCCAGATCGCGAAGCATCGTGTCCGCCACGGCGTCCAGAGGCAAATTCATCGTTTGCACCAAAACATCGGCGGCACGCGTGATTCCGTCATCGATCGGCTCGTGCTTACGCTCGACCAAGCCGTCTGTGTACACCATCAGCGTCGAGCCCGGCGGCAGCACTTGGGAGGCCTGCGGGCGACGTTCGTCTCGGCACACGGCGAGTGGCACTGACCGGGCATCGGTGAACACTGTTGACCCGGAACCGGCCCCAGCGCCGACCAGCACGGGGGGCATGTGGCCCGCATTGCTGTACCGCAGGACACCGGATTCGGTATCCAGGATCGCCAGGAACACGGTTGTGCAGTACGCATTTGCGATGAGCGACGCCGCCGAGTCGAGTTGTTCGAGTAGTCGCGCCGGTTGGGCTCCGTTGATCAACAAAGCGCGTGCCGAGCTGCGTAGCTGACCCATCACGGCTGCGGCCGGCAGACCACGGCCTACGCAGTCGCCGACGACGATCCCGATGCGGTTTTCGCCGATCGGCAGTACGTCATACCAGTCGCCTCCGATCTCCAGCGGCGGGACAGCGGGTTCGTAGCGCACGACAAAGCCCGGCGGCGGCTCTACCAGCGGCAGCATCGCGCGCTGCAACGTCAGCGACGTCTCGCGCGCGCTCTCGAACTGGCGGACGTGCTGCATGGCGAGACTGAGGTGGCCGGTGAGGACCGTGACCAGCAGCCGATCCTCCCCGCTGACCCAGCGTGGCGTGCGAAATTCCAGCCACAACGCGAGGTCTCCGGTGCCGGTGAGCACCGCGACCAGTCCTTGTGCCTTCCCGGGTTTGTCCGGCCAGTCGATCGTCGACGCCGTCAGCGGCAGCTGGTGGCGGGCGTTCTGAAAGGTGGTCTGCAACCACGGATCGAGTCCGCGCCAAGTGGATTCGTAGGGGTTACCCGCCACCTGCACGGTCGGTTCGCCCTGGAAATCGTGGCCCGTCGGCCACGTGACCGCGACCACCCGTTGCACGTCGATCGCTGTCCGGCACTCTTCGAGAGTGATCGACAGCAGTTCCGCGACACTTTTGGCCACGGCCACGGCGGTGGCCAGGCGCAGGACCGCGCTTTCCCGGGCCGCGAATGCCCGTTCCGCGGTGATGTCACGCACCGTGCCGACATATACGTCTTGGTCGGCGCCACCTCCGCTGACCGCATTGATGCTCACCATCACCCACGCGAGGCGGCCGTCACGATGCCGAATCGGCGTCTCGTACTCAGCGCTTCCGCCGCTGCGAACCAGCGACTGATTTTGACCCGCAGTCTTTTCGTCCACCAACCACGGGTAGGGCCATCGGTACGGTAAACCCTCGTTGGGATAGCCGAGCAGCTCGATGAAGGCGTTGTTCATCTCGATGACGGCGCCGTCATGATCGGCGACGAAAAACCCTTCCTGTAAGGAATTCACCAGGGCCGTCCGGAATG
>PLSK01000134.1:17004-19970 GCA_003165155.1 Mycobacterium sp. | reverse complement strand
TCGTCCTTGCGTGCTGCTCGATGATGTCGAGCACGCTGATTTTTTCTTCCAGGGCCCGGCGTCCAAGCTCATAACCGACGGTCAGGCTGTCTTCATCGCGCGCGTGCAAGTACGTGTGCAGCGCAGCGATGTACTGGGCGTGAAAATCATCGACGCCAGTCATGTTGAAACCCCTCGGTGACGCGCAGCGAGCACCAACGCGTCGTCGGTCTGCTTGGCGTGTTTACCCAGGATTTCATCGGCTATAACAGTGGCCGAGCCGGCGAAGTCAATGTGATCCAGATGATCTTCGGTAATGCCGTCGGTGGCGATGACGATCAGGTCGCCGGGGCGCAGCCCTACGACCTGGGCTGGTCTGATCTCGGGAATGCGGTAGCCGACGATGCCTGCGGCAAGGCGTGCGCTGGATCGGATGTTGGTGCCGGTGGCCGCCTTGGCGACCAGGTGCGCGGTGACGTTGCCGACCCCCGTCCAGGTGAGCGTGCCGACACCGAAATCCACCCGCGCCAGGGTGATAGCTGCCCCTCTACTGCCGGCCAGTACACGGTGGCAGAGCTGAACCAAGACTTCGAGCCGCTCGTTACGGGCTTTCTTGAGCACGTCGACAGCGCGTATTGCCGCTGTTGCGGCATCCGGGCCGTGGCCGAGTCCGTCGATCACACCGAATAGCGCGGCGTCTACGTCGATACCGACCGCGATCGGCTGGTCGCCGGAAACGTGCTCACCTTGAAGGGGGCGACCTGCCGTAGCCCACTCAATCGGGCCCAGCCGGCCCTTGTCACGGTCATGCACGGTCACGCACCGGCCGGCACCCATTTCCACATTTCGATACGCGTTCCACGGCCGAGTGTGGACTCGACGATCAATCGGTCCATCAAGCGCCGCGCACCGGGTAAGCCGAGGCCGAGCCCGCGTCCAGTCGAATATCCGTCCTCCATGGCGCGCTCGATGTCGGCAATGCCGGGGCCCTCGTCCTCGGCGCATACCACCAGCGCCTTGCGGCCCTCCCGGTCGGCTACCGCGACCCGGACCGCACCGCGACCTGCGTAGCTGGTGATATTGCGTGCGATTTCGGAGATCGCCGTGGCGATCATGGTGACGTCGGTCAGTGAGAATCCGAGATCTAGCGCGAGTTGATGTCCCGCTTTACGCGCGTCGACGATGTCGTCGGGGTGGTCGATATCGACGACGATCTCACCTGTCACCGTCGCGCCCGATCGTCGATCTCCGCAGCCCCAGTTGCCGATTCAGCAGCGCGAGGCCCTCTTCGAGGTCCAGCGCGGTGTGCATGTCGTCGAACGCCAGGCCCAGTTGGACCATCGCGAAGGCAACCTCCGGCTGCAGACCAACGATCACGGTGGCGGCGCCGCGCAGCCGGGTCATGTGCGCGATCGTCCGCAGAGATCGGGCGGCGAACGAATCCATCACGTCGATGGCGGTGACGTCGACAATGATCCCCTGCGCGCGAAACCGGCTGACCCGCTCCATCAGGTCGAGCCGAAGGCGTTCTGTATCGGAGTCGGTGAGCGCGGCCTGCACCGAAGCGATGAGAATAGACCCCTGTTTCAGGATTGGTACTGGCATGAGGTCTTTGCCGCCGTCGTTGTGGTGTTCACCCGGTCTGCTCGCCGGTGCGGGTAACTTCGTAGCCCAGCAGACGCTCGGCTTCCTCGATACCACCCTGCAGGTCGCCGACGGCGTTCATCTTCGACAAGTCCAGCCCGATCGTCACCAGGGTCAGAGCGATCTCCGAGGACAAGCCGGTGATGATCACGCTGGCGCCCATCAAACCCGAGGCATCGACCGTTTGCACCAAGTGGTTTGCCACCGTGGAGTCGATGGTGGGCACACCGGTGATGTCGATGACCACGACTTTCGCGCGGTTCGCCCGGATTGCTCTCAAGAGTTGTTCGGTGACCTGGCGGGCACGCTGGCTGTCAAGCACGCCGATGATCGGCAGAATCAACAGCTGTTCGCGCACCTGCAGCACCGGCGTCGACAGCTCCCGGATCGCCTCCTGCTGCTGCCGGATGACGCGCTCGCGTTCCTGCACGAAGCTCACAGCCACGGTGTTCGCGATGCGGTTGGCTGCCGGCTCGTAGACATCGAGCACCACGTTGAGCAGGTCGAAGTCGGACTGATATTTCTCGAACAGGGAACGCGCCAGCACGTCGCGCAGCAGGAGCACGATGCCGACGACCTCGTCTGTCTCTACTCCTCGCGGGATAATGCGTTCGGACAGGTCGCGGGCGTAAGCCTGCAATGCCTCGACGCTTCCGGTTTCGAGCACCTCGACGTAGTTGTCGTACACCGCCGTCGCTTCTGAGAAGAGCTCCTCAGGCGTCATCGCGGTTAGCAATTCGGCCTCGGTGATCCTGCGCGCCCATTCCTCGCGCAACACTGTCCGATTCTGCCGCAGATGTTGGACGAGTTGCGGCAGCAAACTCTCGCTCGAGATGCCAACCGTCTGCGCGGTAGTGGTGTTGCTGAAGTCCGACAGCGAGTCTGACATGTGGCCTCCCAGGGCCTCCCGAATAGGCATCGCGGTCCGCTGTGCGCAGGCCCTATGGGGAGACTAGCGTGGGTCGACGGGGGGCAGGTGTTGAGGTCTTCTTCTTCTCGCAGTTCGCAAGGCAGGTTAGGCTTGCACCACACTTAAGGCCCCCGGGACAAAGGATCGCCATTGTCAGCCCCTGATTCGATTACCACGTTGGTTGCGGACCATGACGGGGTGTCCGTGGTCAGTGTCAGCGGCGAAATCGATTTGGTAACCGCTCCCGCCTTGGAACAAGCGATCAGCGCGGTGGTCGCTAAGGGTCCGACGGCGCTGGTCATCGACTTGTCCGCGGTCGACTTTCTCGGCTCGGTTGGTCTGAAGATCCTGGCGGCGACTTACGAGAAGCTCGCCAAGACCGCCGAATACGGGGTTGTCGCGCGCGGCCCGGCGACCAGAAGGCCGATACACC
>PLSK01000134.1:16075-16910 GCA_003165155.1 Mycobacterium sp. | reverse complement strand
CGGGGTATCGCCTGAGCCACGGATGGCTACACCGAATTGCATTAGCCCGCAAGTCATAAGGAAGGAACACTCATGACGACCGTAAGCGATTACGATACCCGCCGTGTGTCGGACGCCGATGCTGCCCAGGACAGGTCCGCGCTGCACGAGCTGGCGCCCTCTTTGCCCGGGTCCTCCACGGCGATTGTCGACGATGATCCCAACGATGCCGTTTTTTTCGAACTGCCCGGTGCCGATTTGTCCGGTGAAGAACTGTCGGTCACGGTCATTCCCCAGCAGGACGACGAGTTCACCTGCTCGAGTTGCTTCCTGGTGCAGCACCGCAGCAGGTTGCGCAGCCCGAGTTCTGAGCAGCCGATCTGTGCCGACTGCGCTTGATGCGGTTTAGGCCTGCGCCCATTCCCGTTTGCACACCGCGCAGTGCCGAGTGGCCGCCGCCCAGTGGGGCTCGTTCTCGGCGGGCTGATGGATCCGATGGGTGGAGTTGTGCCCACATCCAGGGCAGGTGCAGACCGCCTGGAACGGCTCGACCGCCTGCTCCTGCATGAGGCGCAGGTTTTCTGCCCGCGAGAACGGCACGATGTCCAACGACTCGGGGCGGTCGCCGATGTCCGGATTGTCGAACCACAAAAGGCCACAGACCACCGTGGCCACCGAGGTGAAGATAGACAGGATGACTAGGGGGATGTCCCATGGCCAGTTCGGTGGGATGGGCGTTAGCGCGATAACTAGCATCACGGCGCTGATTAGGAAGCCGAAAATGGTGCCGGGTTTAGCCCACGGGTAGCCGCCGACGTTCAGCGCTTCCCATGACTCGATCTCCTTTTGCCGGGCC
>PLSK01000134.1:10026-16030 GCA_003165155.1 Mycobacterium sp. | reverse complement strand
GTCGGGGTGGCGGGATTTGAACCCACGGCCTCTTCGTCCCGAACGAAGCGCGCTACCAAGCTGCGCCACACCCCGCCTGAAGCCACGACAGCCTATCGCACCGGCTAGGCCCAACGGCAATTGCGTTCGAATTCGACCAGCGCTTCGGCGGGACCGGCCGGGTCGAGTCCCTGGGCGCTGACCCACTCGTCGCTGAAGTACGTGTCGGCGTAGCGGTCGCCGCTGTCGGCGAGCAGTGTGACCACCGAACCGCCGCGGCCTTCGGCGACCATCTCGGCGAGCAGGCCGAAGGCTCCCCATAGGTTGGTGCCTGTCGACGGCCCCACGCGGCGCCCTAGGACGGCGCTGACGTGCCGGGCCGCGGCGATAGACGCCGCGTCGGGCACCGACACCATGCGGTCGACCACGCCGGGCAGAAACGACGGTTCAACGCGCGGGCGGCCGATGCCCTCGATGCGAGACGACACGGGCATCACGATGTCGTACCGGGCTTCGGCATAGGCGGGAAAGAACGCGGAGTTCTCCGGGTCGACGACGCAAAGCCGGGTCGGGTGCCGCCGGTACCGGATGTAGCGACCGATAGTCGCGCTGGTCCCACCGGTACCCGCGCCGACCACGATCCATTCCGGGATGGGGTACAACTCGTCGCGCATTTGCGCGTAGATCGATTCGGCGATGTTGTTGTTGCCGCGCCAGTCGGTCGCCCGTTCGGCGTTGGTGAACTGGTCCATGTAGTGTCCGCCGGTATCCCGGGCAACCCGTTCCGCCTCGGCGTATACCTGGCTGGAGGTTTCCACGAAATGGCAACGGCCACCTTGTGATTCAATCAGCCCCACCTTGGATGGACTGGTCGTCGCCGGCATCACGGCCACGAACGGCAGTCCCAGCAGGGATGCGAAGTATGCCTCGGATATCGCCGTCGACCCCGATGATGCCTCGACCACCGTGGTGCCCTCGCCGATCCAGCCATTGCAAAGTGCGTAAAGGAACAGCGAGCGGGCCAACCGGTGCTTGAGGCTGCCGGTGATGTGAGTTGTCTCGTCCTTCAGATAAAGCGCGATGCCAAGGTCAGCGCGCCAGGCCGACGGTAGTGGATATCGCAGCAGGTGAGTGTCGGCGCTGCGGCGCGCGTCGGCCTCGATCAGCTGCACCGCGTTGTCCGTCCAGTCACGTGGCAGGCTGCGGGCCGCGACCTGGGCCCGATCGTTCAACGTACCGAGACGCTTCGCTGCGAGCTTCCCAGCTTGCTAGTGGAATCTCGGCTACCCACCGGGGCGCCGATCAATGTCAGCAGCGTTGCTTCGGGTCGGCAGCAGAACCGCACCGGCGCAAACGGCGAGGTGCCGAGCCCCGCGGAGACGTGCAACTGCATGTTGGAGCCCCAGCGCGACTGCCCTTTGGCCCGCGATCGATCCAGCCCGCAGTTGGTCACCAACGCCCCGTAGAACGGCAGACACAGCTGCCCCCCGTGAGTGTGGCCGGCCATCACCAGTTGGTAGCCGTCGGCGGCGAAGCGGTCCAGCACCCGCGGTTCCGGCGAGTGGGTCAGGCCCAGCCTCAGATCCGCGGCCGGGCTGGCCGGGCCCGCGATCGCGTCGTAGCGGTCCCGGTCGATGTGTGGGTCGTCCACACCCGCGGCGGCGATGCGCAGCCCGGCCACCTCCAACTCACGCCGGGTGTGGGTGAGGTCGAGCCAGCCCCGCTCGGTGAATGCCGCCCGCAGATCCTGCCAGGGCAGCGGCTCGCCGCGGATCCGGTGTGTCGGGTTGGTCAGATAATTCATCGGGTTCTTCAGACGCGGCCCGAAGTAATCGTTACTGCCGAAGACGAAGACACCCGGCCGCGACAGCAGATCGCCCAAGGGCTGGACTACGGCGGGCACCGCCTTGGGGTGCGCCAGGTTATCCCCGGTGTTGACCACCAGATCAGGCTCCCACTTGGAGAGCTCGCGCAGCCACGCCTGTTTGCGGCGTTGGTTGGGCATCATGTGGAGATCGCTGATATGTAGCACCCGCAAAGGTGAGGAGCCTGGCGACAGGACGGGCACAGTTATCTCGCGCAACACGAACGCGTTGCGCTCGACGATCGAGGCGTAACCGATGCCGGCGACGGTCGAGCCGAGCGCAACGGCACCGGTGCGTAACAGGACGGGCAGGACATCGGCCATACCGCCCAGCCTACTGCGGGTGGCGGACTGGGAGCGGGTCTTTGAGCGCCTACGGAGGCGGTGGCGGGGGCGCCAGAAGTGGAATGGTGATCGGCGGCAGGCCGGGAATCTCGATGACCTGCGATCCGACCGGCGGCGGCGGCCCACCGCCAGGTCCACCACCACCTTCCGAGAACACGGGTGGCGGCGGGGCCGGCGGGATGCCGTTGCTGATCAGGATTGTGACGACCGACCCCGGAATCGTCTGGCCGGCGGGGGACGTTCCGACCACCTCGCCGTATCTTGCGCTGCTGTTGACCGAGTTGGTTTGATCGTTGACCTGGAAGCCGGTCTCCTTGATGCGCTGGCGGGCCGCGTCCACATCCAGGCCGGTCACGGCCGGCACCCGTGAAGCGGGTGAGCCGTCGACGTAGCGCGGGTCGGTCGGTGGCAGTTTCACATCACCAAAGCTGGTGGCGATCGGCTTCATCGCGGTAAACCAGGTGCGCGCAGGCTCGTGGCCGCCGTACAAGTCACCCTCGCCGCAGTGGCGCAGCGGGGAAGAGCACAAATCCGTGGGCGTCGTTGAATCGTCGTAGATGTAATTCGCCGCGGCGTAGTGGCTGGTGAAACCCAGAAATCCGGAGGAGCGGTGGGCTTCGGTGGTGCCGGTCTTGCCAGACACCGGCAGATCCCAGCCGGCGGCGCCGGCCGAACCCGCGGCCGTGCCCATGCCCACTGCGTCTTTGCTCATCGCGTTGGCCAGGGTGTTCGCCAGACCCTCGGGCACCACCTGATCGCAGGGCTCGGCGGGTACCGCGACTTCATTTCCCCTGCGGTCGAACACTTTGTCGATCGGGCTCGGCGGGCACCACACGCCGCCGGAGGCCAGAGTGGCTGCGACATTGGACAGCTCCAGCGCGTTCACTTCGATCGGGCCGAGGGTGAACGAGCCGAGGTTCTGTCGTTTGACGAAGTCAGCCAGGCTCTCGTTGCTGTCCGGGTTGTAGTCGCGGGCGGTCCCGGGTTCGGCGTAGGACCGCAGACCGAGTTTGACCGCCATGTCGACCGTGCGCGTCACCCCGATCTGCGAGATCAGCTTCGCGAACGCTGTGTTTGGTGAGGTGGCCAACGCGTCCGTCACATTCATCGACCCCCGGTAGTTACCGGCGTTGAGCACGCACCAGGTGTCTTTGGGGCACCCCTTCGCCCCGCCGCTACCCAGACCCTTGGCCTGGAACCGAGCCGGCGCTTCGAGTGTGGCGCTGATGCCCATACCCATATCCAGCGCGGCCGCGGTGGTGAAGATCTTGAAGATGGACCCCGCGCCGTCGCCAACCAGCGAGAACGGTTGTGGCCGCATGGTTTCGCCGGCGCTGAGGTCCAGGCCATACGTGCGGTTGCTGGCCATCGCCACCACATGGTGGGAATCCTTGCCCGGCAAGATCACACTCATCACGCTGGAGATGCCGGCCAGGGTCGGGCTCGCGAACCTGTCAATCGCCGTCTTGACCGGGATCTGGACGTCGGGATCCAGCGTGGTTTTGATCAGGTAGCCGCCCCTGGCCACCTGCTCCTTATTAATGCCTGCACGAGACAGGTACTCCTGGACGTAATCGCAGAAGAATGCGCGGTCGCCTGCTGCGATGCAGCCGCGGGGCACCTCATTGGGCTGCGGAAGAATCCCCAACGGTGTGGCCTTGGCGGCGCGCAGTGCGTCCTCCTCCTGAGGCAGGTTCTCGATCATCGTGTCCAGGACCAAGTTCCGCCGGGTCAACGCGCCATCGGGGTTGGTGTATGGGTTGAGCGTGCTGGTCGACTGCACCATGCCAGCAAGCAGGGCCGCCTGCTGCCAGTTCAGGTCGGCGGCGTTGATGCCGAAGTACGTCTGCGCCGCGTCCTGCACGCCGAACGAGTTGTTGCCGAACGAGACGAGGTTCAGGTAGCGAGTCAGGATCTCGGGTTTGGTGAAGGTCTTATCAAGAGTGAGTGCCATCCGGATCTCGCGCAGCTTGCGAGCCGGAGTGGTTTCGACGGCCGCGCGCTTTTCGGCGTCTGTCTGAGCGGTTACCAGCAGTTGGTAGTTCTTGATGTACTGCTGCTCGATGGTCGAACCGCCGCGAGTGCCGACGTCGCCGGACGCGTAGCCGGCCAGCCCGGTCAGGGTGCCTTTCCAGTCGACCCCATTGTGGTCGGCGAAGCGTTTGTCCTCGATCGAAACGATCGCCAGCTTCATGGTGTTGGCGATCTTGTCGGACGGCACCTCAAACCTGCGTTGTGAATACAGCCACGCGATGACATTGCCTTTGGCATCTTGCACCGTCGATACCGCGGGTACTTCGCCCTGCAGAAGCTGAGCCGATCCGTTAGCGACCACTTCAGAAGCACGATTGGAGACCAGGCCTAGCCCGCCTGCCAGGGGAAACATCAGAGCCGCGGCCACCACACTGGCCAACAGACAGCACCCAGCGAGCTTGAGCAGCGTGATGGTGGCGGGGGGACGTTCCGGCATGCATAACACCCTAGCTGCCCGTCGTCACCCCGAATCCGCCCCAAGTTCGGTTAAAACTTGAACCGCCGTCAACCACCGAACTTAAGCCTGCATTAAGCCAAGTTTCGCTCCTGCGCCACTGGTCAGCCCCCCTAAAGCGGGTGGAAATCTTAGGCTCGGACCTGCGCTTCTTAACGAGACGGCACGCGCGTGCCAAAAAAAGCGTTATGAGACTGTTGCGCAATTGGCCCTTGACCACCTAACTTGAACAGACGGTGCGATTCAGGTAACACCGATTTGCATAGTGTGGCGTAGATCGCAGCGCAGAGATCTGCACCTGAGGAGGGCGGTCGCGAACCGGTGGCCGGGAGGAAGGGAACAGCTCGTGTCAGGAATAGAACCTGCCGCGCGTAGAGCGCATCTATCGGCCGTGCCGACGACGCTGCCAAGCGTCGGCGAGGTTGAGGATCGGATTGCCTGGGTATCGAAGGCACTCTGCCGCACCACCGACCCGGATGAACTGTTTGTTCGGGGCGCCGCCCAGCGTCAAGCTGCAGTGATCTGCCGTCACTGCCCAGTAATGCAGGAGTGCGGGGCCGACGCGCTGGACAACAAGGTCGAGTTTGGCGTTTGGGGCGGTATGACCGAACGCCAGCGCAGGGCTTTGTTGAAGCAACACCCCGACGTCGTGTCGTGGGGCGATTTCTTCGACAAGCGCAGAGGCAGAGGAACCGGATAAGGCACCGGATAACCAGAAATCCCTAGAAGGCCCCTCCCCTCTAGTTACATTCTGGTTACAGCTCAGCCGTGATCTGATCGGCTAGCGTACGCAGGGCATCCAGGTCGGAGACATCGAACGGCAGCGACGGAACCCCGATGATCGGCACGCTGGGGTTGGCGCCGGTGAATCGGGAAAGCAGCCGAATTTCCCGCTTGGACGTTTGAGCGCGGTCGGCATGAATCTTCAACACCGCTGCGGCTAGCGTCGCGGCCTCCGAATCCGTTTCGCCCTCCAGCACTTCACTTGCGTCGGTCGCGCGCTCTCCCGGCAGGGGGCACAACATCGGGTGGGTCCGATTCAACAAAAGTCCCGCTAGCGGCATCCCTTCCTGCGACAACCGGTCGACGAAAAAGGACGCCTCGCGCAGTGCATCGGGTTCGGCCGCCGACACCACGACGAATTGCGTACCACGCCTCTTCAGCAACGCATAAGTGCGATCCGCCTTCTCGCGGAAACCACCGAAGGTAGCGTCCAGCGATTGCACGAAGGCCGCTGCGTCACCAAGCATTTGTGAACCGAGCACGGTAGACAGCGCCTTCATCGCCAAACCCATTGCGCCGGTGACTAATTTCCCGAAGCCACGGCC
>PLSK01000134.1:0-10020 GCA_003165155.1 Mycobacterium sp. | reverse complement strand
CCCAGCTTCTCCATCGCCATGTACTCTTGCGTGCCTGCCAGTGATGTCGCCACGGTTTGGTAGAACTGGTTATCCAGAATCGCTTGTGCCCGACCGGTTCCCGAGTATTGAATCACCATCTCGTCGAAGGTGCGCCGCATGTCGAGCATCATCGCGTGCAGTTCGCCGGAGACTTCGGGCGCCAGTGGCACGCGCTGCGGAGTGTTGCCGAGGTCGTTGACCCCCAACGCTTGTGCCAGCCGTTTGGCTGGGTCGATCGTCAAAACAACAACGGTGCGGCCATATTCGGCCGCCCGCAACGCCATCGCAGCCGCGGTGGTGGTCTTTCCTACGCCACCGGCGCCGCAGCACACCAGGACCCGGTTGGCGGTGTCGGCCAGGATCGCCGCCATATCAAGTTTTTTTGGCTTAGCGCTCATCGAACTCCTTGCTGCGCAAGTGATTCAGACAGTTCGTACAAGCTACCGAGGTCAACACCGTCGGAGATCGCCGGTAGTTCCAGCCGCGGTACTTGTAACGCGTCGAGCTGCTGTGCGGTCTCGCTGCGCGCGGTGATTCGCGTCGCGTGCTCGATGGTCTCAGTCAGCAATCCCGCGAAATCGGCGTCGCTGAGCTCGATTCCGGCGAGCTTCAACCCGGCCCGCACCGAGTCCGCATCGACATCACCTTCGGCGGCCTTTGCCAGGTCGCCGGGCTCGAGGTAGGACGGGATGT
The DNA here is from genome assembly GCA_003165155.1 of Mycobacterium sp. Lineage (GTDB taxonomy): Bacteria > Actinomycetota > Actinomycetes > Mycobacteriales > Mycobacteriaceae > Mycobacterium. The sequence goes on along the minus strand of PLSK01000134.1, from coordinate 9,306 downwards.
TTCGATTCACGATCACGCTTCCGATGGGCAGGTCCATCTCAGCGAGCTCCTCGATGGCTTCCAGCGTTTCCTGCACCGGCAGCGCTTCCAGCAGCGTGACCAGGTGGATGGCGGTCTGATCGGAGTGCAGCAGCTTCACCACGCTATCGCTCTGCGAGTGCACCGGGCCGCCCTTGGCGAGATCGGACACCGCCTTGGTGACGTCCAGGAAACGCGCGATGCGGCCAGTGGGAGGTGCGTCGACGACAATGGCGTCATAGACCGGGTTCTTGCCCCCCTTGTTCAGGCGCACCACCGATTCTTTGATCTTGCCGGTGAGCAGCACGTCGCGCAGACCAGGCGCGATCGTCGTCGCAAACTCGATCGCGCCGATACGTCGCATCGCCCGGCCCGCGATGCCGAGGTTGTAGAACATGTCGAGGTACTCCAGGAATGCGGCCTCGATGTCGATCGCCAGTGCGTTGACCTGGCCGCCGCGCTCGGCGGTCGCGATCTTCAGTTCTTGGTAGGGCAGGGGCGGGACGTCGAAAAGCTGCGCAATCCCTTGGCGCCCCTCAACTTCCACTAGGAGGACCTTGCGGCCGCCCGCCGCGAGGGTCAATGCCAGGGCCGCCGCGATCGTCGATTTACCGGTACCGCCTTTGCCGGTCACAAAATGCAAGCGGGCCTTCGACAAGCGCGCTGGCCAGCCGACGGGATTACCGCCGCTAGATGTGGTTGCCACCATCGCATGCTAGCCCGATCACCCAGGGCCCCCCGCAAACCGGGTCGGACGCCGGGCTGGCCAGAGGTGTTCACAACCTACCGATAAGCTCGCGTCATGAGCCAACCGACCGCGTGGGAGTACGCCACGGTTCCGCTGTTGACGCACGCCACCAAACAGATCCTCGATCAATGGGGTGCCGATGGTTGGGAGTTGGTGGCGGTGCTGCCCGGGCCTACTGGTGAACAGCACGTGGCGTACTTGAAGCGCCCAGCGTAAGGATTGGCTTTTATGACCGCATCGGTTCGGCTCGGAGAGCTCGGAGTAGTACTTCCGCCGGTGGCGGCGCCACTTGCCTCTTATGTTCCAGCGGTGCGTACCGGCAACCTGGTTTACACCTCCGGCCAGCTCCCGCTGGAAGCCGGAAAGCTTGCGCGCACCGGCAAAGTCGGCGACGAGGTCAGCCCCGAGGAGGGCAAGGCGATGGCGCGGATCTGCGCACTCAACGCCCTGGCTGCGGTGAATGCCCTGGTAGGTGTCGACGCGGTCAAACAAGTTGTCAAGGTCGTCGGGTTCGTCGCCTCCGCCCCGGGTTTCAACGGGCAGCCAGGCGTCATCAACGGGGCCTCCGAGCTGCTCGCTGAGGTGTTCGGAGATAAAGGCGTGCACGCGCGTTCGGCCGTCGGGGTATCCGAACTGCCACTGGACGCGCCGGTGGAAGTCGAGATGATCGTAGAGGTCAGCTAGCTGCCGTGACCGAGGCTACTGAGTCGCTGACCCATCCCGCATACGGCCGGCTGCGGGCGGTCACCGACACTGCGTCGGTGCTGTTGGCCGACAACCCCGGTTTACTGACGCTGGAGGGCACCAACACGTGGGTGTTGCGCGGCCAGGGCAGCGACGAGCTGGTGATCGTCGACCCGGGTCCTGATGACGATCAGCACATCCCGCGGATTGCCTCGCTGGGCCGCATCGCATTGGTTCTGATCAGCCACCGGCATGCCGACCACACCGATGGCATCGACAAGCTGGTCGAGCTGACCGGGGCGACGGTGCGGTCGGCGGGCAGCGGATTTTGTCGCGGCCTCGGAGGTGAGCTGGTCGATGGCGAGGTGGTTGACGCGGCCGGCCTGAAGATCAAAGTTATGGCGACCCCCGGCCACACCGCGGACTCGCTGTCGTTCGTCCTCGAAGACGCGGTGCTGACCGCCGATACCGTGCTGGGCCGCGGCACCACGGTCATCGACAACGAAGACGGCAGCCTTGCCGACTACCTGGAATCGCTGCGGCGGCTGCGCGGCCTGGGCCGACGGACGGTCTTACCCGGACACGGCCCGAACTTGGCCGACCTGGAAGCCGTCGCGGACGGATATTTAGTGCACCGGCACGAACGTCTGGAGCAGGTGCGCACTGCGTTGCGGGAACTCGGCGGCGACGCCACCGCCCGACAGATCGTCGAACATGTCTACGTTGACGTCGACGAGAAGCTCTGGGATGCGGCCGAGTGGTCTGTCCAGGCCCAGGTCGTCTATCTGCGCAGCTGAAGGGCGGCGCCGCGAGCGTGCGCAGTTGTACGCGGTTTGCGGCGTGTCGCCGCGCAGACACGCACGCTCGCGAATACCGCGCGCTTACCTCGCTCGGCGGGCCAGTCTCTCGGAGTCGGAGATCAGCACGCTCTTGCCCTCTAAGCGAATCCACCCGCGGTGGGCGAAGTCCGCCAGCGCCTTGTTCACGGTCTCCCGGGAAGCGCCCACCAGCTGGGCGATCTCCTCCTGAGTCAGGTCGTGGGTGACCCGCATAGCGCCGCCCTCCTGAGTGCCGAAACGCTGGGCTAGCTGCAGCAACTGCTTGGCCACCCGACCGGGCACATCGGTGAAGATGAGGTCGGCGAGATTGTTGTTGGTTCGGCGTAGCCGTCGAGCCAGCACTCGAAGGAGCTGTTCGGCGATTTCCGGACGATCGGCGATCCATGCCCGCAACGCGTCACGGTCCATCGACACCGCCCGCACCTCGGTGATCGTGGTCGCGCTCGAAGTCCGTGGTCCCGGGTCGAAGATCGACAACTCGCCGAACATGTCCGAAGGGCCCATGATGGTCAGCAGATTCTCCCGGCCATCCGGCGAGCGGCGACCAATCTTGACCTTGCCGGAGACGATTATGTACAGCCGATCGCCCGGCTCCCCTTCGGCGAAAACCGTGTGTCCACGGGGGAAATCGACGGGTTGCAGCTGCTTGGTCAGTGCGGCGACTGCGCCGGGCTCAACCCCTTGGAAGATTCCTGCCCTTGCCAGGATCTCGTCCACGTTGCTTCTTCAACTTTCCAACGAAGTGATATGGGCAGGCCAACCCGTTGCTCGGGTTCCGAAACTATCCGAGACTGAAGGTAGGCCAAAGTGTCCAACGTGCCACGCTACACAGGATTGACACGCCAAGACACGTCTAGTCGCCTTAAATTGTGGATTGTCGCGCGAATGCGTGTGTATATCGCGTGGGCAAACGCGCTTCGTAGACGTTGGCGAAGTCCCTGGCAAGAACTGTCTCGGGGCGATGCCTCCCGGCGGGCGGCACCAGCGACGGGGGATCGGCGACTTGCAGGGCCTGGCGTCGATGCAGGTATTCAAGCGCCTCCGGCATGCCCTCCCGGGCCAGTGTGCGCATATCCAAGGCTTCTGCTTGCTCGAGGAACGCGGCCACATCGGTCGCTTTGACCGACTCGTGGGCAAGCTCCTTCTCAAGGCGCCCAAGACCAAGCGCCGCGAGCATTAGCAGCCCCGGTACGCACGCGACCAGCAACCATGACACAAGGAGAGTAAACATGGTCAAGGTCTCAGCGAGATCACGAAATCAGTACTCTGTCGTAGGTGAAAGTGGCAAAGCCGTCCGGGCGTTCCAAGTCAACGCCAGCCGTGGAAACCCGAGTCGGTTTGGTGCGGCGGGCACGACGGATGAATCGGACCCTGGCGCAGGCGTTTCCAGAAGCGCATTGCGAGCTCGATTTCACCTCGCCGCTGGAATTGACGGTTGCCACCATTCTCTCGGCGCAGAGCACCGACAAACGGGTGAATTTGACGACGCCGGCCGTCTTCACTCGATACCCGACGGCAGTGGCGTACGCGCAAGCCGATCGCGCCGAACTCGAGGAACTCATCCATCCCACTGGTTTCTTCCGCAACAAGGCGTCGTCGCTGATCGGCCTCGGACAGGCCTTGATCGAGCGCTTCAACGGCGAGGTGCCAGCCACGATGGCCGAGCTGGTGACGCTGCCCGGGGTGGGGCGCAAGACCGCCAACGTGATTCTGGGGAACGCGTTCGGTGTCCCCGGGATCACCGTCGACACGCATTTCGGGCGATTGGTCCGCAGGTGGCGTTGGACCGCTGAAGAGGACCCGGTCAAGGTGGAGCATGCGGTCGGCGAACTGATCGAACGCCGCGAATGGACCATGCTGAGCCACCGGGTGATCTTCCACGGCCGCAGGGTCTGCCACGCCCGCAAACCGGCCTGCGGTGTCTGCCTCCTCGCCAAAGACTGCCCCTCCTTCGGCCTGGGCCCCACCGAACCGCTGCTCGCGGCGGCACTTGTCCAGGGGCCGGAAGCCGAGCACCTGCTGGCCCTGGCCGGGCAGTAAGCAACGTTGACCGGGAAAGCCCGCTGGACCATCGCGATCCTGGCAGTGGTGGCGGCGTTGACGGCAGCGCTGGTTGCGCAGCTGCGCGACAACTCCACCACGACCGCGACAACCCAGACAACAGCCGGCCGTGAACATCGGGACGCCGATACGCCGGCTGCGCTGGCCGGGCCNNTGGCCGGACGCAGGGTGGTCCTCAACTTGTGGGCGTATTGGTGCGCGCCATGCACGGCGGAACTTCCCGCGATGGCCGAGTACCAACGACGAGTCGGGTCCGACGTGTTGGTGGTGACGGTGCATCAGGACGAGAACGAGATGGCCGCGTTGCTTCGGTTGGCGGAACTCGGTGTTCGGCTGCCGACGTTGCAGGACGGTCGGCGGTTGATCCCGGCCGCGCTGCGGGTCGCGAACGCGGTGCCCGCGACGGTGGTGCTGCGGCCGGACGGTAGCGTTGCGCAGACACTGCTGCGCGATTTCGCCAGTGCCGATGAGATCGCCGCTGCGGTCGGAAACGACGCGGGATGAGCCGGGCAAGTAACGAGGGAGGCGCGGTGAGTGCTGGGGGTACCGCCCGCTCGCGGGGGACTCTGCACCTGGCGCCCGACGTCTGCCCGTCTTGGCTGCGCCCGCTGGTTGAGAATGTCGACCAGATACCTGACGCATACCGGCGCCGGCTGCCGCCCGACGTGCTGGCAATCGTGACCAAGGCCAAAGCCGACGCATCGCTGAATCACGACGAGCGCGAGGCCGCTGTGCTGGTGTTGTTCTCGGGCCCGGAGTCCGGCCCGATCGACGGCAGTGTCCCCGACGACGCCGACCTGTTGCTGACCGTGCGGGCCTCGACACTGCGTCACCACGCGGGCCAGGCTGCGTTCCCCGGCGGCGCAGCCGATCCCACCGACGACGGTCCGGTCGCCACCGCCTTGCGCGAGGCCTACGAAGAAACCGGGATCGACCTCAGCAGACTCCATCCCCTGGCCACGTTGGAGCGTGCGTTCATTGCGCCGTCGCAGTTCAACGTCGTCCCGGTGCTGGCCTATTCGCCGGATCCCGGTCCGGTTACCGTCGTCAACGAGACCGAAACCGCGGTTGTGTCCCGGGTTCCGTTGTGCGCCTTCATCAATCCGGCCAACCGGCTGATGGTCTATCGCGGCGACCTCGGCAACCGTTGGGCCGGTCCGGCGTTCTTGTTGAACCAGATGCTGGTTTGGGGATTCACCGGCCAGGTGATTTCCGCGGTGCTCGACGTCGCCGGGTGGGCAAAGCCGTGGGACACCAACGACATCCGTGAGCTGGACGACATGATGGTGCTGGTTGGCCACCAGGGTGACGCGCGATGAACTCGATGAACCCTTCACAGTGGCTGGATGTCGCCGTCCTTGCCGTCGCCTTCATCGCGGCCATCTCGGGCTGGCGTTCGGGCGCGTTGGGTTCGCTGCTGTCGTTCGTCGGCGTGCTGCTCGGAGCGATAGCCGGCGTGTTGCTGGCACCGCACATCGTCAGCCACATCGCCGCTCCGCGCGCCAAACTTTTCACTGCGCTTTTCCTGATACTCGCGCTCGTCGTTGTCGGTGAGGTCGCCGGTGTGGTGCTGGGACGGGCGGTTCGCGGCGCGATCCGCAGCCGCACGATCCGAAACGTCGACTCACTCATCGGCGTGGCGGTCCAGCTTGTCGTCGTGCTGACCGCCGCCTGGTTGTTGGCCACCCCGTTGACGCAGTCGAAGGATCAGCCTGAACTTGCTTCTGCGGTCAAGGGTTCACGGGTGCTCGCTCAGGTCAACGAGGTCGCGCCGCCCTGGCTGAAGACGGTGCCCAAGCGGCTGTCGGCGCTGTTGAACACCTCGGGACTGCCCGCGGTGTTGGAGCCGTTCAGCCGCACCCCGGTGATTCCGGTCGCCTCACCAGACCCCGCGCTGGCCAACAATCCGGTGGTGACTTCCGCTGCGCCGAGCGTCGTCAAGGTGCGCAGCGAGGCGCGTAGCTGCCAGAAAGTGTTGGAGGGCAGCGGATTCGTGATAGCTCCTGACCGGGTTATGACCAACGCGCACGTGGTGGCCGGGTCCAACAGTGTGCAGGTCTTCGCCAGTGGCAATCCCCTCGACGCGACCGTGGTCTCGTACGATCCTTCTGTCGACATCGCCATCATCGCCGTCCCGAACCTGCCGCCACCGCCGCTGGCCTTCGCCGACGCCGATGCGAAATCCGGGGCCAGCGTGGTGGTGATGGGCTACCCCGGCGGCGGAAATTTCACCGCCACCCCGGCCAGGATTCGTGAGGCGATCAAGCTGAGCGGCCCCGATATCTACCGGGACCCGACACCTGTTACCCGCGACGTGTACACGATCAGAGCCGATGTGGAGCAAGGTAATTCAGGTGGACCGTTGATCGACCTGAGTGGTCATGTGTTGGGCGTGGTGTTCGGTGCCGCCGTCGACGACGCCGACACCGGCTTTGTGCTGACGGCCGGCGAGGTGGCCGGCCAGCTTTCCAAGATCGGCAACAGCCAGCCGGTGCCCACCGGGACTTGCGTCAGCTGACCCGGGGCCCGTGCACCTGTTCGAGGAACCTGGTCAGGTGCCTGTTGACTTCCTCCGGTGCTTCTTCGTGGCTGAAATGTCCTGCGCCGGGGATGGATAGGTAGCGCCCGTGCGGCGCGTAGCGCTGCGTGCGGTCCACCGGATCGGCCAGCACATAGGGGTCGGCATCGCCGCGTAGGTGCAGCAGAGGCATACCGAGCTGTTGGGAAATCGATCTCATGAATCGCCGGCCTTCGTCGCGCACCTGGCTGCGAACCGCCCAGCGCTGGTATTCCAATGCGCAATGCGCCGCCGATGGAATCTGGATCGCCATCCGCAGATAACTGATGGTCGCAGAGAAGTCTTCGGAGGCAAGCCATTTAGCCGAACTGCGGGTACGGACAAGGCGCTCGACCTCAGCCGCGCTGTCTCGGGTCAGCAGGCGTTCCGGCCAGATCGGCACCTGATAGCGCAGCAACGTCGGCAGCAGTGCGTAGCCCTGATCGCGCCGCGTCAGAGTGGATCGGCGCAACGCGGCCGGGTGCGGTGAGCTGATCAGCGCGATGGCGCGCACCAGGCGTGAGTGCAGGAGCGCGGTGCTCCAGCAGACCAGCCCGCCCTCCGCATGGCCGATCAAGGTGGCCGACGAGTGCCCCAGCGCACGGATGAGCCCGGCCGTGTCGCCGGCGAGCGTCCAGCCGTCGTAGCCACGGGGCGGCTTGTCGCTGCCGCCGTAGCCGCGTAGGTCGACCGCAACCACTCGCGCACCGGTCAATCCGCGCAGCTGATGACGCCAGGACCACCAGAACGATCCGAAGCCGTGCAGCAGGATCACCAGTGGCCGCGCCGTGGCCGGTGTGGTCACGTCTGTGCCGCCCGGGTGGCTAACGGGTAGAGCCTCGACGACGTGGAACCGGATGCCGTTGGCATGGACATCCAAATGGCGCCAAGGCCCGTCGATTCGGGTTAGCGCGGGATCTGGCGCTGCCACCTACCAACCTGAGGGATCGGTGGGTGTGGTGTCGGGCTTGGTTTCGGGGTTGGTGATCGCGCGCGCCCCCGCTTTGTCATGGCCAGGGGTCAGCGCTGTGCGCGTCTCCTTGACCGATTCGATCGTCTGGCGCGGTCCCCTGATGCGCCGAACCTTCAGGAAACCGAATACGGCCAGCGCGGCCCCTACCAGCAGCATGATCGCGAACACGATCAGATACGCCGCCCATTGTGGCAGCCAGTTTCCGAGCAGCTCGGCGAGGAAGAAGAAGAAAAAGAAGGTGGAGTAGAACAGCACCACCAACGCGGCGATGAAGAAAACGCTGCCGGTCAGGCCCTTCTTGACGTCCCTGGTGATCTCGGAACGGGCCAGTTCGACCTCTGCGCGCACCAGCGTGGACACCTGAGTTGTCGCGTCTTTGATCAGATCACCGATCGAGGGCTCAGCAGGCCCGGCATGGGGGTCGGCCAAAGGAATCGTGGTCAGCGTGCTGGGCACACCGTTCTTGCGATCGACTTTGCTCACAGACGGTCCTCTCGGTTGTCGTCGCGGTTCATGTTGCCATGCGCTGCGATGTCAGGCCGACGGAGCTGGCGCACGGATCATTTAAACTGGCGCACCTGTGCCCTGACGTCCGACCAGCTCGACGGGAGTTCCGCTTTGGAGACGGCGCATCGATGCTTTGCGGGGGCGTTGATGGCCGTGCTGTTGGCCTCACTTGTGGCCTGGGTGGGTTTGCCCGCCAAGACCGCGGCTGCCGACGACAGGGTCCCGATGGGCGGCGGTGCGGGCATCGTGATCAACGGGGACACGTTGTGCACCCTGACGACCATCGGGGGAGATTCCGCCGGCGAGTTGATCGGCTTCACGTCCGCGCATTGTGGTGGCCCAGGCGCGCAGGTCGCCGCCGAGGCTGCCACGAACAGGGGCGTGCTCGGCGTGATGGTCGGGGGCAACGACAACCTCGACTATGCGGTGATCAAGTTCGACCTGGCCAAGGTGATACCGGTGGCCAGCTACAACGGCTTTGTGATCGCCGGCGTCGCCCCGGATCCGACGTTCGGTGCGGTCGCGTGCAAGCAAGGCCGCACCACCGGCAACTCCTGCGGCGTCACCTGGGGGCCGGGCCAGACGCCGGGCACCATTGTCATGCAGGTGTGCGGGCGACCGGGTGACTCCGGAGCGCCGGTGACCGTGAACAATCTGCTGGTAGGCATGATTCACGGTGCCTTCAGCGACGCCCTCCCGGACTGCGTCGTCAAGTACATCCCGCTGCATACTCCGGCGGTGGTGATGTCGTTCAGCTCGATCCTGGCCGACATCAACGCGAAGAACCGGCCGGGCGCGGGCTTCGTCCCCATCCCGGCCTGAGCCTGGGTTACTTTGCGGCCTGGATCGCGTCGAACACGCCGGGATCCAGCAGCGTCGACGTGTCACCCAACTCGCGGTGTTCGGCGACGTCGCGCAA
>PLSK01000030.1:26672-31696 GCA_003165155.1 Mycobacterium sp. | reverse complement strand
TTCACGCGCCTCACGGCGCACGTCCTGGACGTGGTGGACCTCGCAGTAATAGCCGACGACGTCGCAACCCGGAGCTGTGCAGCCGCGGTCTTTCGCGTACAGCACGATTCGCTGGCCCGGCGAGGCCAACCGCTTCGTGTGGTACAGCGCCAGGGCCTTGCCCTTATCGAAGATCGCTAGGTAGTGATGGGCGTGGCTGGCCAGGCGGATCACATCAGACATGGGCACCAAGGTGCCTCCACCGGTGAGTGCCTTGCCGGAAGCTGATTCGAGGTCTTTGAGGGTGGTGGACACAATGATTGACGCCGGGAGTCCGTTGTGTTGCCCGAGTTCTCCTGACGCCAGTAGCGCACGAAATGCGGCGCTGAGGGCGTCGTGGTTGCGTTGTGCGGGGCTGCGGGTGTCGCGCTTTACCGCATCTTCTGACGGTGGGCCATCGACGGTAGGCGTGCGGTCCTCGGGGTTGCACATGCCGGGGGCGGCCAGCTTCGCCAGCACCGCCTCGCACGCGGCGCGGGCCAGCGGGGTCAGCCAGCCACTGAGCTTGGACATGCCGTCGGGGTCCTGCTTGCCCAGGGTCAGTCCACGGCGGCGAGCGCGATCCTCGTCGGTGAATTCCCCGTCGGGGTTGAGGTAACAGGCCAGCCGGTCGGCCACCTTGCGCAGCGTTTCGGGGCGATGCTCGGTGGCGAGGTTGGCCAGATCTGTTTCGGCGCTTTCCCTGGTCGGGGCATCAACCCAGCATGGCAAATCCTTGAGGAACCCACGGATCACCGCTATATGCGACGCCCCGATCTGGCCGTTGCGTTGGACGGCGGCGGTGGCCGGTAGCCGTGGTGCTAACGGTTCCCCAGTCAGCGCCTGGCGCGGCCCCAGGTCGGCGGCTTCGGCTACCCGCCGCGTGGCTTCGCCGCGGGTGATACGCAGCCGGTCAGCCACCACGTGGGGCAGCTTTCCGCCCAACTCGGCGGGGGTGGCCTGGGCCACGACCTGATTGATCAATCCATGACCCGGTACCGGCAGCTGGCGCGCGACCTTTTCCAGCCGCTCCAACATGCGCATCAGCTCCGGGGTGGTCAACGCGCCGAACGACAACTCGCAGGCACGATCCATCTGCACATCGAGCGCGTCAAAGACCTCTTCGATCTCCTCACGACGGTTCGAACGCATGTTCGAATTCTATGTCACGCCACTGACAGAAAACTCCATCTGAAACCACTGAAACGGAAGAGATACAAGTGGTTTCGGTCTGCGGTGCCGTCGTCGGCGTTCATGCGCAAGTCTCGGCCCCAATGCCTGCTGAGGCTACCGAGGGAGCGTGACGGGTGTTAGTGGTAATTCGCAGGTCAGGACCCGCTGGCCATGTCAACGGTGTCGGTACTAAACTAGAACACGTTCCAATTCGGCGAGCGTCTCAGGAGTAGGCATGCATACCGCCATTTGCGATGAGCTTGGTATCGAGTTTCCGATCTTCGCCTTCACCCACTGTCGCGATGTTGTGGTCGCCGTGAGCAAGGCCGGCGGCTTCGGCGTGCTCGGTGCTGTCGGCTTCACTCCCGAGCAGCTGGAGATCGAGCTCAAATGGATCGACGAAAACATCGGCGATCATCACTACGGCGTGGACATCGTCATCCCGAATAAGTACGAGGGCATGGACTCTCACCTCTCAGCTGAAGAGCTGACCAAGACACTGCAGGCGATGGTGCCAGTAGAGCATCTGGACTTCGCCAAGAAGGTCCTCGCCGACCACGGTGTTCCGATTGAGGACGCCGACGGGGACAGTCTGCAGCTGCTCGGTTGGACCGAGGCGACCGCTACCCCGCAGGTCGAGGTCGCGTTGCAGCACCCGAAGATGACGCTGATCGCCAACGCGCTCGGCACTCCCCCCGCCGACATGATCAAGCACATTCACGATTCGGGCCGCAAGGTGGCGGCGCTGTGTGGCTCCCCCTCGCAGGCCCGCAAGCACGCCGACGCCGGCGTCGACATCATCATCGCCCAGGGCGGCGAGGCCGGTGGGCACAGCGGTGAAGTGGGTTCGATTGTGCTGTGGCCGCAGGTCGTCAAGGAAGTCGCTCCGGTACCGGTGCTGGCCGCCGGCGGGATTGGAAGTGGTCAGCAGATCGCGGCGGCCCTGGCGCTGGGGGCCCAAGGCGCGTGGACCGGTTCTCAGTGGCTAATGGTCGAGGAGGCCCACAACACCCCGGTTCAGCAGGCGACGTACGTCAAGGCCGGCAGTCGCGACACCGTCCGCAGTCGTTCCTTCACGGGCAAGCCGGCCCGGATGCTGCGCAACGCCTGGACCGAGGCTTGGGAGAACCCGGACAACCCGAAGCCGCTTGGTATGCCGCTGCAGTACATGGTTTCTGGCATCGCGGTGCGGGCCACGAACAGGTACCCGAACGAGAGTGTCGACGTCGCGTTCAATCCGATCGGTCAGGTCGTCGGCCAATTCACCAAGGTGGAGAAGTCGGCAAACGTCATCGCGCGGTGGGTTCAGGAGTACCTCGAGGCGACGAACAGGCTCGACGAACTCAACGACGCCGCCAGCGTCTGACTGCGACTAGTCTTCCTCGACTTCGTACTTGCCGCCGCCGGTGAAGACTTCTTTCGTTCTCTCCACGGCATGAGTGGCGATGTCCATTGAATTCTGGACGATGCCGCTGGCGCCGCCCGCGATGTCGCCCCGGATGATGTCGCCCGCGTTTTCGACGATGTCGGAGGCCTTTTCGACGGCATTGGTCGCGATGTCCCTGACCGCGTCGACGGCGTCTTTGGCGTTGAAGCCCATGCGAGTCTCCTTCGTTGCCGGACCTTGGTACGAGTCTAAACGTGGCCCCGCTTGAGCCGCGCTGTCAGTAATTCACCAAGCTGCGCCAATACTCTTCGTGGTGCATGGCTTTTCTCCGGTCCCCTATCCGGCGGGAGGGAAGAACCCTGCCCCGGTGAACCAACCGGGCTGCCATCCTTGAGCCCCCAGACACAGCATGGGGAGCCCGTCCGGCGTCTGTGCCGCTGACTGCGGCCCCGGGCACTTAGCGCCGGTCTGTTGGACTCCATACAACGGGTAGGAGATCACCCAGTACCCGACGGTGGCTGCCGGGAACTGGTTGGGCGGCGGGAAATGACACGCTTCGGCCTGGCCACTTGGGCCGCGCCCGAAGATGAAGTGCTCATAGTTGTCGCACGGCGCACCCAGGGAAGCCTGATAGTTCATGCCCGGCACGTCGCCGTCGTAACCGGCGGCGGCGCCTGGCGCCAAGCTGATCGTGGCACCCGCTATCGCAACGGCGCTAAGTAGCTCGCGAATCATTTTCCACCCCGCCTGTGAAGTCGCCGGTGACCTGCACCAAAGCATATCGATTGTGCCAAGTGCCACAAGGCCCGCCCACTCGACGAGCAATTTTTCGCAGGCGCCCCGACCAAGCGCGCAAAACCCACCGGCACTGAACATGTTCCAGTTAGGCTTCGGAGATCTTGCGCCGACGCTTCCCAACCGTGGTTAGCAATGGTTTATTTGGCACAAGGAAGACGAAGAGACTTCGTATTGACTCGTATTGAGGAGTGGTTTTATGTCAACCGCCGAGCGGACGGCCAAGCCGGCCCCCAACCTGCCGCCTGGGTTCGATTTCACCGACCCAGACATCCACGCCGAGCGACTGCCCGTCGAGGAACTGGCCGAGCTGCGCCGGAGCGCGCCGATCTGGTGGAACGAACAGCCCATCGGAGCCGGCGGGTTTGACGACGGCGGCTTCTGGGTGGTGTCCAAGCACAAGGACGTCAAAGAAGTCTCGCTGCGTAGCGACGTCTTCTCCAGCCTGCAAAACACCGCCTTGCCCCGCTACAAAGAGGGCACAGTCAAAGAGCAGCGCGAGACAGGCAAGGTCGTGCTGCTCAACATGGACGCCCCGCAGCACACCCGGCTGCGCAAGATCATCTCCCGCGGTTTCACCCCGCGCGCAGTCGAGCGGCTGCGCGCGGACCTCAAGGACCGAGCACAGCGCATCGTCGAGACGGCGGCCGCGGCAGGCTCCGGCGACTTCGTGGAGCAGGTGGCCTGTGAGCTCCCCCTGCAGGCCATCGCCGGGCTGCTGGGGGTACCGCAGGAAGACCGCATGAAACTGTTTCACTGGTCCAACGAGATGGTCGGTGACCAGGATCCTGAGTTCGAGCGAAATGACGCGATGGGCGCCTCGGTCGAACTGATCATGTATGCCATGCAGATGGCCGCCGACCGGGCGCAAAACCCCGGGGAGGACATCGTCACCAAGCTGGTTGAGGCCGACGTCGACGGCCACAAGCTCTCCGACGACGAGTTCGGCTTCTTCGTCATCCTGCTCGCGGTCGCCGGGAACGAGACCACCCGCAACTCCATCACCCAGGGCATGATGGCCTTCACCGAATTCCCCGATCAGTGGGAGCTGTACAAGAAGGAGCGTCCCGTTACCACGGCGGATGAGATCGTCCGCTGGGCCACGCCGGTCACGTCATTCCAGCGGACCGCCCTCGAGGACTACGAGCTTTCCGGGGTGCAGATCAAGAAGGGCCAGCGGGTCGTAATAGTCTACCGCTCGGCCAATTTCGACGAGGAAGTCTTCGACGATCCATTCTCCTTCAACATCCTGCGCGACCCCAACCCGCATGTGGGATTCGGCGGCACCGGTGCGCATTACTGTGTCGGAGCCAACCTGGCGCGCATGACCATCGACCTGATGTTCAACGCGATCGCCGACGCCATGCCCAACATCGCGCCGATCAGCAAGCCCGAGCGGCTCCGTTCGGGATGGCTCAACGGGATCAAGCACTGGCAGGTCGACTACCAAGGCACTGGGGCAGCGAAATCCCCTGTCGCGCACTAACGCAACCAAACCAGACGAGGAAGGCCATGCCGAGGCACAAGGCGGTTCACGTACAGTCCGCAGGCGCGCCATTCGAGCTGGCCGAGGTCGAAACGCCAGCACCGGGCCGGGGCGAGGCACGCATCAAGGTACGCGCCTGTGGCATTTGCGGCACTGACGCTCATT
>PLSK01000030.1:14803-26627 GCA_003165155.1 Mycobacterium sp. | reverse complement strand
GCCTGAGTTATCCCGGCGGCTACGCGGAATCGGTGACGGTGCCGGCCAACGCGATGGCACGGATTCCATCCGAACTGTCGGACGCGGAAGCCGCCCCGATGGGCTGCGCCGGCGTCACCACCTATAACGCGCTGCGCCATACCAAAGCGCTGCCCGGTGACCGGGTTGCGATTGTCGGCGTCGGCGGGCTCGGTCACCTCGGGGTGCAATTCGCCCGCGCGATGGGTTTCGAGACCATCGCGATCAATCGCGGCACCGCCAAAGCCGAGGACGCCCGCAAGTTGGGCGCCCACCACTACATCGACTCGAACAGCGCTGACGTCGCCGAAGCGCTGCAGGACCTGGGTGGGGCGGCGGTCGTGCTGGCCACCGCGGGCAACTCGCAGGCCATGGCCGCAACGATCGGCGGACTGGCGCCCCAAGGCGAACTCGTCACCATCGGTGTCACCGGCGAACCGCTGCCGATCAGTCCCCTTCAGCTGATAACGCCGGGGCTCAGCGTCATCGGCCATCCCTCAGGCACGGCGAAAGATATCGAAGACACAATGCATTTCGCGGTCTTGTCTGGCGTGCGGACATGGATCGAGGAGCTGCCGCTGGCCCAGGCGGCCGAAGGCTACGCGGCCTTGGAGCAGGGGCGGGCGCACTACCGCACCGTTTTGACCATGTGACCCACGACCAAAGCGTGGTGTGGAACCTCGACGCGGCCGACGGTGAGCTGCTCGTTTGCACCGGCGTCGAGGGCAGGGCCGCGCAGATGGGTCATCGGCTCACCATCGTGATGAAGCGCTGGCAGGCCGCGGTGAGCTGGACCGACGGGGAACCCGTCTCGGCCGAGCTTGCGGTTGAGACGGAATCGCTGCAGGTGCTGCGCGGCGATGGTGGCGTGAAGGGTTTGTCTGGACCGGAGAAAGCCCTGGTGCGTTCGAATGCGTTGAGGGCGCTGGGTGCTGGCCGCTTTCCCGGGGTCCGTTACACCGCGGACGCCATCGAGAGAACCGGAGACGGATATCGCCTCACCGGGAAACTGCAGATCCACGGCGAGTCGCGCACGCACGTAATCGATGTGCGCACAGAGGATCTCGGGGACTCGTGGCGGATATCCGCCGAATCCGCGGTGCGCCAGTCCGATTACGGCGTCAAGCCGTACTCATTGCTGATGGGCTCGGTGCGGGTCGCCGACGACGTAACAGTGTCGTTCACTGCCGTGCGCGCCAAAGAAGATTGACCGCTGGATTTAAGGCTGGGGCAGAGCCGGCGGCGGCGTTGAATCACCGTAGTCGCCCGGTATGTGGTCAAGGACTCGCGTCAAGTACGGCTGGGGGCCGTTCGGGTCCGGCGTGCCCGATTCCGTGACTGGTTCGGGAGAGGGAACGGCAGCCGGTGTCTTTGACTCGGGTGCGGGCGGCTCAGAATTGGGCGGCGATGCAACGGCCGGCGCTACCGCTTCTGCGACTTGCGGCGTCGGGGAGTGCACCACGTGCTTCGTCGTTTTGGGTTCATTGTCCGCAGCAAGCTGCAAACCCACCGCAAGTGAAAGCGAAGCGACGAAGGTGATTGCACCGGCAGCCAATGCCGTCACGGCGCCGGCGTAAGACCACTGACGAGGGCGCCTAGGCGCGGCGACAGGTTCATCGGTGCTCGCCACCAGGTGCTCATCGGTGAACTCAGTGCTTTGGGCCGCCGCCAGTGCGGCGCCCCGCGCGACTGTCACCTGCGCCATGGTTTGCGCGAACACCGGCACCGGCAAGGCCTTTTCGAGTTGCCACGACAACCCGGTGATGTCGGTGTCCGAGCCGACGACAACCACCCCGGCCGGCCGCCACCCNNCTCGAGAATGCACACCGCGGTCTGCTCGTAGCCGATGACGGGAGCGATAGCCCGCGCCAACGTCTCGACAGTCTCGAGCCACCGCACCGGCACGATGTTGTCGAAGCCGGCATCCGTCAATGACTCCAGTAGCAGAGCCGCCTGCGCGGACGCTTCGTCGTTCCACGTCACCCCGATGACCCGCAGATGCTGATGGCTCTCGGCGGCAAGCGCGTCAACTCGTAAAACCTCGTCAGCGACCTGCTCTGCGGTACTTACAGCCAGCAGGCCGCCATTGCCGCGTAGCTCCAATTCTCGGTGGTCCAGGATGGTGCCGTCTGCACCGTGTCCTTCAGCGAGGACCCATCCAAGGGCGGTCGGAGTAACTGATAGCCCTAGTACCGTATCCAAAATCTGCACCTCAATCGATCCCGGACCTCCAGAGCCCCCATACCCACCGCCGCGCACCAGCGAGGCAGCTGTTGCGGTGATTCATGAGAGGCCGGAACGGACCGGGATAACGTCGTCTCCATCGGCTTGTCTCGAGCGAGCCTACGCGGTCGATCCAAGATCGGCTGCCCGATCCGGATACTGGCAGGCAGACACCCTAGGGACTATAGAAACAACGATGGACTGTTAGGCGCCGTCTGCCGTCTTGGTAAATACCGTGGCGGAGCTAGTCGAAATCGGGTCTTACAATTTGATCAAACACGCTTTGTATCTCGCGCCGCATGCCGGCTGCTTCTTCGTCTGTGGGTGCATCAGACCGCCTTTTGCCTGGTGGATCCCGTCGTGTCCCCGCGCGAAGAAACGGTTCGGGAAGCTACTGTGGGCTTTGCAACCCGCTTATCACACTTGCTGAATTGGCCGGTCTAACCGATACAAAACCGAGATTACTTCGTGTCCAGATCGACATTTGGCCTATTCACGCGGTAAATTTTGGCGAACGCACACCTAGACATACGGACAAGGGGCACAGGTATGACAGACGTGAGCGAGAGGATCCGGGCCTGGGGGCGCCGGCTACTAGTCGGTGCGGCAGTGGCCGCAACACTGCCTGGCCTGATCGGTCTTGCCGGCGGAGCCCCGACCGCGGGAGCGTTCTCGCGGCCAGGTCTGCCCGTGGAATACCTGCAGGTCCCATCCGGTTCGATGGGCCGCAGTATCAAGGTTCAGTTCCAGAGCGGTGGAGACGGCTCGCCCGCGGTGTACCTGCTCGACGGGTTGCGGGCTCAAGATGACTACAGCGGGTGGGACATCAATACTCCCGCATTCGAGTGGTACTACAAGTCGGGCCTGTCAATCGTCATGCCGGTCGGCGGCCAGTCCAGCTTTTACAGCGACTGGTACAGCCAGGCCTGCGGCAAGGCCGGCTGCTCCACGTACAAGTGGGAGACCTTCCTAACCAGCGAGCTGCCCGGCTACCTTTCCTCAGAGCGGAAGGTCAAGGCCAATGGCAGCGCCGCGGTCGGGCTGTCGATGGCCGGTTCGTCGGCGATGGTCCTGGCTATCAACCATCCAGGGCAATTCATCTACGCCGGTTCGCTGTCGGCCCTCTTGGACCCGTCCCAGGGGATGGGGCCCACCCTGATCGGACTCGCGATGGGTGATGCGGGCGGCTACAAGACCAACGACATGTGGGGACCGTCAAGTGACCCGGCATGGAGGCGTAACGACCCGAGCCTGAACATCCCGGCGCTGGTCGGCAACAACACCCGGCTCTGGGTGTACTGCGGCAACGGCACACCGTCGGAGCTGGGCGGGGCGAACATGCCCGCGGAGTTCCTCGAGAACTTCGTGCGCAGCAGCAACCTGAAGTTCCAGGACGCCTACAACGCGGCCGGTGGCCACAACGCGGTATTCAACTTCACTGCCAACGGAACGCACAGCTGGGAGTACTGGGGTCAGCAGCTCAATGCTATGAAGCCTGACCTGCAGGGCACCTTGGGCGCTACCGCCGGAGGCGGCGGATAAATCCCGATCTGCCGGAGGTCGCTACTGCGCTTGACGTCAAACCGTCAGGCGCAGTGGCGTGTTAAGGGCTCATGACCACCAGCACCCGTCGCTGTGTCGCCCTGGCAGTGCAGCCGGGGCTTGCGGCCATGCTGTTTGTTGGCACGCAGCTTGTTGCCACAATGCAGGCGCGGGCCGACGCCACCAGCCCGCTCACCGGGTTGGTTGACGCCGCCGCGCAGCGGTTGCAGATCGCCGAGCCGGTGGCCGCCGTCAAATGGGGCACACACGGCGCCATCTCGGACCCCGCCCGCGTGCAGCAACAACTCGACAAGTTGGGCGCCGACGCTACCGCCCAACACATCGACCCCGGCTATGTCACCCGGGTCTTCGTAGACCAGATCAATGCCACCGAGGCCATCGAAAACGCCCGATTCGCCGACTGGCAGCTCAATCCTTCCGACGTGCCGGCTGCGCCCCCTGATCTGTCGGCGTCGCGATCGGCGATCGATGAGCTCAACCAAACGATGCTGACTCAGATCGTGCGCGACTGGGACCTGCTGCACTCGCTCGCTTGCGTCCCACAGCTCGACGCCGCGAGAAGCTACGTCATACGGAGCCGTCAGCTCGACACCCTCTATCAACAAGCGCTGTCATCGGCGACAGAATCTTACTGTCCCTGAAGAATTCGGTACCAAAAGACTGTCGTTCGCCTCCTTACGTGCCGATTTTAATGCCATAGATTTCTTATCTCGCGAGCCATTCAAATCGGTAACACTTTGAACACGCGCGACGAAATGCTTGACATGGAAAGACTCTGCAAGCTTCTCGTCAAGTCCGCCGTGATCGGCGGGATCGCTGCAGCGTCCATATCTCTGTCCACCGGAGTCGCCAGCGCCAACGGAACCCCCAACTGGGACGCAGTCGCACAGTGCGAGTCCGGTGGGAACTGGGCAGCCAACACCGGCAACGGCGACTACGGTGGGCTGCAATTCAAGCAGGCCACCTGGAACGCATTCGGCGGTGTCGGCAATCCGGCGTCCGCATCCAAGGACCAGCAAATCGCAGTGGCCAACCGGGTTTTCGCCGAGCAGGGCCTGGACCCGTGGCCGACGTGCGGCGCCAAGTCGGGCCTGCCCACCGCGATCTTCTCGCACCCCGCGCAGGGCATCAAGCAGATCATCAACGGGCTTATCCAGGCGGCCATTCCGCACCCGTAGTCACCGCGCCCAGAGGCTTCGGGGTCTGTGAGGGGTCTATGACCAGGTCTAGACATGTGTTTGGATCGGGGCATGGAAGGTTCGGCGACAGTGCATATGGCGGCGCCCGCGGACAAAATCTGGGATCTGATCGCAGACGTTCGCAACACGGGACAGTTCTCCCCCGAAGTAATTGAGGCGGAGTGGCTGGGCGATGCGACCGGCCCCGGCCTCGGCGCCAAATTCCGCGGCCATGTTCGCCGAAACGAGATAGGGCCGGTCTATTGGACGACATGCAGGGTGACCACGTGCGAACCCGGTCGTGAATTCGGTTTTGTGGTTCTGGTCGGCGATCGAGAAGTGAACAACTGGCACTACCGTTTGGCGCCTGCCGGTGGCGGAACAGACGTGACCGAGTCATTTCGGCTCAACCCATCCCCCTTCAACAGCGTGTATTGGGTGTTCGGCGGGTTTCTGCGCAAGAGGCGCAACGTCCGCGATATGACCAAGACGCTGAACCGCATCAAAGACGTGGTCGAGGCGTGAAATCGATCTTCATCACTGGGGCGGGCAGCGGCATCGGCCGCGCGGGGGCCACACTCTTTCACGTCAACGGGTGGCGAGTCGGTGCGGTGGACCGTAACGACGACGGCCTGGCGACGTTATCTCAGGAGCTCGGGTCCGAGCGGCTGTGGACCCATGCCGTCGATGTGACGGACAAGGCGGCCCTGGACAGCGCCCTGGCTGATTTCTGTGCCGCCAATCCCGGCGGCGGCCTGGACATGATGTGGAACAACGCCGGCATCGGCGAATCCGGCTGGTTCGAAGACGTGCCCTACGACGCCGCCATGCGCGTCGTCGAGGTGAACTTCAAAGCGGTGTTGAACGGCGCCTACGGCGCGTTGCCCTATCTCAAGAAGACGTCCGGCAGTCTGATGTTCTCGACGTCGTCTTCCGCGGGCACCTACGGCATGCCCCGCATCGCGGTGTACTCGTCAACCAAGCACGCGGTGAAAGGGCTGACCGAGGCGCTGAGCGTCGAGTGGCACCGGCATGGCGTGCGGGTGGCCGACGTGCTGCCCGGTTTGATCGACACCGCGATTCTCACCACGACGACCAACCACTCCGACGACATGGGGCCGACAGCCACCGAGGACGTCCGCGCCAGCGCCCCGAAGAAGGGCTTGATGCGTCTGATGCCTCCTAGCAGTGTCGCCGAGGCGGCTTGGCAGGCCTACCACAACCCGAAGCGGTTGCACTGGTACGTGCCCAAGAGCATTCGGATGATCGATCTGCTCAAGGGCCTGAGCCCGGAACTGGTGCGAAGTCGCATTGTCAAAGCCTTGCCTGGGCTTATGCCAAAACAGCCGTAGACGGAGTAGCAATGCACAACCGCTCAGTCGCAGCTGCGGTGCTGGTCATCGCGAGCGTGGCGGGGTGCGCCGAGACCGAGACTGTCTCCCGAAAAGCCGCCCATTTGACGATTGCCGGCACCACTCACACGACATCCCCCGCCGCGTGCCGGCAAGACCAGGGATACCGAACCATCGACATTTCCGACCGCGACGGCAACGTTGAGGCGGTAGTGCTGCTCAGCGGCGACAAGGTCATCCCCCAATGGGTGAAAATCCGCAACGTCGACGGATTCAGCGGCGGGTTCTGGCAAGGCGGGGTGGGGAACGCGCGCGCCGACGTGGCCCGAACTGTGTTCACCGTCACCGGAAGCGCCTACGGCATCAACACGGGCAATCCCAACAAGGCCGTCAACACGGACTTCAAGATCACCGCCGAGTGCTGAGCCTGGTCAGCTGAGGCTTGGGCCTACCCTGGTCCAATAACACCCTGCTACCCAGCGGGTCGAGGGAGGACTGGTGAAGCAGAGACTGCACTGGCTTGCCATGCATGGGTTTGTCCGAGCGATGGCGGCGATTGGGGCCCGGCAAGGTGACTTTCAGTCCAGGATGATCGCCGATCCGACAGTGGCCGCCGATCCTGTGTCGTTTTTTGACGAACTGCAGGCTCAGGGACCGCTAATCAAAACTCGCGTCAGCTACTTGGCCGTCGACCACGGGGTCGCCCACGAGATGCTGCGATCCGACGACTTCCGGGTCTTGATGCTGGGATCCAATTTGCCTGGTCCGATTGGCTGGGTGGAGCGCCGCGCCCGCGACGCTGTTCTTCATCCGCTGCGTCCGCCGTCGTTGCTTGCTGTCGAGCCTCCAGCGCACACTCGCTACCGCAAGACGGTGTCAGCGGTGTTCACGTCCAGGGCGGTCGCCGCATTGCGCGATCGGGTCGAGGAAACCGCCGTCACCCTGTTGGATCAGCTTGGCCAGCCGGACGCGGCGTCCGGTGGCGTTGTCGACATCGTGGACCGATACTGCAGGCAGCTTCCGGTCGCGATCATCAGCGACATCTTGGGTGTGCCCGAGCGAGATCGCGGTCGCGTCCTCGAATTCGGCGAGTCGGCCGCGCCGAGTCTGGACGTTGGATTGCCGTGGCGGCAGTACCGCAGTGTGCAGAATGGGCTGGCCGGGTTCAATGTCTGGTTGGCGGATCACCTACGCCAATTGCGGAGCAACCCGGGTGACAATCTGATGAGTCAACTGATCCAGGCAGGTGAGACCGGTGATCCCGAGATGCATCTCGATGAAACCGAGCTCATCGCAATCGCCGGGCTCGTGTTAGCCGCCGGGTTCGAAACCACAGTGAACTTGTTGGGCAACGGGATTCGTATGTTGCTGGACACTCCCGAGAACCTGGAAACGCTCCGTCAACGTCCTGAGTTGTGGCCCAATGCCGTTGAAGAGATCCTCCGACTGGACACGCCGGTTCAGCTGACCGCACGGCTTGCCCGCGCGGATGTCGAGATGGCCGGCGTCCAGGTCAAAGCGGGCGACCTGGCGGTGGTCTATCTGGCCGCCGCAAACCGGGATCCGTCCGTGTTCCCCGACCCNNCGGCACTTCTGCCTGGGCGCCGCCCTTGCGCGGGCCGAGGGTGAAGTCGGGCTGCGGGCGTTCTTCGAGCGCTTCCCCGATGCGCGGGCCGCGGGAACCGGAAGCAGACGGGACACCCGGGTGCTGCGGGGTTGGTCGACATTGCCGGTGACCTTAGGGCCGGCCCACTCGATGATTCCAGTCGATCGCTAGCGACGCAGTGGTTGACACCCGCCGAGCAACCGAGTTAATTGGCCGGTATGACAGAACTTTCCACCATCGCGGTCGAGGACGTCGTTGTCGGGCTTTGGCAGGCGCTTTCGCGACGCGACTGGGACGCGGTCAAGACGTTCTTATCAGCCGACTGTCTGTACGTCGACATGCCGGTCCCTGCGCTGTCGGCACGCGGTCCTGAAGACATCGTCAAGCGACTCAAGATGGCACTCGAGCCGCTGGCCGGCTACGAGAACCACGACGGTGTGCTGGTGTCCAATGGCTCCGATGTCATCTACGANNCTTCGCGCCGCCGAATCACTTTGAGGCTCTAGCGAATGCGGACACCAGCTGGGTTTTTGATGCCACAGGTCTGGTCTGACACAAGCTCCTAATACCTCTTCCGGCACCTCCCATCCCGTCAGTCGGTAACCTGCGACCTACTGGATGGCGGCGGCGGCGACACGCGGCTCCCCGTAGGATGCGTGCATTCGCAAACCCCAATTTGGAGGAGTCTGATGACCTCGCCGCGCTGCTTGGGAAGCGGTACGGATTGTGAGTAGCCCTCGCCTGCACGTCGCGTTCGTATGCAGTTTCAATCGCGCCCGTTCGGTGATGGCTGCGGCGTTGTTCGCTGAGCAGCTGCGGGAGCGTGGTCTGGCTGATGTGGTGCGGGTGTCCAGTGCGGGCACCGTCGCTGCCGTGGGCGATCCCGCCGATGAGCAGGCGTGCTCGGTGCTGTGTGAGCGCGGCTATGCGGCGCCGTCGGATCATCGGGCTGCTCTGGTCGGCGCTGAGCACCTTGGAGCTGATTTGGTCGTTGCGTTGGGTCGCGAACATGTTGAGGTATTGAAGGAGCGTGGCGTTGACGACGACCGGCTTGGGTTAGTCGACGTCCGGAATCCGTACTTTGCCGCTGATTTCGAAGACGCCTTCGCGGCTATCGAGGCCGCGATGCCCGGGCTGCATGAGTGGCTAGACGGGCACCTGACCGCACCTGGTTTCGGCCGCTTGGAAACTGCCGTGGGCTTTCGCTTTTGGACGGGAATCGCCGGGGATGTGCTGAGGTCCCCCTACCATTCGTACATCACTTGGCCGACGAAATGGTCCTACGCCGAATGCTCCGACCCCGCGCACATGCCGCCGGCGCCGGGATGCGTGTGCGGCTGGTACGTCGATGTCGATGTCGAGGATCTGATCGCGCGGGCGCGCGGATTCCCGAGAGCGGCGCGACTGGCGTCGGGACTGGGGGTTGTCGATCCGCCCTGGACGTATCTGGTTGTGGGCAAGGTTGAATTGCACGACGTGGTGCCATACCGGCCACCACCTACGTTGACGATCAGCCCCCGCGCCGAATACCGGGCGCGTTTGGGCGGTATCGTCGAGCTGGGCCTCCTGGACACAGACGGGGGCCCGGAGGCCGAGTCGTACGCCCAGGAGTTGGCGGAGAGATACGACGTCGACGTCCGGATTTAGGGGCCTGGTGTCGCAGGCTCAAGGACTCTCAATCTGCGACAGTGACGTGCGGCTTGATTTCCTCAATCACCCACTGCGCGTGGTCCAGGTAGGCCTGCACTCCGCTCAGCCGCGGCGGAGGCACCGAGCTAAACGTCACGCCGAGTTCGGCAAATCGGCACAGTTGGTCGACGATCTCTTGTTTACCCATTCCGGGGCGGTAGTTAGGATCGTCGGTCGAGACGTGGCCCTCGCCGACTCTGCCCATGCCCAGCGGATACATGACGTCGAATGCCCTGCCGTCATACGCCGGCTGCGATTTGATGAAGTCCAGCTTGGCCGGGACGTCTTCGATCTTCATGAGAAACGGCCACCAACC
The DNA here is from genome assembly GCA_003165155.1 of Mycobacterium sp. Classification (GTDB taxonomy): domain Bacteria; phylum Actinomycetota; class Actinomycetes; order Mycobacteriales; family Mycobacteriaceae; genus Mycobacterium. The sequence continues at coordinate 16,682 of PLSK01000030.1, read as the reverse complement.
CGATGCAAACCGCGCTGCCCGTTTCAAGGCCGCGTCCGCGTCACCGCCGATCCAGATCGGCAAATGCGGGCGCTGCACCGGTTTCGGAGCGAACGCGATATCGTCGAACGACACATATTTACCCGCAAAGCTGGGTGACTCGCTTGTCCACAGCTCGATCATCGCCTCCAAGTATTCGTCGGCGATGCGTCCACGCTCGTGGAACGGCATTCCGAGAGCGGCGAATTCCTGCTCGTCCCAGCCCACTCCGAAGGTTGCGGTAATTCGTCCGCCGCTCATCCAATCCGCCGTCGACAGCGCCTTGGCCAGCACAACAGGATTGTGCAACGGCAGGATCGTAACGCTCGAATTGACCCGGATTCGTTGCGTCGCCCCGGCGATGAAAGCTTGCGCGACCGTCGAATGCAGATAATGCGGGCCCGAGAGCACCAGATGTGAACGCGGAACCACGAAATGCTCAGGCACCGACACCATGTCGTAGCCCAGTTCGTCGGCGCGCTTGACCATGGCTGCCTGCTGGGGCCCCGTCACGCCAAACTCCCACTTTGCCGTGATCGCGGGCAATTCCAGCGTGTGTGGCAGCGCGAACGCAAACTTCATCCCGCCATGATGCCTGTTCAACAGTTACCTACGGCAATTGGGATGCGCGTCCTGATCGGGCAGAGCTTCCAGTTCACCGGCTGTCGAGGCGGTAGATGCGAGCAGCGTTGTCGTGCGCAATGAGATCGACGACCCGCATCGCGTCGGATTCGCTCCAGTCGCCGTCCTCGACGAATCCGCGCAGTACACGATGAATGCCGTTGCGCCACAACCAACCACCCAGAAAGTGCAGTTCGGCAGGGCCGTAGGCGTCAGACGAGTACAGAATTTTCCGGAAGGGTGCCATTTCCAGCAGCCGGGCGATGAAACTGGTTGCCCGGGCCCCCAGGTAGTTCACACTCAGCCCGCCATCGATATATACATTGTTGAAGGCCTGCGCCAGATAACCGGCTTCGCGCTCATAGGGATAGCAGTGCAGCAACACGATTGGTGTATCGCCGGACTGCCGCAGAAAATCAAGCAGATAAAGCGGATTGGCCTTGTCTAGGTCGCAGTCCCGATCGCCGAAGCCGACGTGAAACTGCAGCGGCTTTTCCAGTCGCAGCGCCTGGTGCAACCCGAAACGCAGCAGGACCCGATCCTGTACCCGGACGCCGCCACGATCGCGCCATCGGCTCGCGGCCTCGGCGACCTGGGACAGCGGCGGCTCGGTAAGGTCGCCGTCGAACCCGCCGCGGTAGGCCAGGATGGACTTGGTGCCCGCCGCTGTGGCCGTGCGCCGGTGCAGGATCTCCTCGAATGCTGATGCGTAGTCGCCCGATGCCTGCGCGGCCTGCTCGGCCACCTGCTCGAGACGAACCACCTCGTGAGCACCATTGCCGGACAGTGCACTCAGCTCGGGGACGCCCGCAATGCCGGACGCTTCGTCGTCGAGTCCGGTATCGACCAGCCAGTCGCTCACCCCAGCAGCGGGCAGAAACAAGCGAGCCAGCTCGGTTTCGCTGAATTGGCCGCGGCGGTCCCAATACTCACGCGGATCAGCATGCTTAGGTAGGCCCAGGATCGGGCTGCAACGGGCGCGCACGGCAAAGCCGAGTTGCGAGTCGAATCCGGAATCGAATGCGGACAGGGATTCGGTGTTGGCCTCATTGAGGGCGTTCTCGAACCGCGGCCGGTCCCCCGCCGCCAACCAGCAGCCGTGGACGTGCTGATCTATCAGCGCCACATCGGCGATGTGTAGCGCAAGAACTGACGAGTCGGAAACCATAACGGGCTCTATCAAAGGCTCCAGGCCATCCGAAACTTGTCCGTCAGCTGCTCCGCGCCGAGTTCGCCGTAG
>PLSK01000030.1:13751-14684 GCA_003165155.1 Mycobacterium sp. | reverse complement strand
GGAGCGCCTGGGCCGCCCTTGACGAACCGCACTGCGGCCTCCCGGTTCTCGGTGCCCCAGCACGCGTAGGCGCCGGCCCAGTTACCCGGTTGCATCCGTAACCCGGACACGATTGATCCGCACAGCACGCCCTGAGCTTCCGGCAGTCCGCGAATCACTCCAGCTACCGCGCGCTCCCCCGCTTCCGTCATCCCCGCCGTGCCGCTTCCGTCGGAAAACAGTGGGCCCTCCGATGTGCTCAGCGAGAAGTGCTGGTGCGCGCCGGATCCGACGCTGCCGGCGAAGGGCATCGGCGACAGGCTGACGCGCAGCCCGTAGCGGCGGGCTGCGCGGCCGACGATGATCCGGGTCAGTGCCAGCTGGTCGGCAGCGGCCACTGGCGACAGGGGCGACAACGAGATCTCGAATTGATTGAGCGCGTATTCGGGATGAAGCTGCTCGATGCCGACCCCGGCCGTCGCGGCCGCCCTGATCACATCACGAACGAAGCCCTCGTGCTCGAGCACGCCGGCCAGGCCGTACTGGGCCCACAGCGTCGACGGCAGCCGGCAACCATCCGGATCGACGAGAACGAACTCGATNNCTGCTCCGCGCCGAGTTCGCCGTAGTACTGCTGTTCGTGACGGCGGACCGCAACCACCATGTCGACCGCAGCATCACCCAGGATCTGCCTAATCAGCCTGGAATTATCCAGTGCGGCAATCGCTTCGGATTGAGCCATGGCGAGGCGCACGATACCGGCGCGCTTCCGGTCGGAATCGGAGAGTTGGGCGGGGTCGGTTGTCGTCTCCACCGGCAGCGTCGCGTTGCGCCGGATTCCGTCCAGTGCCAGCCCGAGGATCGTCGCCGATGCGAAGTACGGGTTCGCCGACGGATCAACGACTTTGACTTCGACGTTGCCGCCGTGGGGAGCGCCTGGGCCGCCCTTGACGA
>PLSK01000030.1:0-13627 GCA_003165155.1 Mycobacterium sp. | reverse complement strand
AGCTGGTCGGCAGCGGCCACTGGCGCCAAGGGCGATAACGAGATCTCGAATTGGTTGAGCGCGTATTCGGGATGAAGCTGCTCGATGCCGACCCCGGCCGTCGCGGCCGCCCTGATCACATCACGAACGAAGCCCTCGTGTTCAAGCACGCCGGCCAGGCCGTACTGGGCCCACAGCGTCGACGGCAGCCGGCAACCATCCGGATCGACGAGAACGAACTCGATTTCGTGTCCGATCATCGCCTCGATGCCGGCTTCTGCCAGCGCAGCCTCGACCCGGGTCAGGGTTCCCCGGCTGCACACGGCAGCCGGTGTGCCGTCCTGTTCGAAGAATGCGGCGGGGGCCCACGCCAACCCATCGTCGATGATGCGCAAAGCGGCCGGGTCGATGCGAACGCGCTGATCGCCGACCACGCCGGCGCGGTCGGTGAAGGCGATTCCGGTCTGGTTGATCGCAAAGGCATGCCAGGAGGGACTGGCGCCCAGGCCGGGATCCGCGAACGCGTCGGTCCGGCGGATCGGCACGGTTTTGGCCTGGGTCAGCCCGGCGGGGTTTACGGTGCTGCCGATGACAGTGTCGACGCCCTCGGCCTCCAGCCGGGCGATCGCCGCACCGGTAAGCGATGTGGCGGTCATCGGCAGCCGCTTGTTTGCTGGCGAGGCGCGGCTAGGCGCGCGACGGCAGGGTCAGCATGCACGCCTGCCCGATGTCGAGCGTCCGCAAGACCCGTCCCATGCCGACCCACAGCGCGCACGACAAGGCGAGGTCGGCAAGCAGTTCGTCGGAGAAGTGTTCTCCGCACCGGCTCCAGAAGTCTTCGTCCTCGCGCAGCTTGGTGTGCTCGGTGGCGAACCGGTGCGCGAACTCGGCCGCAAGCCGCTCCTGATCGCTGTAGCCGGGCCAGGTGCGCCAGTCCGCCGCGTGCTCGTACAGCGCCTCGTCGACGCCCGCGGCGGGACCGTCTTCGTCGCGGGTGTTGACGCACACGACGCATTCGTTGTCATGGGCGATCACCGTCCGCGCGAGCTCGCGGGTGCGCATCGGCAGCCGACTCTTGTTGTAGACCGCTTGGCTGAACCCACCGATCGCACCGCCCAGGTCGGGCGATTTCACGAACCAGCCGGCCAGGTCGTCGTTGGCGAATGTTCCGATTCGGCTCATGGCGTGATCGTACGCCCGGATGCAAGCCCTCGAGCGAATACCTACCCAGCACCTGCGGGGGCTACTTGCTGGGCTTCGAAACGGGCTCCGAGACGTCAGCTGGGCGGCCGCGAGACACACTGCGCGGAGTACAACTCCTCGCCCAATTTCTCCATTAGCTCGAGTTGCGTCTCCAAGTAGTCGACGTGCTGTTCTTCGTCGGCCACGATCTTTTCCAGCAGGATGGCGCTGGTGCTGTCCTCCTTCTCCCGGCACAGGATGATGCCGGGCTTGAGGCGGGCCAAGACGTCGTATTCGATCGCGAGGTCGGCCTGGAACTGCTCGCGCAGCGTCTGGCCGACGCGTAACGAGAAGATGCGCTGGTAGTTGGGCAAGCCGTCCAGCAGCAAGATGCGATCTGTGATCGCCTCGGCGTGCCGCATTTCGTCAAAGGACTCCGCGCGGGTGTGCTCAGCCAGCTCGGTAAAACCCCAATTGTCCTGCATCTTGGAATGTAGGAAATATTGGTTGATTGCCGTGAGCTCACTGGTCAATTGCTCGTTGAGCAGGCGCAGAACATCGGGATCACCTTGCATGATCACTCCTACGGTCGGAAGGCAGTCATGTTGAGCCGCTGCTGGTGGCTGGGCTGGAGCACACCGTGCCTGGCTTGTAGCAGCACTTTGCCATGCCGGTATCGAATCTTCCAGCAAGGTTTGGCTGGGCTCACTGCGTCGCCTGTGGAAGCCAGGCCAGGCTAACTTAGGTTAGGTACACCTACTTATGTTAGGCTCCACTAATATGGGGTCTGGTGCGGCTTTAGCCCGTTTGCGGGGGGTGTGCTGATGTACGTATGCCTGTGTGTCGGGGTCACGAATCAAACGGTGTCCGACGTCGTCGCGCAGGGTGCGTCCACATCTAAAGAAGTAGCCGCGGCATGCGGCGCTGGTGGCGACTGCGGGCGCTGCAGGCGCACGCTGCGGGCCATCATCGCCGCAAAATCCGAAGCAAAACTCGACACGGCCCAGTCGGTCGGTTAGTTGCGCCGTCTGTCGGTGAAATCCGCCAGCGCTGCGGAGTTGGCCTGGGTGCCCATGAGTTCGGCGAAGTGTGCGCTTTCCCGTGCGGTCGCCGCCGCAATCTCGGGACGGACCGGTTCGAGCATCGTGTGCTTGACCGCCTTCAGGCTCGAGATTGGCCGAGAGCCAAGGATTTCGGCATGCCGGCGGGCCTCCGGTAGCAACTCCTCCGGATCGCACACCCGCCAGACCAGCCCCATCCGCAAGGCTTCTTCGGCGTCAACCCATTCCGAGGACATCAACAGCCAGGCGGCATTCTGCCGGCCCACCAGTTGCGGCAGCAGATATGACGAGGCCGCCTCGGGCGCCACGCCCAAGCTGGTGAATGGACATTTCAGTCGCGCCGTCGACGACATGAAAACGAGATCGGCGTAGCCGAGGATGGTGGCCCCGATCCCCACTCCGACGCCGTTCACCGCGCAGATCAGCGGTTTGGGGAAAGCGCTGAGCGCATCGATCAGTCCGGGGAAGCTGTGTTTTCCGGTGGTGAAGTGCGGGTCGGTGATGCGTGCCTGCATCTCGGCCAAATCCGTACCGGCGCTGAAGCCGCGACCGGTGCCGGTCAGCAGGACGACAGCGACCTCCGGATCGTCGGCTGCGGCCAATAGCGCCTCGGCGGTGGCGTCGTAGAGGGCTTCGTTGAAGGCGTTGAGCGCTTCGGGCCGGTTCAGCGTGAGGGTGCGCACCCGTTTTTCATCGTCTATCTGCAGCATCACGGCTGCAGCCTAACCCGTGCGTGCGGGGTCAGCCGTTGCTGTAGACCCGGGTGGGTTCGATCAATACGACGGCGCGGCGCTCTTCGGCCATGACCCGGTCGTATTGGTCCCAGTTGTCGTGGGTGCCGCCGGCGGCCGTAAAGACCTCGCGGAGCAGCAGCCGGAGCTGGTCGTCGTCCGCCAGCCACGGCTGAGTGTCGTCCGGCCCGGCCAGCTCCGCGTGGCCCTCGACGGTGGCCCACTGCCACCCGTTGCGGAATGTGATGGCCAGCTGTGGCCGCGCACGTAAGTTGGCCAGTTTCACCTTGCCGTATGTCGTGAAGCCCAGCGACGGTTGGCCGGTGGCGGGGTGGGGCAGCAGGCCGACGTTGACCAAAGAGGCCTGCACGGTTGCATCGGCGCGAACGGTGGAGATCACCGCCAGTCCGCTATCTGCCGCCGCCAGTGCCACGGCTTCCTTGAGTGTTGTCATGTACGGGCCTACCCAACCTTGAATGGCGTCCTGAAGACATAGCGGCTGGTTGGCACGGTGTCGATGTTCTCGTTGGCGCCAAACGCGGCTGTGCTGGCGACCATCTGACCCAATCGGTTTTGCAGGTCGTCATCGTCGGCGGCACCGAAGAACGCCTTCAGATCGGTGATCGCCTCCGAGGGAAACAACTCTTCGACGATGCCCGCGATTCCCGGTGCGTCGGGGGTGAGGGCTCGTACTACCCAGTTCTGCGTGTAGCCGAATATCGACTGCGTCTCGATGGCCACCGTTGTGTGGCCACCCTGCCAACGCGTCAGCCAGGTCGCCTGGTCCAGGCCTTCGGGCCGGCGCAGCAGCGCAATGTTGGCTAGCCCCGGTGTGCGAGAACCGGGTTCGACTACGGGTCCACTCAGTGGGATCGACTCGGTAACAAGGTAAGCGGCGAGGTGTTCGCATTCCGCGGCAAGCAGTTTCAGCGCCGCCGCCATTTGGTCCCCATAGCATTGTTGGGTCCAGAGGCTGACCACTGCGGCGGCCGGCGGATCGAGCGTCGTAATCGTCATCAGCGAGTGACGCACCGCGCTGTCGCGGACGTTGACCGAAAGCCCGGCGACGCCCAGGTCCAGCAGTGCGTCGGCGACCGGGCCCCGTTGGCGGTCGCACCAGTCGTCATCTGGGTCGGCGTGCCTCAGCACGGCGATTACCTTCTCCATGTGCTGAACCTACATTCAGCTGGGCAGCCCTTGGTTTGCCGGTGTCGCACTGTTAGCCGACCATGCGTACCTGCTGTTCGCCGCCGACCAACTCTCCAATGATGCCGGCAAGCCGCCCATAGGATTCGTCGCGCCCACTCGAGGAGCGGAATACGAGACCGATCCGTCGACCAGGGCGGGGGGCGGCAAAGCGTGCGAGCCCGAGTGCGCTGCGTGCGGCTTCTACGGGCACCGCGCTCTGCGGAATCAGTGTCACTCCTAAGCCGCCCGAGACGCATTGCACGGCGGTCGCCAGCGATGCGGCCCGCGTGTCGGCAAGTTCGGGCCGCACACCGGCGTTCTGACAGACCTCCAGGGCCTGGTCGCGTAGGCAGTGGCCTTCGTCCAGCAACAGCAGGGGCAATTGCGCCAGTACCGACGTTGGCACCCGATGCTTGCCCGACAGCGGATGCCCAGGCGGCACGGCGAGTAAGAAATCCTCCTCGTAGATCGGAACCTCGGTGATACCGCGTGCGTCGGCAGGCAACGCCATGAGCGCTGCGTCCAACGCGCCTTCACGCAGCGATGCCAAAAGGCGTTCGGTCTGGTCTTCGATCACCCGCAGTGTCAGCTCGGGCAGGCGATGGGCCAATCCGGCCAACACCGTCGGCAACACGTAGGGCGCCACGGTGGGAATCAACCCCAGCCGCAGCGTGCCCTGTAGCGGATCCGATGCCCCCGCCACGGCGGCGGTGAATGCCTCGGCCGCCTCGACCACGGCCTGGGCGAACGGCAACAGTTCCATACCCTCGGTCGTCACCCGGACCCGCCGGGTCGATCGCTCGACGAGGCGAGCATCAAGGCCGGCTTCCAACGCGGCCAACGCCTGCGACAACGTCGACTGACTTACGTTGAGAGTTGTTGCTGCACTTCCAAAATGCTGCTTCGCCGCCACGGCGACGAAAGCCCGCAGCCCGGCAAGCGTCGGCTGAAAACTCTTATCGGTCATACCTCTTAGTATAGTGGCAAATATCACCTATGCCTCACAGTGCGCTAAGGCACTACTCAAGGCACTATGGACGAGTAACGCCAAATCGTTTGTGCTTATTGAAATAAGGAGTCATATGTCCCTGCTGACAATCGGCGATCAATTCCCGGCTTACCAGCTGACCGCGCTGATTGGTGGCGACCTGTCGAAGGTCGACGCTAAAAAACCCGAGGACTACTTCTCCACGATCTCCAGCGACGACTACGACGGCAAGTGGCGGATCGTATTCTTTTGGCCCAAGGACTTCACCTTCGTCTGCCCGACCGAGATCGCCGCGTTCGGCAAGCTCAACGATGAATTCGAGGACCGCGACGCGAAGGTGCTCGGCGTCTCGGTGGACAACGAGTTCGTGCACTTCCAGTGGCGTGCGCAGCACGACGACCTCAAGACGCTGCCGTTCCCCATGCTCGCCGACATCAAGCGAGACTTGGTCAAGGCCACCGGAGCCCTCAATGCTGACGGTGTCGCCGACCGAGTGACGTACATTGTTGACCCCAACAATGAGATCCAATTCGTTTCGGTGACAGCTGGTTCGGTGGGACGCAATGTCGACGAGGTGCTGCGGGTGCTCGATGCGCTGCAGTCCGATGAGCTGTGTGCTTGCAACTGGCGCAAGGGCGACCCGACACTGAATGCCGGCGAGCTGCTGAAGGCTTCTGCCTAAGCAACGCTCTATGAAGGCCCGCAATAGGGCATGATCGAAGGCGACATGACTGTAGAGAATCTCAAGGCTGCACTGCCCGAGTATGCCAAAGACCTCAAGCTCAACCTGGGCTCGATTACACGCAGCACCGCGCTCAACGAGGAGCAGCTCTGGGGTACCCTGTTGGCCAGTGCTGCGGCAACGCGAAACACAGAGGTGCTGACGGAGATTGGTGCCGAAGCGGCTGATATCTTGTCCGCGGAGGCATACAACGCGGCGCTTGCGGCTGCGTCCATCATGGCCATGAACAACGTCTTCTACCGTGGCCGCGGATTCCTTGAAGGCCAATATGACGATCTGCGCGCCGGATTGCGCATGAATGTCATCGCGAATCCGGGTGTGGATAAGGCCAATTTCGAACTCTGGTCGTTCGCGGTGTCGTCGATCAACGGGTGCTCGCACTGCATGGTCTCCCATGAGAAAACGCTGCGCGAGGCGGGTGTGAGCCGAGAGGGTGTTCTGGAGGCGTTGAAGACCGCGGCGATCGTTTCCGGCGTGGCACAGGCGATCGTCACCTCGCAGGTACTGGCGACGGTCGGCTGATCATCGCTTCGTGACCGCAGCCTGGGTAAGCCACGCGATCTGGTGGCAGGTCTATCCCCTCGGGTTCGTGGGCGCCTTTCCGGCTGATCAGGCACCCGATCCCAGCGAACACCGGCTACGTCGACTGGTGAACTGGTTCGACCACGCCATCGAAATGGGTGCATCCGGGATCGCGCTGGGGCCCATCTTCGCCTCCCGCACGCATGGTTACGACACGACCGATCACTACCGCATCGATCCCCGGCTCGGTAACGACGCCGACTTCGACTACCTCGTTTCCGAGGCGCACCGCCGCGGTCTGCGGGTACTGCTCGACGGCGTGTTCAATCACGTGGGCGTGGACTTTCCGCGCCATCTCGAGGCGGCGAGCAACGACGCGTCGGCACGCTGGTTTCGGGGACGCCCGGGCCGGTGCTCGGATCGTTTCGAAACCTTCGAAGGCCACGCCGAACTCATTGCCCTCAACCATGACAACCCCGAGGTCATTGACTACACCGTCGATGTCATGGCGCACTGGTTGGGGCGCGGCGCGGACGGCTGGCGCCTGGACGCGGCTTACGCCGTGCCACAACAGTTCTGGTCGGCGACGTTACCGAAGGTACGTGAGCGATACCCGGACGCCTGGTTCGTTGGGGAACTCATCCACGGCGACTACGCCGCGGTGGTCTCCGCGGCAGGGTTCGACTCGGCCACCCAGTACGAGCTGTGGAAAGCAATCTGGAGCGGTATCAACGACGGCAACTTCTTCGAACTGGACTGGGCGCTGCAGCGGCACAACGAATTTCTGGGCAGCTTCGCCCCGCTCACCTTCATCGGCAATCACGACGTCACCCGCATCGCCAGCCAGCTCGAAAACCCGGATCATCTGGCCCACGCGCTGGTGATCCTGCTGACGGTCGGTGGCGTGCCCAGCGTGTACGCGGGCGATGAGTACGGGTTTCGCGGTGTCAAGGAGGAGCGGTACGGCGGTGACGACGCGGTACGACCGGAGTTCGGCTCCCCCCCATTGCAACTGGACGCGTTCGGCGATCAGGTGTGGGAGTTGCACCGATACCTGATCGGACTGCGCCGCCGTCATCCGTGGCTACATGCGGCGACGACCACCTCGTTGCAGTTGGCCAACCGGCACTACGTCTACGCGACTCGCAGCGGCGACCCCGCTAGTGACGAGGTACTTATCGTCGCGCTCAACATCGACGATGAGCCGATGAAGCTGATGCTGTCAGAGTTGGGTATGGCGCGCGCGGAGGTGATCGCGGGGTCATCGGCGCCGCCTCAAGAGATCGTCAGCGAGGTAGTCGTCGAGGCCCACGGTTGGCGGATCTTGCGGCCTGTCTAACCGCTGAGTTCTGCCAGCGTCAGCGGGTCGTGCCGGCCGCGGTAATACTTGTCGAGCAGCTCAACGAAGTCGCGGTTGTCGTCGGCCGCCAGGGCGAATAGCGTCATCGATGAGCGCAGCTTGAGGTTATCGGGCGAACCGAAGATCTGCGCGATCGAGCGGTGCTGCACCTGGTTGACCAGTTGGGTGCACTCGCGCAGGCGCGGCCCGAGTAGCTCGTGGTGTAGATAAGCGCGGGCCTCGTGAAGCGATGTGATGCCGTAGCGCGCGGCCATCGGGCTGCTGCCCAACCCGAGCAGCTGCGGAAAGACGAACCACATCCAGTGACTGCGCTTTCGTCCGCCGCGCAGCTCGTCGACGACGCTGGCATAGACCGGGGCCTGGGCATCGACGAAACGCTTCAGATCGAACGGGTCGCCATCCGTTTGCACACGACTACGGTTGCACATATGGCGGCGGTCAAGCGACGGGTGCCCCGAGTCCACGACTTGGCTCCGTTGATCCAGTTCAAACGCCCGGAGTTCAACCGCACCAAGCGCCGACTGGACGCTGCGCTGACCATCGAGGACTTGCGCCGCATCGCCGAACGCCGCACCCCGAAAGCGGCATTCGACTACACCGACGGCGCCGCCGAAGATGAGCTGTCCATCGGCCGCGCCCGACAAGCCTTCCGCGACATCGAGTTTCACCCGACCATCCTGCGCGACGTCACCAATGTGACAGCCGGGTGGAATGTCCTCGGGCAACCGGTCGTGTTGCCGTTCGCGATCGCACCGACCGGATTCACCCGACTGATGCAGACTGAGGGCGAGCTCGCCGGCGCCCGCGCCGCGGCAGCGGCCGGGATCCCGTTCTCGCTGTCCACGCTGGGCACCCGCGCGATCGAAGACGTGGTGACCGCTGTTCCCCAAGGGCGCAAATGGTTTCAGCTCTACATGTGGCGCGACCGGGACAGGTCGATGGCGTTGGTCAAGCGGGCGGCCGACGCGGGGTTCGATACGTTGCTGGTCACGGTCGACGTCCCGGTCGCCGGAGCGCGGAGGCGTGATGTCCGCAATGGCATGTCGATCCCGCCGGCGCTGACCCTGCGCACCGTTCTCGATGCGGCGCGGCGCCCGCGCTGGTGGTTCGATCTGCTGACCACCGAACCCCTGTCCTTCGCGTCGTTGGATCGCTGGTCGGGCACGGTCGGCGAGTACCTGGACACCATGTTCGACCCCAGCGTCACCTTCGACGACCTGGCCTTCATCAAGGCCCAGTGGCCCGGCAANNGCGCCCGTGCCGTTCCACCTGTTGCCCGCCGTCGCGACTGACCTCGGCAAGGACACCGAGATCCTGCTGGATACCGGCATCATGTCGGGCGCCGACATCGTGGCGGCAATCGCGCTGGGGGCCCGGTGCACGCTGATCGGGCGGGCATATCTCTACGGGCTGATGGCAGGCGGCGAGGCGGGGGTCAACCGCGCGATCGAGATCCTGCAGGCCGGGGTGCTCCGGACCATGCGGCTGCTCGGTGTGACCTGCTTGGAGGAGCTTTCGCCCAAGCATGTGACGCAATTGCGCCGACTGACCCCCTAGTTGCCGAGCAGACACAGAATCGCACGAAAGCCGCCTCGGGCGATTCTGAGTGCACGGGAACAAACCACGTCCGGTGAGGGTTGAGCGCATCAGACTTAACCTTTGGAGGATGGGATGGCTGAAGCCAAATCCGTGCCGGTCTTGTTCGTCACCGACACAATCGTTTTGCCCGGNNATCGCGAAGATCCTCCAGGTCGGACGGATCGCCGGGGGCGGCACCGCCGCCGTCGTGCGCGGTGAGCGCAGGGCGCACATCGGGGCGGGGGCTAGCGGTCCTGGAGCAGCGTTGTGGGTTGAGGTGGCCGAGGTCCCTGACGTGCAGGCGAGCGACGAAGTCAAGACCCTGGCCGCGGAGTACAAGAAGCTACTGCTGGCCATGCTGCAGCGGCGTGAGGCCTGGCAGATCGTCGACCACGTCAACAGCCTGACCGACCCATCGGCGCTGGCGGACACGTCTGGATACGCGTCCTACCTGACCGATGTGCAGAAGCGGCAACTGCTGGAGACGGCCGATGTCGGCGAGCGGCTGCGTGTCCTGATCGACTGGACCAGCGAGCACCTGGCCGAGGTCGAGGTCAACGACAAGATCGCCGACGACGTCCGCGAAGGCATGGAGAAGACGCAGAAGGAGTTCCTGCTGCGCCAACAGCTGGCCGCCATCCGNNCGCGCTGCGCGAGGTCGGCAAGCTGGAACGTGCCAGCGACCAAAGCCCGGAAAGCGGCTGGATTCGCACCTGGTTGGACACCGTGCTCGACCTGCCCTGGAATGTGCGAAGCGAAGATTCGACGGACCTGGGAGCGGCGCGGGAAATCCTAGACGCCGACCACCACGGGCTGGACGACGTCAAAGACCGCATCGTCGAGTATCTGGCCGTGCGTACCCGGCGCGCTCAGCGCGGGTTGCAGGTCGTTGGCGGCCGCGGCTCCGGCGCGGTGATGGTGCTGGCCGGTCCTCCGGGCGTCGGCAAGACGTCGCTGGGTGAGAGTGTGGCCCGGGCGCTGGGCCGCAAGTTCGTGCGCGTCGCCCTGGGCGGTGTGCGCGACGAGGCCGAGATACGTGGGCACCGACGCACCTACGTGGGTGCACTGCCCGGCCGCATCGTGCGCGCAATCGGCGAGGCTGGCTCGATGAATCCCGTTGTGCTGCTGGACGAGATCGACAAAGTCGGTTCCGACTACCGCGGCGACCCGAGCGCCGCGCTGCTCGAAGTGCTCGATCCCGCGCAGAATCACACCTTCCGCGACCACTACCTGGATCTGGATCTGGACCTGTCCGATGTCGTGTTCCTGGCCACGGCCAACCTGATCGAGAACATCCCGTCGGCGCTGCTGGACCGGATGGAGCTGGTGCAGATCGACGGTTACACCGAAGACGACAAGGTCGCCATCGCCCGCGACTACCTGCTGCCCCGGCAGCGGGACCGAGCGGCGCTGACCGACGAAGAGGTCACGGTGACCGACGCCGCGCTGCGCAAGATCGCCGCCGACTACACCCGCGAGCCGGGTGTGCGGCAGTTCGAGCGCCTACTGGCCAAGGCGATGCGCAAGGTGACCACCAAGCTGGGCTCCAAACAGGGCGAGCTCCCGGGACCGAAGACGATCGACGAGCCCGACCTGGTCGCCTACTTGGGACGTCCGCGGTTCACGCCTGAATCTGCCGAGCGAACTGCGGTGCCCGGCGTGGCCACCGGCCTGGCTGTTACGGGCCTGGGCGGCGACGTGCTCTACATCGAGGCTGGGGCAACCGACGGCGAGCCGGGTTTGCAATTGACCGGGCAGCTGGGCGATGTGATGAAGGAATCGGCCCAGATCGCGCTGTCCTATGTGCGCTCGCACGCCCAGCAGCTCGGCGTCGACCCCAAATCACTGGACGGGCGGATCCACGTGCACGTGCCCGCGGGCGCAGTGCCCAAGGACGGCCCGTCAGCCGGTGTCACGATGGTGACCGCGCTGGTCTCGATGGCCACCGGACGGCAGGTGCGCTCCGACGTCGGCATGACCGGTGAGGTCACGCTGAACGGGCGGGTCCTGCCGATCGGGGGCGTCAAGCAGAAGCTGCTGGCCGCCCAACGCGCCGGATTGTCAACTGTTTTCATTCCAGCGCGCAACGAGCCGGATCTGGACGACGTGACGGCCGAAGTTCTCGACGCCTTGACCGTCATCCCGATGACGGATGTCGCCGAGATCGTCGCGCAAGCGCTGGAACCGGTCGCCAAGACGGTAACCGCCGCCGCCTGACCTCGAACGTGAAGTTGGCTGCACGTTCCGCGCCGAGCGTGGCCCAGGATTCACTCTGGCGTCACGCTCGGCGTTGAATGAAGGCGTGAACCTGAAACGACGATTAGTGCACCGCGTGCAACGGCTGGTGGTCAATCCGATCGGCCGGCAACTGCCGGTGACCATGCTCGAAACCACCGGCCGCAAATCAGGACAACCGCGGCATACCGCCATCGGCGGCAAGGTAGTCGACAACCAGTATTGGATGGTCTCCGAACACGGTGCCCATTCGGACTACGTCCACAACATCAAAGCCGACCCGGCAGTACGGGTACGGATCGGCGGCCAGTGGCGCAGCGGCACGGCGCATCTGTTGCCCGACGACGACCCGTGGGTGCGGCTGCGGAGCTTGCCCCGGCTCAACAGCGCCGGCGTGCGAACAATGGGCACCGACCTGCTTACTATCCGCATAGACCTGGACTGAGGCCACATGGCCTACGACGAAGACCTGGCCAACCGGATCCGCGAATTGCTCGCGCGGCAGGCCGGTGTCCACGAAAAGGCGATGTTCGGCGGGCTGGCGTTCCTCATCGACGGGCATATGGCTGTCGCCGTCAGCAAGGGCGGCCTGATGGTGCGGGTGCCGCCAGCGGAAACCGACAAACTACTGGGGCGTGCACATGTCAGCCCGATGGTGATGTCCGGCCGGGGAACCCGAGGGTGGTTGCTTGTCGCCGCCGAGGGCGTCAAAACCATGCGCCAGCTGCAGAGTTGGGTTACCAAGGGCACCGTGTACGCGTGCACTCTGCCGCCGAAATGACGGTTAGTTAGACCAAGCCGGCAAGTCAGGGCAATCAGGGCTACCGTTTACCGGACCTTCTTCGGTCGAAGCCTGGCCGTTCGCGGCCGGGAGGAAGCCGATCCCTTTTGTGCGGCCGGCGTGGCGGGCCACTTCTACTCTGGACGGTTCTGCTGTTCGATGTATTGCGTGATGATCGACGGTGGTACGCCGCCGCAGGAGCCGGCAAAATACGACGGCGACTAGAAATGCGTACCCCACAGATACTTCCGGACCTGATCAGCGTACTGGTGCGCCGCTCGCGAGACGCGACGCACTTGAGCCCGCGCAGCTGCGTGCCGCGGCCCGAGCAAGTGTCGATCATGAGGTGCTCGCAGCTGGTGACCATCTCCCCAGTGCATACCGGGCGGCCGGTACTTGGTGACAAACACCAGGCGCACGTGCAGCGTGTGGACCGCGCTGCGGCCGCGCTCGAATTCGGCTCTGGCCGCCGCCGCAAGCGCTGAGGATAGGCGCCGAGCCCGACCCGGCCGCTGGTGTAACTGGGTTGTCGGTGCCCGGCGTTACCGTTGCGTGTATGAGCTCGTCCACCGAGTTAAATGCCCGCGGCGCCGGTGCCGCCGGTACCACCGTCCGGCGCTGCATCCCCGCCGATGATGCCCTGGCCGTCGCCCGGCCCATCGTCGCGGCTACTAGGTCACGTCGACGTTTGCGCCGTCGGCGCCGGGTATTCCGGGCGTATTGTCGCCGCCGGGTCCGCCGGGTCCGCCGGGGCCGCCGGTGGCGTCGTTGAGACCTCCCGAATGGGCGTACCCGCCGCTCCCGCCGATGCCGCCGACGCCGTTGACGCCGTCGCCGCCGATGCCGCCGGCGCCGCCTGCGCCACTTGTGGCGGTGACGCCGTTGGATTGGGTGCCGCCGGAGGGTTCGATATTAGCGCTACCACTGGTTCCACCGTTACCGCCAAGCGCGCCGTTCGTACCGTTGATGCCGCCGTCACCGCCGTTGCCGCTGGTCACGGTGGCGTGCGTCAGCGTCGTGCCTTGGTTGCTGGAGTCCTGGGCGTAGGCCCACGCTTGGCCGGCGTTACCGCCGTTCCCACCGTGACCAGCGCCACCGATGCCGCCGGTCGCGGTGCTGTCGACAGTTTGCGCGTACCAACCGGCGACCTGGGCGTCACCACCGTTACCGCCGGTGGCACCGGCGGCATCGGCCGCGCCGCCGGCACCACCGGTGGCGGTGGAGCCGATAGCCTCGCCACCCGTTCCGGTAGACAACACGAAGCCGTAGCCGCCCTTACC
>PLSK01000190.1 GCA_003165155.1 Mycobacterium sp. | reverse complement strand
GACACCGGCGCGATGGTCTTCTCGGCGACAAAAGGTGTCACGTCGACGGTGATTCATCGGCTGGTCGACCGGGGTCTGCTGGCCTATGACGAGCCGGTCGCCAAATACTGGCCCGAATTCGCGGCCAACGGGAAGGCCGACATCACGGTCAGCGATGTCCTGCGGCATCGTGCCGGGTTATCGCATCTGCGCGGTGTCACCAAGACGGAGGTGATGGATCACATCCTCATGGAGCAGCGCCTGGCGGCCGCGCCCGTCGATCACCTACGCGGCGTGCAGGCCTATCACGCGCTGACCTATGGCTGGCTGTTGTCCGGATTGGCGCGCGCGATCACGGGTAAAGGCATGCGCGAACTGATCCGCCAGGAGGTCGCACGTCCGCTTAACACCGACGGCCTGCATCTCGGCCGGCCTCCGGAAGGGTCGCCGACCCAGCCGGCGGAGATCCTGATGCCGCAGAAGTTCGTGCGGACTCCGGTGCTCAACTTCATCGCACCGAGGGTGGCGGGTCTGCGATACTCGGGCGCCCTCGGCGCGATGTACTTCCCTGGGGTCACGTCGCTCATGCAAGGCGACACCCCGTTCCTGGACGGCGAGGTCCCCGCGGCCAATGGCGTGGTGACCGGTCGAGCCTTGGCGAAGATGTACGCGGTACTGGCCAATGACGGCAGCATCGACGGCAAAAAGTACTTGTCCAAAGAGTTGGTGCGTGGCTTGACCGGTGAGGCGCGGGCCAAGTGGAAGCCGGACGCAAACATGGTGGTGCCGATGCCCTTTCACCTCGGCTACCACGAATCGCCGGTTCCTGGCTTGATACGCGGGTTCGGTCACGTCGGACTGGGCGGAACCCTCGGCTGGGCTGACCCCGAGGCCGGCAGCTCCTTCGGCTTCGTACACAATCGGCTGCTGACGCCGATGGTGTTCGACATGGGCTCATTCGCCGGTTTGGCCGGCCCGCTGAGCGACGCCATCGAACTAGCCCGCAACCAGGGTCTGATCGAGGTGCCGCAACTCGGCGCGTCCTATCCCAAGCCCGCTCGCCGACGGTCGGCCGTTCCCGAGACGGCGGCGTCCGGGAACGGGTAGTTCAGACCTTTGCGAAGCCGCGGGGAAGTGTTAGCGGAAGATCGGCGTACGTCGCGATGCCCGGGTCCGCGGCGACGACGGCCGGGATCGCGTTGATGGCAGGCACTGCCGTCATGATGTGGCCGAGGTCCATGAATTCCTCGAGCGTCGTGGCCTCGAAGTAGGGCGGCGGCAGGAAGCCGACTTTCGTCGTGACCGTGGGCTGCCCGTCGATCTGGATGACCCAGCCGTCTTGCTCGATCTTCCAGTCGGGTTCGAGTGTCTGTCCCTTTTTCCACCGAACGTTGAGGTCGATGAGCGTCTTACCGTTGACGATCCCCTGCCAGCTGATGTAGACGCCCGCGACGTGCCCCGCGCGTATGGTCCAGGACGCCATTTCGAGGTCCGCTGTGGTTTGGGCGAACTCGGCGACACACTTCACCTCGTCGAGCTCGACGCCGAGTGCGTCGCCCACCAGCCGGACGGCCTCGCCGAAGATGGCGGTCCCCTTTGCTGCCATCGCCTGCAGGTCCGGGTGGTCGATCGGCTGGCCGAAGCCCACGGGCTTCTCTGTCTCGGGTGAGTCGTAGAACGTGGTGTCGGCGGCCTCGTTGACGGTGACCTTGTCGATCCGGTTGCACACCATTGCCGAGACGATGGCCAACAGCTCGGCGAAGCCCGGGCTCACGCCGGAGCCGAACATTGTCGAGCCACCTTTCTCGCAGGCCTCGAGAATGCGGTCGCGGCCCTTACCCAGGTTGTGTCCGGTGACGAAGGACGCCGTGGTCACCACGTTGACGCCGGCGGACAGGATGCGGACCAGCTCTTCGACGTCGATCCACATCGGGTTGTAGACCACGCAGTCCGGTTTCAGAGCGAGCAGCTCGTCGACATCGTTGGTGGCAGCCACCCCCAGCGGGGAAATGCCCACTAAGTCGCCGGCGTCACGGCCGGCTTTCTCCGGCGACCACGCGTAGCACCCCACCAGTTCAAGCAGGGGGTTGTCGGCGATCGACTTCAGCGAGCTTTTGCCGACGTTTCCGGTGTTCCACTGAACCACTCGATAATTGTTTGGCACTCGCTCAGCATAGGGAATCGTTGCCAGGCTTAGTAGGCGGATTCGGAAGCCAGGATCTCGGCCAGGTACGCGTCCTCGCGCGGGTGCTCCAACCTTGACCGAGCCAACCGGCGTACCCGCTGTCTGAAGTCGCGGGATTCCGTCACCTCGGAGATCTCCGCGCCGATGATCACCGCGGTGGTCGGCCAATCGTGGGCCCAGGCGACCTGATCTGTCAGCCGCCGCTGCTGCGTGTCGAACAGGGGCAGGGTCGCGCGGCCATCGGCATCGAGGGCGCCGGAGCTGCTGACGGAGCGGGAGCGCAACCGTACGGCGATACCGGTCGCCGGGTCGGGTCCGATGACGGCGGCGCGCACGACCGCAGTTGCCGCCGCTCCGGTGACCTCGACACTCCATTCGACGGTGTCCTCGGCCGCATCGAAAATCCCGGGGGGAACCGCGCTCCAGTCGATCGAGGCGACGCCCCGTGCGATCGACGTGTCACCCCGCGCGCCCGCGTCCGAGCCGGCGGCCAGCGCGTAGTCGTCGCGGCGTCCGNNTTCGGACGTGCGTGGTCAAGGCCGTGGCGTGCGGTGCCAGTAGCTGGGCTACGTCCGAATCAAGCGTGTCGTCGGTGAAGAAGCCCTCCGCGTCGCCGGTCAGCAACGCCACCTCGACGTCGAGCAGCGGGCGGTCCAGGCCGGCGATGCCGTCCCGCCGACTGGCGGGCCACCATCGCCGCAGCCAGTGGCCCATGGCCAGTTTCCGCAGCGGGTCTATCGATCCCGGCACGAAATCAACGCCGGTGAGCTCGATGCTGTGCGGCTCGTCGGCCACATGTTCCACCGACCCGACGGCAGAAGCCAGCGCGACGTGTCCGGATTCGCCGAGAACGCGCCAGAGCCAGTCGGCGCGTCCCACATCGGTGAACGTGATCAGGGCTGACCCGTCGCCGGGTGGCTCGTCGACCGTCCAGGACAGCACCGCGCCACTAACTTCCAGCACGGCGGTCAGCATCGGCGGCGCAACGAGGGGAGTGTCGCGGGGACCGACACGCCATAGACCGGAATCGGCAACCAATCTCATCCGGCCACCTGCAATTCCAGCATCGACTTGATTCGTTGCCGGTGATCGAGGCTCACCGACCGCGCGACCCCCTCGAGCAACGACCGCACATCATCGACATCGTCGCAGGGTTCCTGCCAGACGTCGCGACCGTGCAGTCGCGCCCACAGCCGACTCAAGTACGGCAGCGCGTAGGCGGCGAGGTCTTCGACCACCTGCCGTTGGCGCGGATGGATCGGGCCGCCCTCGGCCAGGTAGCGACGGGCGTGCAGGACGTACGCCTCCTTGCGCAGCCGGGCCTGGATCTGTGCGGCCAGCGCATAGCGGGCTGTCACGGATCGGTCCAGCGGCGCCAGCTGAACCGCGATCTCGATGCCGGCCACCAGGGTGGCCTGCTTGTCTTCGCCGAGGAACCCCCAGGGAGCGCAGGCCCGGTCGACTTCCTCGGCGCACAACAAGGGAATGTCGGGCAACGCGTCGCGGTTCAGGGCGCGGCGCAGCGTCGCGCGCACCCGATCAACTACGCTGCGATCCAGCGGACGATCGCTGTCGGAGCCGCCGCCGATTTCCGGGCATCGTTGCGGCGCAACCGAAGTGAGCCCGAGTTCGATGATCGACCAGGGCAGCCCGGCTGCGTCGACGCGGGCGCGGGCGCCCAGGTTATAGGGTGTGGCGCCGGCGATCATGGCCGACCAGACCCGCTGTCGGGCTGCCGCCGCCCGGTGGGTGCTGGCGGGTCCGAGGACGGTGCTGAGGTCGGCCAGGAAAGGACCGACAAGGTCTTCGCTGGCCTCGTCGGCCCGGACGTCATACCAACTTCGCTCGAGCTGATCGGCCAGCATGGCGACGGTCTCTGGGCTTGCCGTGTACTCGCGCAGCACTTCGATCGCGGTGCGATCCCGTCCCTGGTGGATGTCGCCCAGCGCCGCAGCCACCGTCTCGTGACCTAGCGGTGGGCCCTTCGTCACCGCGAGTTCGAAGCAAACCGGAAAGTACAGCTCCTGGGCGTTCCCCGTGCGAATCCGCTGCCGCCGGCGCTCCAGCTTGAGCGCCTCGAACCATGCTGCGGCGAAGCGCAATTGGGGACCGCTGTCGATGATCAGGTCACGCATCGCCGCGGCCGTGGCGGGGGCGACGACCGGAGTCGAATACTCGGGGTTCGAGCGCAGCCTCAGCACCAACGGGTCGACGATGCGCTTGACGGTCCGGGTCAGCGGGCCGCCGTCGTCGCTGCTAAGCACCTCGACGCCCGGGCCGATGGCCCGCCACGCCTGGTCGATCACCGACCGGCGCGGGTAGCCCGTCCGCGAATCCGCGCTCATCTGCACAGGATAGGGGCATTCCAAAAATAGCGGCAGCCAAAAAGTTGGGTTCGGTAGCCGGCCGGCCGGTGAAACCTGGTCGCATGAAAAGGCTCAGGCACATGTTCGGTCGACGTGCGTTCACCGACGGGCCTACCGTGGCCGTCGGCACCGTATCCGCAACCGCCGACGCCGAGCGCGAGATCTTGATCCAGGTGACCGGCGTGCGAGGGGAGGAGTTCATCGGCCGACTGACGCACCGTGACTCAGATCCGGACATGTCGGTGTTGCGGCCCGGACTGGTCGTATTGGTCGCATTTGATCCCCGCGCCCGCGAACGGCTTTCGTTGCCCGATGACGTTCTGGCGGTCCGCGCCTCGTGCGTGCGGCCCGGTTGACCAGCGTCAGCGCGCGCCGTCGACGGCGAACGTCACCAGGGCACCCCAGTACAGCGGGCTGGCGGTGATGACACCGGCACGCCAGCGATGCATCTGTTCACGTTGCCAGCGATTCACCGCGCACCCCGCCTCAACGGTTTCGTGTGCGCGATCGACGGCGACGACAATGTCGGCCATCGGGTCGGCCGGATCATCGCAGGGCGGCGCGAACCGCCGATAGGCCGCGGTGGTGGGTAGCGACCATAGGGTGGCGGTAACCAACTGCGCTCCGCCTAGGATCATCGCCGCCACCAGACCGGTCGCCTCATCGAATTGATAGTCGCCGCCTGATCCGCAGGCCAGCAGTGCAGCCCGCGGCGGCATCGGCAACCGCAGCGACATCAGGTCCGACGCGGTCAGCGGACGATGATCGCCGATAGCGGCGGCATCCCCGGAAACCATTGCCGTACAAGCGAGGTGAATCGCCGCCCGGTCCGCCCGGCTGGCATGATCGGGGCCGGCGTCTGCCGAACTCGCGTGCCCGACGTACAGGAGCCGGCTGGGGTTTTGCCTAAGCACCCGGGCCAGCCAGCCGCGGTCGGCATCCTGACGGCGGAACAGCTCGACCACCGTGTCGACAGCGGGCAGCACCGGTCGGCGCTGCATCAGCCCGGTGAAGTACCGCGCCAACGGCGTCTGCGCCGACGGCCTGCCGAGCACCGATCCGAGCGCGGAGTCCGGAAGTTGCCCCGGCACTCGAGGGTCGAGGACCAATATCGGCGGACCGTCTTGCCTGCTGTCCCAGCCGGCCGGTGCTCGCGGCGAGTGCACGATATTGAGTGGCACCGCCATCAGCACGTCGACCAATTCGATCAGCCGGTAGCCGTCGGTGTGCGCACCGATATCGGCAAGTTGCCAAGGGATTTGGGCCGGGGTGACACCGGTGTTGGTGAATGATGCCGCCCGGGCACGGATCAATTCCTCCGCGGTTGGACCCGATTTGGGCATCGCGAGCAGCCCCCAGGGGACCCGTGCGAGCCGGGCGCTGGGCGAGATGAACAGCACCGCGCGCGGCGAAGCCAGACACTCCGTCAGCAGCTGCCAGCCCGACGAGCCGATCAGCAGCACGCCCAGGATGTAGGCGACTGTCAGTTCGGTATCCGGTGCGGCGAAGGGACCCCTGGACAGTGCCCGCTCAATGGCGTCACGCCGGATCTCCGAAGGGCGTGGCTCGGGTAACGCGTCGGCCAGCTCTTGCAGCGCCGCAAGCAGGGTCGGTTCGTCTATCACCCAGGTGACCGTCCGCGACGGTTGCCCGACGATGCGCAAACTGGCGTACGTGGCGATCCCGACGTCGGCGAATCGCAGGACGAGGGTCAGCCGGCCGGTCATGGCCAAGTCGACCAGGCGGGTTCTCTTGCCGTGACGTCACGGCCGTATCGCTGCGACGCCAGCGCGCGATAGTGACTCATGATCGGCGGCGCATCCGGCTGCATCCGTAACGGCGGCAATGGGCCTAACCGGGTCAGCGAAACGGCCGTCACCACCGGTGTGACCGGCTCCGTTTCGAGGAGAACCGGGGTAGTAGCGGTGGCCGCCCATTCGCCAATTTCCGGTCCAGCTTCCCGCGCCTGCGGCTCGGTGCTGAAAGTTCCCCGGGCGCTGTGATACTCGATCAGTTCGCTGATCAGCTCGGTGTTGTCCCACTCCCAGGCGACGGCGAAGGCGCCCGCCATTAGTGGAGCCGAAATGCGGTTTGCCCAACGGGATCGGGCGTCGGCGCCGGCGATCGAATACCGCACCGAATCGACGGCCAGCGCAGCGGGCAGCTTGAGCTCGGCGGCCTGTTCGAGCTTGGTCGCCGCGCGTAGGTATTGCGGGCTGCCGACGTGCGCCCGGGTGATGCCCAGCGCGTTGGCTTGTCTGGCTTCGACTTCGCGCCACGTGTCGGACGGGTCGCCGGCGGCGTCCAAGCCGAGGTCGGCCAACGCATCCGCCCGCCATGCGGTGCCCAGGTGATTGTCGAGCTGGGCGTACTGCAGCCAGCTGCTGCGTGGCGACGAGTCTAGCCATTCCCGCGCCTGCGCGATCAGCTCGACAGCGTCGGCGAACCGGCCGCGAAAGATCGCTATCCAGCTGCGCTGCAGCAGGATGCGATGGATGTGTAGTGGCTTGCCCAGTTCGCGCCAGTGCCGCTCGGCGTGTTCCCAGCATTGGTCGGCCGCTTCCAGCGCGCCGGCTGCCATTCGGGTCAGCCCGAGATAGAGCCAGCAGCGGGAGACGTCATGAGCTCGGGCGTACCGGGCGATGACGGGATAGGCTTTCGAGCTCAGTTGCTCCGTGGCCGCCTGGTCGCGTGCCGACCAGCACGCCGCGGCGCGCTCCAATTGCGCTCTTGCGGTTGCCAGTTCCCATCCGTTAGCTTGCGCCCGGGCCTCCGCCCGGCGCAGCCAGGGTTCGGCCTCGGGCAGTCGCCCGGTCTCGACGCAGAATCTGCCGTATGCGGTGGCTCCGGCTATTCGAACGTAGTCGGCGAGCTGGCTATCTATTCGGGGATTGCCGCCGGGCTGGGCCGGGCCCTGCAAGGCGCTGAGTACTTGCTCCCACAGCGGAACCGATCGCACGTGCAAGTCGTCGTCGCAGAGCGCGGTCCCGCAAAGGATTTGGGCGTGGGTGAGCAGGTCCGCGTGTTCCCCGTCGTCTTCCCCGTCGACTCCCAAGTCTCCTAGGGTCGCCAGCGCCGCAGCGGCACGATCGTGATCGCCCTGCGCCGCGGCCAGACCCGCTTCCAGAAACTGGGCCCGCCGCGTGTATCGACGGAGCATCTGGGCGGCCGCGTCCGGCATCGTGCCGGCGGCGATCCCCGAATAGATGGCCAAACAGTCGCGGATGCGCCGGATGGACTCTCGCACTCCGTCATCGGCTCCGCGCGCAAGGTAGATCTCGCCAAGCTGAGCAAGAACTTCCAGCATGAGATCGTCTCGATCTTCGTCCTCGATCAGCGGAACCAGAGACAGCAGCAGATCCCGGGCCGCGATCTCGTCGGCGGCAAACGCCAGACGGCGGGCACGCTCTAATTCGCCGGGAACCGACACGGCTGCATCATAAGCAGCCCGGAGCGGCGGACGTGTGAGTGAGGCACGTCCGCCGCCCGGAGTCTGACCGATTAACCGCAGCTAACCTTGATGTTGAAGTCCTTGGTGATCATTCCGGCCATCGGGTTCTTCATATCGGCGCCCTGTGCCTGGCCGGTGATGGTGTAGGTCTTCCCGTTGACCGCCACATTGGCCGAACCCACCTTGGCGCCCATGTTGTTGGCGACCGACAACGCATTGCCGTCGACAACGAGTGCCAGCGACTCGACCTTCGGGGTGGCCTCGTCCGTCATCACTACGGCCAACGCTTGTTGCGGGCCGCCGGTGGAGCCACTGCCGATGTCGATCTTGCCGCCCTGTTTGACGCAAGTCACCGAGGCCGGGTTCAAGCCTGGAAGGTCGCTGCCGCCCACCTGGATCTGCGTGCCGCCGCCGGCGGCGACACTTGGCGCTGTCGATGAGGACGGGCTGGCTGTATTGCCGCCGCTCGAGCAGGCCACCAGCGCCGATGCGCAGCCCAGTGTTCCGATTGCAGCCGCGAGAAGTCTTTTCACGCCGATTCCTTCCGTTCATGCGCCGCCCCTGTGGCGTCGTCATGCGGCAAGTACAAACCGCGCTCGCTGCTACCGATCCCAATTTTGTGCGTCGGCCCGGTAGGCTTCGTCGACGCGGAACGATAAAGGGAGACAACCAATGGCAGTTGTGAAATGGCTGGAAAAGCCCGAGGCCCATGACTTTCCGGCAGCGGCTGACTATCTGGCCTTGATCGCGGACCTGCCCACCGTCAACAAGGTGACGAAGCGGCTGCGGGCCGGGACCGTCGTCTACAAGAAGGCCAAGGACATTCTTCGAGCAGCGCAGCTGACTCTGCTACCCGCCGACAATCCCCACGTCGCCGCGGATCTGGCCAAGATCAAAGCAGGCGATCCGTTGTCGCCCATCCTGGCGGTCCGGGGTGACTTGATGACCGGTGTTCAGCTGCAGATTGCCGACGGTTATCACCGGGTGTGCGCGAGCTATTACACGGATGAGAACACCGACATCCCGGTCGTTATCGCCAGTCGGTAAAAGATCTAGCTCCCGGGGTTCACTCCTCGACGGCCCCCTTGACAGCGATGCCACCGGGGCTGGACCTGCGACGCATCCGATGCGAACCCTTCCCGGTCGGACGGCGGTTTTGCAGCCCGGCCCGAGTGTCTTCGGTGTCTTCGGCGACCGGCGCTTCCTCGACTTGAGTCTCGGCTTCTTCTGTTTGGTCGGCTTCTGCGGTTTCGGTCTCGTCGACTTCTTCCGTTTCGGCTTCGTCGGTCTCGTCGGCTTCGTCGGCGCCCTTCTTACGGCGACCAGCGCTCTTTTTGGGCTTCTTCGCCTTGATCGGTTTCGGCGGTGGCGGCGGCAGCTCGGCGACAAAAGACAGATAGAAGGCGAAGAACCCGAGTACCGCGATCGCTGCGGCGGCGCCGTAAATGCCGAACAGCCAGCGTCCGGCAGCATCCAGGCTGAGCCAGATCTCGCTGATCGCGGTTCCGATGATCAGCGCCCCGGCCAGCACGTGGGCGACGATCGACCAGGTCCTCAGTGATAGTGCCAGCTGCGGGACGCCGAGTTCGGGCCTGCGGGTGCGCAGCAGGGTGAACACCACCGGCAGCGCGGCCAATCCGATCAGCACGCCCGCCACGATCCGCAGCGCTGTGCCCAACGTGTGGCCGGTTTCGCCCATCAGCTCGGTCCAGCGGGGCATCACAAATAAGAAGTAGAGGACGCCAGCGCCAATCGAAAATGCCGCGTGCCACAGCATGGCGACCGTGCGTCCCATACGCCTCCTTGTGCCAGTTCAGCCCATTGCGGAGGATGCGGGATTTGAACCCGCGAGGGCGTTAACCCAACCCGCGTTCCAGGCGAGCGCCATAGGCCACTAGGCGAATCCTCCGTGGACATGGTAGCCGCTGACGCACGCCGTCAGTCCTGCGGCCGCCGCCGATCCGCCGGGCCCAGGTATTAGACTCGGGACGGACCCCGCGCGGCGTCTATCCTGTGAACTCCCCCAGGGCCGGAAGGCAGCAAGGGTCAATGGGCTCTGTCGGGTGCGCGGGGTCCCCTAACTTTGTTCGACAGTGAAAGGGCCCCGCGGTGGCTTTCGATTCCCTCAGCCCTGCGGAGCTATCGGCTCTGCACGCCCGCCACCAGCAGGACTATGCCGAGCTTCGGGCCAAGAAGCTGGCGTTGGATCTGACCCGGGGCAAGCCCTCTCCAGCGCAGTTGGACCTGTCCAACCAGCTGCTGGGTATGCCCGGCGACGACTACCGCGACGAAGAGGGGACTGACACCCGCAACTACGGCGGGCTGCACGGCCTTCCCGGGCTGCGGGCCATATTCGGGGAGTTGCTCGGCATCCCAGTGCCCAACCTGATCGCGGGCAACAACTCCAGCCTGGAGTTGATGCACGATCTCGTGGCGTTCTCGATGCTGTACGGCGGCGTGGACTCGCAGCGGCCGTGGAAAGACGAACCAAGCATCAAGTTCCTGTGCCCGGTCCCCGGCTACGACCGGCACTTCGCCATCACCGAGACGATGGGCATCGAGATGATCCCGATCCCGATGCGTGAAGACGGTCCCGACGTCGACCTGATCGAAGAGCTCGTCGACGTCGACCCCGCTATCAAGGGGATGTGGACGGTTCCGGTGTTCGGCAACCCCACCGGCATCACATACTCCTGGGAAACGGTGCGCCGCCTGGTCCAAATGCGGACCGCGGCCCCTGACTTCCGGTTGTTCTGGGACAACGCATATGCGGTGCATACCTTGACGCTGGACTTCAACCGCCAGGTCGATGTTCTCGGACTGGCCGCCAAGGCCGGCAACGCGAATCGGCCCTACGTCTTTGCGTCCACCTCGAAGATCACCTTCGCCGGTGCCGGCGTCAGCTTCCTGGGCGGATCGCTGGGCAACATCGCGTGGTATCTGCAGTACGCGGGAAAGAAGTCGATCGGCCCCGACAAGATCAACCAGTTACGGCATCTGCGGTTCTTCGGCGATGCCGACGGGGTTCGCCTGCAGATGCTGCGCCACCAGCAGATACTGGCGCCGAAATTCGCCTTGGCGCTGGATATTCTGGACCAGCGGCTGAGCGATTCCAAGATCGCTACCTGGACGGATCCCAAGGGCGGCTATTTCATCAGCCTCGACGTTTTGCCGGGCACAGCACGCCGCACCGTGGCCCTGGCCAAGGACGCGGGTATCGCGGTCACCGAGGCGGGTGCCTCGTTCCCGTATCGGAAAGACCCGGACGACAAAAACATCCGGATCGCGCCGACCTTCCCGTCGATACCTGACCTGCAGGACGCGGTCGACGGACTGGCGACGTGCGCCCTGCTGGCGGCTTCGGAGGCCCACCTGGCCCCGGCCGCATCCGTGTGACTGACGGCGTCCCCTCCCGTCGGGTCGGCGTTGACGCCGGGCGGGACCTGATTGCCCGGCTCCTCAGCGGACCCAGTCGGGTCCGCATCGTCGCCGGGCGGCGGTAGCCTGGCTGACCGTGGCCCTCTACCGCAAGTATCGACCGGCAACATTCGCCGAGGTGGTGGGGCAGGAGCACGTCACCGAGCCGCTTTCCATCGCTCTGGAAGCCGGCCGGATCAACCATGCGTACCTTTTCTCCGGGCCGCGCGGCTGCGGGAAAACCTCGTCGGCGCGCATCCTGGCCCGGTCATTGAACTGTGAGCAGGGACCGACGGCCACTCCGTGTGGGGTTTGCGATTCCTGCACGGGGCTTGCACCCAATGCGCCGGGCAGCATCGACGTGGTGGAACTCGACGCCGCCAGCCACGGCGGTGTGGACGACACCCGCGAGCTGCGGGACCGGGCGTTCTACGCCCCCGCGCAGTCGCGCTACCGGGTGTTCATCATCGACGAAGCCCACATGGTCACCACGGCGGGGTTCAACGCCCTGCTCAAGATCGTGGAGGAACCGCCCGAACACCTCATCTTCATCTTCGCCACCACTGAGCCGGAGAAGGTGCTGCCGACGATCCGGTCCCGCACTCATCACTACCCATTCCGGCTGCTGCCGCCGCGCACCATGCGGTCGTTGATCGGGCGGATTTGCGAGCAAGAGGGCGTCGTCGTCGACGACGCGGTGTATCCGCTGGTGATCCGGGCCGGTGGCGGATCGCCACGCGACACGCTCTCGGTACTGGATCAGTTGGTGGCGGGCTCTGAAGACGGCCCGGGCGGCCCCAGGGTCACCTACCAGCGCGCGCTCGGGCTGCTGGGCGCCACCGACGTCGCACTGATCGACGACGCGGTCGACGCTCTGGCGGCTTCGGACGCCGCCGCGTTATTCAGTGCGGTCGAATCGGTGATCGACGCCGGCCACGACCCCCGACGATTTGCCACCGATCTCCTGGAGCGCTTCCGCGATCTCATCGTGCTGCAAGCGGTCCCCGACGCGGCAACCCGCGGTGTCGTGGACGCGCCGGAGGACGTGCTGGACCGGATGCGCGAGCAAGCGGTCCGACTCGGCCCGGCGACCCTGACCCGGTACGCCGAGGTCGTACAAGCCGGGCTGGGGGAAATGCGCGGTGCGACGGCGCCACGTTTGCTGCTCGAGGTGGTCTGCGCGCGACTGCTGCTGCCCTCGGCCAGCGACGCCGAGTCGGCTCTGCTGCAGCGTGTCGAGCGGATCGAGACCCGGCTGGAGATGTCGATCCCCGCACCTCAGACTGCACCGGCGGCCGTGGCCGTGCCCGCCACGCCGCGACCCGCACCGCTCGAACCGGTAGCCCAGCCCAGCCCGAAGCCGCCGCCCGCGCCCGAGCCGCCCGCGCCAGCGGCGCCCGAGCCCGCCCCCGCCCCGGGTGAGCTCAACGCGGCCGCGGTGCGGACCATGTGGCCGACGGTGCGCGACAAAGTGCGTCAGCGCAGCCGCACCACCGAGGTGATGCTGGCGGGCGCGACTGTCCGCGCCGTGGAGGGCAACACGTTGGTGCTGACCCACGAATCCGCGCCACTGGCCAAGCGGCTGTCCGAACAGCGGAACTCGGATGTCATCGCCGAAGCGCTCAAAGATGCCCTGGGAGTTAATTGGCGGGTGCGGTGTGAGACCGGCTCCCCGGCGCCCGCCGAGGTAAGTGCGGTGCCCGCGAAGGAGGAGCCAACCGCCGTCCCTGAAGTGGATTCCGCTCAGCGTGACGAAGAGGAAAACATGCTCGCCGAAGCCGGCCAAGGCGACCCGGAGGCGCCGCGTCGCGACCCGGAAGAGGCTGCACTCGAACTGTTGCAGAGCGAACTAGGCGCGCGCCGCATCGAAAACGGCTAGAGCCACCACATATACCCTGGTCTTCGGAAACAGCCCGCGCACTCACGCGCGGGCGGCATCACAAAGGAGTTGCGCCTGATGGGACAGGTGAGCGCGTCGAGCACCACCTTGATTAACGCTGACCCCGCGGACACGCTGGCCGCGGTGGCTGACTATCAGAAGATCAGGCCGAAAATCCTGTCGTCGCAGTACAGCGAGTACCAGGTGGTGCAGGGCGGGCAGGGGCAGGGCACAGTCGCCAAGTGGAAGCTGCAGGCCACCAAATCGCGCATTCGCGACGTGCAGGTCGGCGTTGACGTCGCCGGTCACACCGTCATCGAGAAGGACGCCAACTCGTCCATGATCACCAATTGGACTGTGGCACCTGCGGGACCGGGGTCCAGCGTCACCGTGAAGACGACCTGGACTGGCGCGGGCGGCGTCAAGGGCTTCTTCGAGAAAACCTTTGCACCATTGGGGCTGAAGAGAATTCAGTCCGAGGTGCTGGCCAACTTGAAGAACGAGCTGGAAAGCTAGCCGGCCCGCTTACCGTGCCTGGCCCTGGGTGGCCAGGAAGCCCGCGACGCCGCGGACCACGGCCTCGGCGTACTTCTGCCTTCCGTCAGGGGATTCCATCAGCGCCGCGTCGGTGGAGTTCTTCATATTGCCCAGCTCGACCAGTATCGACGGATACTGCGCCAAGTTGAGCCCGGCCAGATCCGAGCGACCGTAGAGGCCGTTTTGGCCGATGTAGTTAGCCGGCGGAATGCCCGAGGCCTGCAGCTGGTCGCGCATGATTTGGGCGTACTGCACCGAGGGCCCGGCCTGGGCCGCGTTGAGCGGTGGGGCCGAGTAGTTGACGTGAAACCCGCGGCCGGATGCCGGGCCGCCGTCACCGTGCAGGCTGATGACCGCGTTGGGGTGCAGCGCGTTGGCCATCTCGGCGCGCTGATCGACGCACCCGGCCACCGCGTTGTCATTGCCGCGTGACATCGCCGTCCGGACCCCGAGGGCGTTCAACGCAGCGCGGACCCGAAGTGCGGTGTCCCAGGTGAAGGTGTGTTCCTGGTAGCCGTCGTTGGTCGCCGTTCCGCTGGTCTGGCAGTCCTTGGTGCCGCCGCGACCGGTTGGCACCTGGCGGCCGATGGAAGAGTCGTTGGCCCCGTTGTGGCCCGGGTCGATGAAAACGACCATGCCGGCGATATTGGACGGGGTTGCGATCGCGGTCGGCATGATCGCTGTCGAGGCAGCGACGAGTGCGCCGACGACCATTCTGATTCCGACACGCCTGCTCACTCTTAGGTCCACGGCGCAAAGGTAATGTCGCGCGGTCTACGCTGAGGGTTTCGAATCGCCCAACACCCGCAGGCGAAACCAACTTGAGACCAAAATGCGAGGGGACTGTCATGCAACCCGGAGGCGATATGTCGGCGCTGCTCGCTCAGGCGCAGCAGATGCAACAGAAGCTACTCCAAGCCCAGCAACAGCTCGCCAACGCTGAGGTACGCGGTGAAGCGGGCGGAGGTCTGGTCAAGGTCGTCGTCAAAGGCAGTGGCGAGGTGATCGCGGTAAAGATCGATCCCAAGGTTGTCGACCCCGGCGACATCGAGACCTTGCAGGACTTGATTGTCGGCGCCATGGCCGACGCTTCCAAGCAAGTCACCGCGATGGCGCAGGAGCGGTTGGGGTCGCTGGCCGGCGGTCTGGGCGCTCCACCGGCCAGACCGGAACCGCCGACGCAGATGCCGCAGCTCTGACGTTGTACCGGCATGTTTGAGGGACCCGTCCAGGATCTGATCGACGAGCTCGGCAAGCTGCCGGGTATCGGGCCAAAAAGCGCGCAGCGCATCGCCTTTCACCTGCTGTCAGTTGAGCCGCCCGACATCGACCGGCTGACCGCCGTGCTGGCGAAAGTCCGTGACGGCGTGCGGTTTTGTGCGGTGTGCGGCAACGTCTCCGACGACGAGCGCTGCCGGATCTGCGGCGACCCGCGCCGGGACGGTACGCAGGTGTGCGTCGTCGAGGAACCCAAGGATATCCAGGCCGTCGAGCGCACCCGCGAGTTCCGCGGCCGCTACCACGTGCTGGGCGGTGCGCTTGATCCGTTGTCTGGAGTTGGTCCCGAACAGTTGCGGATCCGCGAGCTGCTGACCCGCATCGGTGAGCGGGTCGATGATGTCGACATCACCGAGGTGATCATCGCCACCGACCCGAATACCGAGGGTGAGGCCACCGCGACTTACCTGGTTCGGATGTTGCGCGACATCCCGGGCCTGACAGTGACGCGGATCGCGTCGGGACTGCCGATGGGTGGCGACTTGGAGTTCGCCGACGAGCTGACGCTGGGCCGCGCGCTCACCGGCCGCCGGGCGATGGTTTAAGGCGGGCCCGGCGCGCCGTTACTTGGTCACAACGGCAAAATCGTCGCTGGCGGCCCAGGCCCGTTGGAAGGTGGCGATGGAGACCTGCTCGTCGCGGCCGGTCATGGTGCCGCTGTCGTTGACGTGCACCACATTGGCGTTGGTGTCGATGCCGGTGACGACGACGAAGTGGTTTTCCTGACCGCCGTTGCCGGATTCATTCCAGAGGGTCTTGTCGTTGACCCCGACGATCACCCTGCGCCCGTGATCCAGATCCTGCTCGATCAGGTCGAGATTGCTGTGGAATGCTCCGGCCTGGATTCCGTAGTGCCCCAGCAGCACCACCAGGTCGTCGTTGCTGGTTCTGCTGGAGGGGGTGTAGACCGGTCCGGCATGCCTGTCGCTCGGCGTGTGCTCGGCCGCGGTGGTGATCTCTTCCTCGGAGGGCTCGTGGCCGGTGATCTGCCCGATCACGTCGGCGACCGCCAGCTCCCCGCAGGCGTATTGCGCTATCTGAAAGTGCCAGAANNGGGGCGGCGTGGGCGGCACCGGCGAATCCGACCACCGCTGCGGCGGCGGCCGCGCTCAGCACAGCGGCGACCCTGGTACTCAAGACATTGGTCATCGGATTCCTTCTAGAGAGGTGCAGCGAGGCGTGCCGATAGGTGGGTCGAGAAAGGCTGAGGGATGGTCCTGCACTGATTCTAAAAGAATTCTCGCCCCGCAGGTGGCAGCAACACCGCCTCGGGTCGAGGACCGGGCCAACGGGGTGGATTGCATCCCGAGTCAATGGGGTAATGGGGGCCACTGTGACGACGAATCCGTTTGACGACGACAACGGCAGCTTCTTCGTGCTGGTCAACTAAGAGGAGCAACACAGCCTGTGGCCGACCTTCGCCGATGTTCCGGCAGGTTGGCGGGTGGCTTATGGCGAAGCGGACCGCGCTTCATGTCTCGAGTACATCGAACAGAACTGGCCCGATATACGGCCAAAGAGTCTGCGCGACAGGTTGGCGGAGGGATAGCGGAGAAGGGTTTGAACGGGGGCGGTTTCAGGTACCCTGGCAAAAGTGACTGAGGCGTCCATTCCCACCGTCCTTCGCGAGCGCGCCGGTCTGCAGCCGGACGACGTCGCCGTCACGTTCATCGACTACGAACGGGACTGGGACGGTGTGGCCGAGTCCCTGACGTGGTCGCAGCTGTACCGACGCGCGTCCAGCGTCGCCCAAGTGCTCGGCCGCACCGGTTCCACCGGTGACCGAGCCGTCATCCTGGCCCCCCAGGGGCTTGATTACCTGGTCGGGTTCCTCGGCGCATTGCAGGCGGGATGGATTGCGGTTCCGCTGTCTGTTCCGGGTGGTACTACCGATGAACGCGTTGATTTGGTGGTTCACGACGCCGCGCCCGCTGCCGTTCTGACCACGTCCTCGGTCGCCGGCGATGTCGCCAAACACGTCGGGCCGCAGGGCGAGTTCGGTGGTTCGGCGATCGTCGAGGTCGACCGGCTTGACCCCGCCCCTGGGCGCGGATTCAGAGCTGCAGCAATTGACATCGAGAGCACGGCGTATTTGCAATACACGTCCGGTTCGACCCGTCAGCCGGCCGGAGTCATGATCTCGCACCGGAACCTGATGGCCAACTTCCGACAGATCACGTCCGACTATTTTCTGGAGTACGGAAAGTTCGCTCCGCCGGACACCACCACTGTGTCGTGGCTGCCGTATTACCACGATCTGGGCCTGATCTTAGGAGTTTGCGCACCGATTCTGGCCGGAGTCCACGGTGTGTCCATCAGTCCGCTGGCGTTTTTGCAACGTCCGGCTCGATGGATGCAATTGCTCGCCGGCAATGGTCGGGTGTTCTCCTCTGCGCCGAACTTCGCTTTCGACCTGGCGGCGCGAAAGACCACCGACGAGGACATGGCCGGGCTGGATCTCGGGGACGTTCTGATCATCCAAAACGGTGCCGAGCGGGTGCAGCCCGCGACGCTGCGGCGCTTTACTGAGCGGTTCGCTCGCTTCGGTCTGCGTGACAACGTGATTCGGCCCTCGTACGGACTGGCCGAAGCGACGGTATACGTGGCGACCCGTACACCCGCACAACCGCCAGAAGTCGTCCGCTTCGAAGCTGACAAATTATCCGCCGGTCACGCGGAGCGATTCGACGGCGGTACCGCGCTGGTCAGTTACGGTGTGCCGCAATCGCCGACGGTGCGGATCGCAGATCCCGACACCAGCGTGGAGTGCCCGGAGGCAACGGTGGGGGAGATCTGGGTGCACGGCGACAATGTCGCCGCCGGCTATTGGGGCAAACCCCAGGAGACCGAGCGCACTTTCGGGGGCGTGCTTGTCGACCGTTCGGCTGGTACCCCCGAAGGGCCTTGGCTGCGGACCGGGGACCTTGGCTTCATCTCCGACGGCGAGCTCTTCATCGTCGGCCGCATCAAGGACCTTTTGATCGTCCATGGGCGGAACCACGCTCCTGACGACATCGAGTTGACGATCCAGGAGATATCCGGCGGCCGGGTCGCGGCGATATCCGTCGAGGACGGTCACACGGAGAAGCTTGTCGCCGTCATCGAACTGAAGAAGCGCGGCGACTCCGACGCAGAGGTGGCAGAAAAGCTGCTGACGGTCCGGCAAGAAGTCGCGTCGGCGGTATTCAATGCACACGGCCTTGCCGTCGGCGATCTGGTGCTGGTGGCGCCGGGCTCGATACCGATCACCACCAGCGGCAAGGTCAGGCGAGCGGCGTGCGTCGAGCGGTATCGGGACGGCCAGTTCGACAGGTTGGACAGCTAGGCCCGCAGCCGTTCTCGGCGCAACGACTCCACCTCGGGCAACTTCAGCGGCTTCAGCTCACCCACCACCTTGCTCAGCAGTAGGTCGGCCAGCTCCGGGTTGCGGGCCAGGCACGGACCGTGCATGTACGTCGCGACCACGCTGCCCTGAACCGCGCCGTCGATGCCGTCCCCGCCGCGGTTGCCCACACCCTGGACCACCGCACCCAGGGGTGACGCTGCAGCGCCGAGAACCGTTCCGCCGCGGTGGTTTTCGAAGCCGGTGAGCCTTTCGGTCAGCCCAGCCAGCAGCGGTGTGCTGACCACTTCGCCGATGGTGCGCGCGTCCTGCGGCGTGGTGGTCACGTCGAGCATGCCAACGCCGTCGACCCGTTCGCCCGCCGAGGTCTCATACCAGTGCCCAAGCACCTGGACGGCCGCGCAGATCGCCAGCACGGGCGCGCCCCGCTCGGCTGCGCGCTGCAGCCCCGGATGCTTGATCAGATGGCGGGTGGCCAGCCGCTGCGCGTAGTCCTCCGCGCCGCCCAGCGTGTAGAGGTCCAGCGATTCCGGCACCGGATCGGCGAGGGTGATCTCGACGATCTCGGCGGGGATGCCGCGCAGCAACAGCCGTTGGCGCAACACCACCGCGTTGCCGCCGTCGCCGTACGTGCCCATGACGTCGGGCAGCACCAGCCCGATCCGCACGCGTGAGTCAGTCATGCCGCGCCAGCTTCCGCTGCAGCTGCAGGAACGCCGTGTAGTTGGCGACGACCTCTACCTGTCCCGGTGGGCAGGAGGCGATGGCGGCCATGGTGTCGTGCAGCAGGGTGTGCTCGACGCCCGCGTACCCCAGCCGCACGGCCAGGTCGGTGCCGCGTTCACCGGCCGCCACCACTGGGGTCTTCTCGAAGTGCTCGAAGCGCACGTCCCACAGCCACGACAGGTCCTCGCCATCGGGAACCTGGCCGTTGACCGCGATGACGACCCCGGCGGCGTCCTTGTTCACCATCGACAGCGCCTCCTGCCAGCCGGCCGGGTTCTTGGCCAGCAGGATCCGCGCCTCGTGCCGCCCTATCCGGACGGTCCGGTAGCGCCCCGCGACTTCATCGACGGCCGAAACGGCGGCGACGGCCTTGGCGGGGTCGGCGCCCAGGGCGACGGCGGCGGCCACGGCCTGAGCGGCGTTGCCGCGGTTCACCGCGCCGGGCAGCGCCAGCCGCATCGGCAGGGCCAGCCCGTCGGGCCCGTAGAGGGTGCCCCCATCTTCCGGGTCGAACCACCAGTGCGGGGTTGGTCGTTTGAAGTCGGTGCCAGTGCTGTACCAGTGGCCCTTGTCGCGGATGATGACTTCGCCGCTGCGAGGACAGCTGACGGAGTCGTTCGCCCACGCGCCGCCGGCGGCCACCCACACCACGTGCGGGGCGTCGTAGGCGGCCGAGGTCATCAGCACGTCGTCACAGTTGGCGACCACGACGGCCTCGGGGTGGCGGGACAGGCCACCCCGCAGCGTGCGTTCGATGACGTTGATCTCGCCGACCCGGTCCAACTGGTCGCGCGACAGATTGAGCAAGATGACCACCGCAGCCTCTATTGCATCTAAAACATGCGGCACGTGCATCTCGTCGACTTCCAGGGCGGCCAGCATGGCATGCCGGTCGGCGGCCAGCGCCGCCACCAGGCCGGCGTCCATGTTGGCCCCTTCGGAGTTGCTGGCCACAGGTCCCATCGTCGCCAGCGCGGCCGCCGTCATCCGGGTGGTCGTCGACTTGCCGTTGGTGCCGGTGACGACGACCGTGCGCCGCCCCGCCCCAAGCTGACGCAGAATCGAGCGGTCCAGCGTCATCGCGACCAGGCCACCGATCATCGCGCCGGCCCCGCGTCCGGTGACCCGCGATGCCCATCGCGCGCTCGACCCCGCGGCCAGCGCCAGACGCGCCCGGGGGGTAACCGCCCGGCGAAGTTCCACCCCGGAAGTTTACGGGCGATCGCAAGCGCGGCGTTTTCTGCCGGGCGCAGCGGGTCGTCCGAATCAGATTCGCGGCCGACACGATGCGCAGCGACCAGGTGATGTCGGACCGACGTGTAATCCTCAGTTCATGAACCCGATCTCCTGGGGCCGACCGGCCGCCGCGCCGGAGGGGGGTTGGGCCGTCGTTGACGTCGAGACCACGGGCTTTCGGCCAGGTCAGGCGCGGGTCATCAGCATTGCTGTACTCGGCCTGGACGCGGACGGCAAGGTGGAGCAGTCGGTGGTCAGCCTGCTCAACCCGGGCGTCGACCCGGGCCCCACCCACATACACGGGCTGACCGCGGACATGCTCGAGGACCAGCCGCAATTCGCCGATATCGTCGATGACGTGATCGAGGTGCTGCGCGGCCGCACGCTGGTAGCGCACAACGTCGCGTTCGACTACGGGTTCTTGACCGCCGAGGCCGAGCTCGCTGGAGCCGTCCTTCCCCTCGACACCGTCATGTGCACTGTCGAGTTGGCCAGGCGGCTCGACCTCGGTACAGAGAACCTGCGGTTGGAGACGCTAGCGGCGCATTACGGCGTGACCCAGCAGCGGGCGCATGACGCTTTCGACGACGCATTGGTCTTGACCGGGGTACTCGCACCGGCACTGCAGCGGGCGCGCGAACGCGACGTCTGGCTGCCTGTGCGTCCGGTGACCCGGCGCCGGTGGCCGAACGGCCGGGTGACCCACGACGAGCTTCGACCGCTGAAGGCGTTGGCATCCCGGATGCCCTGCCCCTATCTGAACCCGGGCCAATATGTCCGCGGCAGGCCGTTAGTGCAGGGCATGCGGGTGGCGCTGGCCGCCGAGGTGCGACGGACCCACGAGGAACTCGTCGAGCGGATCCTGCACGCCGGGCTGGCCTACCGCGACTCCGTCGACGACGAGACGTCGCTGGTCATCTGCAACGACGCTGCCCCCGCGCAGGGCAAGGGCTATCTCGCCGAGCGGTTGGGGGTGCCGATGGTGTCTGACGCCCTGTTCATGGATGGCGTTCGCGCCGTGATGAGTGGCACCAGCCTGAACGAGTTCGCCGACGCCACCCCGCTCGACGAGCAGCTCGCGCTGTTCTGACGCTCAGCCGCGGTTAGCCTCGGGCGGCCCGGTTGACCGCCGAAACCACAGCGCGCAGCGAAGCCGTGGTGATCGACGGCGCAATCCCCACGCCCCATACCGTGCGTCCGCCCACCGAAGCCTCGACGTAGGCCGCGGCCTGGGCGTCGTCGCCGGCACTCATCGCGTGCTCGGAGTAATCGAGAACCGCGACGTCGAATCCGACGCCGCCCAGCGCGTCGATGAATGCGGCCAACGGACCGTTGCCGGCACCGCTGATCTCGGTCTCCACCCCGTCGATCTTGACGGTCGCGACGATGCTGGTGCTGCCGTCGTCTTCTTCCGAGGCGACGACGCGTTGCTTGATTCGTTCCAGGGGCTGAATCGGGGCGAGGTATTCCTCGGAGAACGCATCCCACATCTCCTTGGGCGAGACCTCACCACCCTCGCCCTCGGTGATCTTCTGGATTGCCTGGGAAAACTCGATCTGCAGCCGTCGCGGCAGTGCCAGCCCGTGGTCGGCCTTCATGATGTAGGCCACCCCGCCCTTGCCCGACTGCGAGTTGACCCGGATCACCGCTTCGTAGGTGCGCCCGACGTCCTTGGGGTCGATCGGCAGGTACGGCACCTGCCACAGCATGTCGTCGACGTCCTCGTCGGCCTCGTCGGCGGCCACCTTCATCGCGTCCAAGCCCTTGTTGATGGCGTCCTGGTGGCTACCGGAGAACGCGGTGTACACGAGATCCCCGCCGTAGGGGTGACGTTCGTGTACCGGTAGCTGGTTGCAGTACTCGACGGTGCGGCGGATTTCGTCGATGTTGGAGAAGTCGATCTGGGGGTCGACTCCGCGGGAGAACTGATTCAGCCCCAGCGTCACCAGGCACACGTTGCCGGTGCGTTCGCCGTTGCCGAACAGGCAGCCCTCGATCCGGTCCGCACCCGCCTGGTAGCCCAATTCGGCTGCGGCGACCGCGGTTCCGCGGTCGTTATGGGGATGCAGGCTGAGGATGACGGACTCCCGGTTGGCCAGGTTGCGGCTCATCCATTCGATCGAGTCGGCGTAGACGTTGGGGGTCGCCATCTCGACCGTGGCGGGCAGGTTGAAGATGATCGGGTTATCCGGTGTGGGTTGGATGATTTCGCCCACGGCATCGCATACCTGTTTGGCGTACTCCAGCTCGGTCCCGGTGTAGGACTCCGGCGAATATTCGAAGCGCCATTGCGTGCCGGGGTATTTCGCGGCCTCCTCGACACACTTGCGGGCACCGTCGGTCGCGATGGCCTGCACCGCGGCCCGGTCGGCACGAAAGACCACGCGGCGCTGCAGAATCGACGTCGAGTTGTAGAAGTGCACGATGGCCCGGGCCGCACCCGTGCACGCCTCGAACGTGCGCTCGATCAGTTCCGGTCGGCACTGGGTCAGCACCTGGATGGTGACGTCGTCCGGAATGGCGCCGTCGGTGATGATCTCGCGGACGAAGTCGAAGTCGGTCTGGCTGGCCGCCGGGAAGCCGACCTCGATCTCCTTGTAGCCCATCCGCACCAAGAGATCGAACATGCGGCGCTTGCGGGCCGGGCTCATCGGGTCGATCAGCGCCTGGTTGCCGTCGCGCAGATCCACCGCGCACCACAAGGGGGCGCGGCTGATGACGCGGTCGGGCCAGCTGCGGTCGGTGAGCCGAATGGGCTCGACTTCCTCGGCGAACGGCCGGTACCGATTGACCGGCATCGACGATGCCCGCTGGGGATTCCAGGCGGGCTGGTCGGGACCGGGCGGGCCTGCAGGTTGGACGATGGTTCGCACCGAGACGTAGGAGTCCGGGCTGGAAGATTCTGGAAAGCTGGTCATGATCGTTGCTCCGGGTTGTCAGAAGGAACTTCAGACCGGCGCATCGCGAACACCCGCGACGGGAGGCCAGTCTGGATCAGACCCCGTCGCGGCGTCCGAGGAGGAGCACCCGCTGCACGTTTTGAACTGTACCGCGCTCAGCCTTTCGAGCAAAAAGTGAGATCAGAAAGGCGGTGGTCCGTCGTCGGGTGAGGGCGTGTGTTGTGCGGCTTGGTAGGCCGTTTGGCGGCGTCGGCGGTTGTGGTTGCGTTCGGTGGCTACCCGGTGGGCGCGGTCTTGGGCGCGGGTGCGTCGGCGTTTGGGCATCATCGCGGCACGGTCGGGGCTGTCGGCGATGCGGTGATGGGTGTGGGGGGTGGGCATGCCACCCACCGGGGCGCACAGGCCGGGGAACAGCAGGGCGCTGCCCGGGGTGGTGACATAGGTCTGCCCGGCCGGTGAGGTCAAGACCAGGGTGGCGTCGGCGAGTTGTCGTTCCCGCCAGCCGTAGAAGGTTTTCACCAAATGATGACACCGAATACGTGAAGAACCTTTAGGGCAGCGGCACCTGTTGTCCACCGAACGGGGAGGCACAGGCGTTCGGGCCTTTGACGCACGACGTCTCCTCTGGCTTGGCCTGCCGGACCAGACCGGGTACGTCGCCGGGAGTTCCCGCCGAGGCCCGCCGCCGATGCGGGGCTTATGATTTCTGGCCGGGAACGCATTTCAGGCGAATCAGTAACCAGGAGGCACTCTTGCCGTCGGAGGGTTTCACGAGGCGCTTCAGGTTTTCCATCATCGGTCTGGTGGTCTTCTTCGTCGGTGCGTACGCCATCGTGCTCTATAACAGAATCGATTGTGGCTGCGCACGCCATCTCACTGAAGGCCAGCCCGCGGCCGACGGGACCACGGTGAACATCGACCTCGAAGACCTGCAATCGCTGAAGGGCACGCTCAACGCCAACGTCACGCTGTCGCCCGGGCCCGGACTGCTGGATCCGGCAACCGGTCTCAACGAAGACGTCAGTATCGCGGTCCACTCCGCGGCAACGCCGACCAAGCGCACCTGGACGAAGGGCATGGTGCCGGGTGCTTTTCCTGTCCCGCTGACCATTGGTGGTGATGTGGAGAATTGGCCCTTCGATACATACCGATCGGGGCCGGTCACCGTCGATCTCTTTCGCGGCGCTTCGCAAGTACCGGAACGGACCTCGGTGACATTCGTCGACCGTGTTCCCGGCTGGAAGGTCAACATTCCTGTTGTCAACAATGGCGGTCTACCCGCGCCGTACCGAGTGGAGTTGCACCGCTCGCCCAGTACTAAGGCATTCGCCGCCGTCATCGTCGGTGTTTTGATCGCG
This sequence comes from Mycobacterium sp., assembly GCA_003165155.1. Taxonomy (GTDB): domain Bacteria; phylum Actinomycetota; class Actinomycetes; order Mycobacteriales; family Mycobacteriaceae; genus Mycobacterium. Next base: position 11,709 of record PLSK01000190.1, on the reverse strand, counting down.
CTCGCCGGAGTAGCCCTTTTCGTTGCGATTCAGACGATGCGGAATCGACGGAAATTTCAGCCGCCGATGACAACGTGGTATGCGGCAATGCTCTTTGCGGTGATGCCGCTGCGCAATGCGCTTCCCGACGCGCCCCCGATCGGATCGTGGATCGATGTCACGGTCACACTCTGGGTGATCGCCGTGCTGGTGGTCTCGATGCTGCTCTTTATCTCCTGCTGGCGGCCCGAGCCTAACGAAAGGTAAAGGAACTCGGCCCGTTGATGGAGAGACTGCCGATCCCACTGGTCGTTCCTACGACCCCACCATCGCCACCATCCAGGCCAAGAGTGTCGTGCTGATCACTGCCACATACTCTTCAAACGGCGTTGGAGACGTCCCGCCGACGCACCGGCGTTTGCCGTGGATTCCGTGAACCTGTCGCGCCAGGGTGTATCCCAGACGAGTTACCGTGCCGTCAGCAAGTTGTCTGTCGCACCACCCGCCGTGGAACGTCTCGAGCCGATGATGCGTACGGCAGTAACATTTGAGATTCCCCGCGTGGGTGGGCCCGCCCTGCGAGTACGGGGTGGTGCCACTTAAGCAGATAAGCAGTACATACATTCGATCATGCCACAACCCACCCGCGTTGATTCCAAGAATTAACCGAGATGCGCTTGCCACGTATCCTGTTGTGGACTTATCCGCAGGAAGGGCAGGCAGAGAAACAGTGGCGCTCGTCGTACAGAAGTACGGTGGATCCTCGGTGGCGGACGCCGATCGGATCCGCCGCGTCGCAGAGCGCATCGTTGAGACCAAAAAGCAGGGCAACGACGTCGTCGTGGTGGTCTCGGCAATGGGCGACACCACCGACGACCTGTTGGACCTGGCTCAGCAGGTATGTCCGGTGCCGCCGGCCCGCGAGCTGGACATGCTGCTGACGGCGGGCGAGCGCATCTCGAATGCGCTGGTGGCCATGGCGATCGAATCGCTCGGCGCGCAGGCACGCTCGTTCACCGGCTCCCAAGCAGGTGTCATCACCACCGGCACCCACGGCAACGCGAAGATCATCGACGTCACGCCGACCCGTCTGCAAGCCGCGCTCGACGAGGGCCGGATCGTCTTGGTCGCCGGCTTCCAAGGGGTCAGCCAGGACACCCGGGACGTCACCACGCTGGGCCGCGGCGGCTCCGACACCACGGCGGTCGCCCTGGCCGCCGCACTTAATGCCGACGTCTGCGAGATCTACACCGACGTGGACGGCGTCTTCAGCGCGGACCCGCGGATCGTCCCCAATGCCCGCAAGCTGGACACCGTCACCTTCGAGGAAATGCTCGAGATGGCCGCGTGCGGNNGCCAAGGTGCTGATGCTGCGCTGCGTGGAATATGCCCGCCGGTACAACCTGCCGGTCCACGTCCGGTCGTCGTATTCGGAAAAGCCAGGCACTTTTGTCATCGGATCAATCAAGGACATGCCCATGGAAGACGCCATTCTGACCGGAGTCGCGCACGACCGCAGCGAGGCCAAGGTGACCGTCGTCGGGATACCGGACATCCCCGGATACGCCGCCAGGGTGTTCCGCGCCGTCGCCGACGCCGACGTCAACATCGACATGGTGCTGCAGAACGTCTCCAAGGTCGAGGACGGCAAGACCGACATCACCTTCACCTGCTCCCGCGACGTCGGGCCCACAGCGGTGGCAAAGCTGGATTCGCTCAAGGCCGAGATTGGCTTCACCCAGCTGCTCTACGACGACCACATCGGCAAAGTGTCGCTGATCGGGGCGGGCATGCGCAGCCACCCCGGCGTCACCGCAACCTTCTGTGAGGCGCTGGCCGAGGTGGGTGTCAACATCGAGCTGATCTCCACCTCCGAGATTCGCATCTCGGTGCTGTGCCGCGACACCGAACTAGATAAGGCCGTTGTTGCGTTGCACGAGGCGTTCGGCCTCGGCGGCGACGAGGAGGCGACGGTGTATGCGGGGACGGGGCGGTAAATGGTTTCGATTGGCGTAATTGGCGCCACCGGTCAGGTCGGCCAGGTGATGCGCACGCTGCTCGAGGAGCGTGATTTTCCGGCCACATCGGTGCGGTTCTTCGCCTCGGCCCGTTCGCAGGGCCGCAAGCTGCCTTTCCGCGGCCAGGAGATCGAGGTCGAAGACGCCGCAACGGCGGACCCGACCGGCTTGGACATCGCATTGTTCTCCGCGGGCAAGACGATGTCGCTGGTGCAGGCGCCGCGGTTCGCGGCGGCCGGAGTGACAGTGATCGACAACTCGTCGGCCTGGCGCAAAGACGCCGATGTGCCGTTGGTGGTGTCGGAGGTCAACTTCGAGAGAGATGTACGCATGGCCGGGACGCTCAAAAAGGGCATCATCGCCAACCCGAACTGCACCACCATGTCCGCCATGCCGGTGCTCAAGGTGCTGCATGACGAAGCCCAGCTGGTGCGCATGGTGGTCTCGAGCTATCAAGCGGTGTCCGGCAGCGGCCTGGCCGGAGTGGCGGAACTGGCCGAGCAAGCACGCGCGGTCATCGACGACGCCGAACAACTGGTGCACAACGGCAGCGCCGTCGAATTCCCGCCGCCGAAGACTTACGTCGCACCGATCGCGTTCAACGTGGTGCCGCTGGCCGGATCGCTCGTCGATGACGGTTCGGGGGAGACCGACGAGGACCAGAAGCTTCGTCACGAGAGCCGCAAAATCCTCGGGATCCCCGACCTGCTGGTCAGCGGGACCTGCGTGCGGGTACCGGTATTCACCGGGCACTCGCTGTCGATCAACGCCGAGTTCGCGCGGCCGCTGTCGCCGGAACGAGCCCGTGAGCTGCTGGACGGCGCCCCGGGCGTGAAGCTGGTTGACGTGCCGACGCCGCTTGCCGCGGCCGGAATCGACGAGTCACTGGTCGGCCGGATCCGGCACGACCCGGGGGTCCCGGACGGGCGGGGCCTGGCGTTGTTCATATCCGGGGACAACCTGCGCAAAGGGGCGGCGCTGAACACCATCCAGATCGCCGAGTTACTCGCTGCTGGAGTGTGATCCCCGGGTGAGGCCCACCCGGGTCGCGCTAGCGACGTGGGTGGCGTGTTTGCTTCTGTCGCAGAGCTTTTGGCCTGCGCATGCCGATCCACCGGCGCCTGTCCCCGAGCCGATACTGCAGCCGCTGGCGCCGGGGCAGGTGCTGCGGATCGGGCCGACGGCCGGCACCGGAACTCCCACCGGCGACTACGGCATCGGCGCCACCGACCTGTGTGAGTTCGTCGAGTTCCCCAGCGAGCTGCTGCAAGTCTGCGGCGACAGCTTCGCCGGCCAGGGTGTCGGGTTCGGCGGCTGGTATTCGCCGGTCGCGTTGCGTGTGGACACATCGTCGGTCGACGACCCGATCGGTGTGCGGTACACCGGCGTCACCGGGATCAGCCAGCCGCTGCTGGCCGACCCCCGGCCGCCGGGGGCATCGCAGCTGCCCGCCGGGGTGGTGCAGATCAACCGGCGCAACTACCTGATGGTCGCCACAACCAAGAATCTGACGCCACAGACCACCCGGCTGGTCATGGCCGAACCGGAGCGCGGCGGCTGGCAGACCGTTCCGGGTTCCCGGCGCGACGGCTCCTATCAGGGCGGCTCGCAGACGCAGATCAGCGGGTACTACGACCCGATCCCAACGCCCGACTCGCAGACCGGGTGGGTGTACATCGTGGCCAACAGTTTCACCCGCAGCCGTCCGGTGGTGCTGTACCGGGCGACGCCGCAGACGTTCACCGACCGGTCGAGGTGGCAGGGCTGGGCGGCCGGCCCGGGCGGCGGCTGGAACAAGCCGCCGACGGCGTTGTGGCCGGACAGTGTGGGCGAGATGAGCATCAGGCAGATCGACGGCAAAACCGTGCTGTCCTATTTCAACTCCGCCACCGGCAACATGGAAGTCCGAGTGGCAAACGACCCCACGTCGCTGGGCGATGCGCCGGTGACCATCGTTGTGCAACACGACGAGTGGCCGGACCCGGCGGAAAGCCTGCCGCCGCCGTACGACAATCGGCTCGCGCAACCGTATGGCGGGTACATCTCGCCCGGGTCCACGCTCGATGAGTTGCGGATTTTCGTCAGTCAGTGGGACACCGGCGCGCGGGTACGAGCGCCGTGCCGGGTGATCCAGTTCGCGGTCAACCCATTCAAGCCCTAGTCGGAGGCTATTTTTTGGCCCTCCGTCCGCAGTGCGTCCGCAGTAGATCCGAGAGCCTGGTCGACCAGGCCCGCTGCGGCCTTGCGAGTCCGGTCGTTGGCATCCGGCCACAGGTGGCTGTAGGTGTCTAAGGTGACCGAGGCCGACGAGTGGCCGAGCGCCCGTTGGACCGTCACCACGTCGCACCCGGCACGGATAAGCCCGGAGGCGTAGAAGTGCCGCAGGTCGTGCAGCCGGTGCTCGATCTTGATCTTGTCGCGGACCTTGCGCCACCACCGAGCTACCGTCGCCGCGTGCGCCGGCAGCTGGTCGTCGCGAGCGCCGGGGAACAACCACCGGTCCGGGTCATCGCCAGGCCGGTACAGCCGGATGTGCTCGGCGAGGATCTTCACCAGGCCGTCAGGGACGTACACCGTGCGCTCCGACCCATACTTGGGGCCGCGGATCTCCATGCGGCCGTCATCGGTCCACTGGACCTGGCGCTGCACGCGGATCTCCCCGCGCAGGAACTCGACGTCGGACACCTTCAACGCGCAGGCTTCCCCGCGCCGCAGACCGGCGAACGCACAGACCGCGATGAAGCCCGCGTACCAGGGCTCAATATCGTCCGTTGCCCGGATCGCGGCCCCGACCTCTTCAACGGTGGGAATGGTCATCGCCGCGGCCGCCTTCCGTGCCCGCGGCAGCTTTATCCCGGCAGTTACGTCGCGTGCCATGAACCGATCGCGGACGGCGGCACGGAAGACATTGCGGACGTTGGCGAACCGGGTCCGGATCGTCGTGGGCTCTAGGCCCTTGTCCTGCATGGCCTTCACCCACGCCTCCACATGCGAAGGCCGTATCTCTGCCATACCGACACTGCCGAACGTCACCGAATTCGCGGCCAGGTTCATCGAGTGGACCGTGCCGGACACCCATACCTGCCGTGCCGACCACTCCGAGTAGTACGAAGCGAAGGTGACCTTTCCGCGCTTCGGATCGACATAGGTTCCGGTGGTGAACTTCGCGGTGATCTCGGTATCAAGCCACGACTGCGCATCCGCCTTGCGGGTAAAGCCCCTCGCGTGCTCGCGGCCGTCCTCATCGACGTACCTTGCCCGCCAACGCTTCCCTTTGCCATGCAATGCGGAGGGGACAGTCTCGGTTGTGCCATCAGGGAGTCGGACCGTTTTGGTCCAGCGGTCCTCGACGCCCGCGCGGCGGTTACGTGTCTGCACTGGAGTCGGCTCCGTTCTCGAACGCTGAGCCGAACCGTTTGGTGAACTCTTCTTGGCCGTACGCCTCGATGAGACTTTCCCTCGCGCGACGGATGATGTCTTGGCGGTATAGCTCTCTCTCGGCCTCCGTCGTCTCAAAGATCTCTTCTTCGGTCTTGTAAAGGTTTGCCGTTACGGCACTGATGAGGATTTCCAGCATTTCCCTATGAATGGGGTCGGTGACGAAGACGTAATTTGCGCGCCCGGATTCGTCGTCAACGCTGAATCGCTGAACCATCTCGTCGCGAATCTTTTGCGCCCACTCAGTCGCAGTTGTCACCCCACGCCGGCCTAGAACCTGCAGCTCCGCGTCCTCACCGAACAGGCCGTCAAAGGCAACGTGCTGTTCGTGGCAGATCCCGAGGATTCGACGCCGCGCGCGGCTCATCTCGCGCTTCATTAACTCTTCTGAAGTTGCGAATTGACGTTCGCCGCCGTCGATCTCGTAGAGGTCGCTCGTGGACAGGGTGAATCCGAGCACCTCCGCGATTGCTACCGCTTCGCGGAGTCGCGGTTCTCGGGCGCCCCCTTCAATGCGGGTGATAGCTGAGCTGTCGAGCTTGACTCGACGGTCTCGGAGCAATAGCTCGGAGAGTTCTCGCTGGGTGAGACCTTCTTCGTCTCGGGCGCGCTTCATTCGCCGACCGAAGCTCATGGTGGTGTAGTTGCCGGGCTCCTCTTCCTGACCCAGCTCACCTTCTTGGTTCTGCACGGATGCAGCGTACATGCGTTGACTGCAGCAAGGAAGCGTGATAGATCTTGATGCGATACTGCAGCACGAACTGCAGCAATGCAGCACGGGAGGAGTGAGCTTTGCCCGAGTACATGTCCACAAGCCAGGTCGCTGAGGAGTACGGCTTCAATGCCGGAACTCTCCGGTACTGGCGCAGTACCGATCAGGGACCGGCGTCGTTCACGCTCGGGCCGCGTGGCCGGGTTGTGTACCGGCGGTCCGAAGTCGAGCGGTGGCTGGCGGCACAGGAGTCCGCTACTCGCCGCGGTGGCGGAGACGCGGCCTGATGAGCCATCCCCATGTTGTCCAGCAGGACCGAGATGCGCTCGATGATCTTGGCCTAGTCGAAGACGACCACACGGAAATGCTGACGGCTCCCGTTGGTTCCTGCGTTGGCGCGCAGGACGGGAGCCGTCCGAACCGACCCCAATACCCAATAAAGGAGCAAGTCCGATGACAACGATACAACCGACCAGCGACACGAACCTAGAGCGTCACGGGTACCACACCGTTTGGTGCTCAGACTCAGACGATCTGCACGATGATCGGTCTCCATATTGCGAGCGCCTGATCGGCGGCACCGACGGCGTCACAGAACCCCGCTGGGCACCGACGCAACTGTGGGTGTCGACGATCCACGCCTTCCTTCACGGCACCTACACCGCCAATGAGGCACGCGCAGAAGAACAACACCGCGTAGGAGTGCAGCTCAGCATCCTCGTCCACGATGGCTCCGAATGGGTCGAAAAGATGATCAACATGCGGTCAGGCGATGCCCGCACCCTCGCCGCGCTACTCGTCGCCGCCGCCGACATAAATGACGGCATCGCGCCCGGCAGCAGGGCCAACCGGTGAACCCCCATTGGGGGTCGTTGCCCGCGCTCGGCGTGCGTTGCCCGATTTGCGATGCCGCTGCAGGTCAGCCGTCCAGAGAGGTGCCCACCGGAATCGCCGGAGTTCGTCTCGCAGGGTCGGCTGACGTACCGCATGCCTACCGGATACAGGTCGAGGCCGAGGAGTGGGAAGCCTTTGTCACTGAGGAGGCCAAGCGACGGTGACAGATGCCCGTGTCCCGGATCGGTGGTTGTCCGATCGCCGCCTTCAGCGGTTGTCGGATGCCCACTTCCGGGCGTTCATCACCTCGTTGGTGTGGTCGGTGTCGAACCGCACCAACGGGGTGATTGAACCCGAGGATCTGGGGCTGATGCCCAACTTCGCCGCCGGCGCCGCGAAGGCATTTGTCGAAGCCGGGCTGTGGTCGCCGCTGGAGAAGGGCTGGCAGATCGGCGATTACGCCTCGACGCAGACCAGCAGTCAGCAGCTGGCCGCAGCTGAGGCGGCTCGGATTCGGGAGCGGGAGAAGAAGGCCCGGCAGCGTGCGGCGAAGCGTACCGCCTGCACCAACGGTGTTGTCCCGGGAGATGTCCCGGGGGATGTCCCTGGGGACAACACAGGACAGGACAGGCCAGGACAGGACAGGCCAGGAGAAGGCGACACCCAGCTAGCCGCTGCTACAAGCGAACCGATATGGCGCGGCGCTGGTAATGACCCCTACGACGAATACAACTAACCCCCCCAACGTCTTTGAGAAGGAGTAACGACATGACCGATCTACAGGTAGTTGATCACCCGGATGTTGAAGTCCCTCTGGACCGGCTCGCAGCCGAGAAGCTGGACGGCCGCATCCGCCGTATGGCCGAGAGCGCGCGCGGTCAGCTCATGAAGGTCGCCGAGTTGGTCGAGGAAGCCAAGCGCGGGCAAGTGCACCAGGTGCTCGGGTATCCGTCGTGGACCGCGTATCTCGCCGACGCGCTTGGCGGCCAGCTGCAGTTGACAGGCGAGAGCCGCCGTGAGGTAGTGGCATTCCTCGCGGGCGAGGGCATGAGCGTGCGCGCCATCGCGACCGCGGCCGGAATGTCCAAGTCAACTGTTGACCGCGACCTCGCGCAGGTGTCCCACGATGGGACACCTGACGCTGACGAGGCTGTGCCTTCAGGTGTCCCACAACGGGACACCTCGACTGACCCCGACGCCGCGGACGTCACGATCACCACTCTCGACGGCAAGACGTTCACCAAGCGCAAGCGTGAACGGAAGCCGCGGCAGACGGCAGACCCCAAGACCAAGGCTTCGCCGAAGGACAAGCCCACAGCGCCCGAACGGCGGGTGCAGATACCGACCGCGTACCGCGAGCAGGTAGACGGACTCAGGCCACTCATCGCCGGTCTCAAGGTTCTTAAGTCGGATTCGCGGTGGGACAAGGCAACAGAACGGTTCACGCATAGAGACCGCGCCGCGCTCGACGAGTTCATCGTTGCGCTACAGGAGTTCCGCACTGCGATGGGCGAGCTGTGCAACACCACTGAGGTGTCGCCGCTAGCCGACTTGCCGAGCACGGCATCGTGACAAGTCGTCCTGACCTGAACGAGACGTGGTACTGCGCTACCGCGGAGGTGGTCCGCCGACGGAGGCGTGGGCAACCGATCCCGCAGTGGCTCGCGCAGTTCCACGCAACTCTCCACACCGAGATTAGCGGGTTGACGCAACCGCGACACCGAGGACCCGAAATCGGCGGCGATAAGCGACAATTGAAGCAGGACGACCTTCTCAGTACCGAAGAGGTCGCGGAGCTGCTGAACTGGTCACCGCGGAAGGTCCAGCGCCGCAAAACTGATCTCGGCGGCCGGATCGTCGGCCGTGGACTGGTTTTCGACCGGTCGGTGATTCTCGAGTTTAAACGAAAGGGGCACTGATGCCCGATATACAGGCTGCACTTGAGGATTGGGCTTCTGCAGTGCCGGCTGACGAGTGGCGATCACTACGCGATCGCGTACGTCCATTCGATGAGCCGTCCACACCTCCGTTGGAGGGGTCCGATGACTGAAATCGAGTACGCCAGCGCCACCCGCAGCGGTCTCTCCGCGTACGCCGGCCTTGCCAGGTGGTCTGGGTTGCCGTTGGAGGATGTCATCGAGGCCGCCCGCGAAGACCGGCTCGGCCCCCTGGTCGAGTCCCGCCAGTTCGCGCGGCCGTTGAGTGGTGCTGACGCGCTTCGACGGTTGCGCGAAAAACGCTACGCGCCGGGTGAAGTGCCGAAATCACCGGCCGAGCTGGTGGGCGAGCTGCGAGCACTGCGGGCTTCGTGGCTCGTCGAGCACGAAGTTGTCCGGCGACAGTGCAGCCCTGAGTGGCGACTCGGCGAGATATACGCCAAGCGCCAGCCACCCTGGGTGCACTGAGATGGCCGCAAAGGTGGTCCGCTGCGACCGTTGCTCGAAACGTCTGCGGCGGCGCGCCTTCGAGGACAGCATGGCCCAACTCAAGGACGGCTACATCGACCACTACGTCTGCGAAGGCTGCCTGTCGCCCGAAGAATTCGTCGCAATGGAGGTCCGCGCCGAGCTGATGGAGCTCGGCATCACCCCGGACGGCCGCATCCTCACGCGCCCGAAATACAAGCTACCCGCGTAAGAATAAACAGGAGAGAAACCGATGGCTCAGCAAGATACCGTGCCGTTTCGGATGGCAATCGGCATCGAAGGCAGCATTGCCGGCTATCCGGACGGTGTCCAACTCGGACAGGTGATCGCGTTGGATTCCATGACTGCGCACCGATACCAATATTTCGGGTACGGCGAAATCCTTGGGGCAGACGATGAGACGCCCCGCGAACGCCTCGCACGCAGCGAGGCGACAACGCGGATCGTGCAGGATTGGCTTGTCGCGCAGGCCAATGATATCGAGCGCGCCCGCATCGCGGCCCGTAGTTACACCCTCGACACCGGCACCGGCAAGGCACTGAAGAAATGACGAATGGGTCGGATTTGAAATCGGGACCCCTCCGAGACCGCCGTGATGGCGCCAGTTTTCGTGGAGGGGCAGCGCGCGACCCTAGTCCTTGCACGCGCGCACCGTTCGGCCACCCAACTTCAACTTTGGAGCCGACCAGGGCGAATCCGGACGAAATGAGACCGACACCCACGCCCTTATGACGAAAGGAGGCGAATATGCCAAGGCGACCGAAACCGCAATTCGTACCGCAGCTTCCGGCTGCTGAAACGGCAGCCCCACCGCCTGATGCGCCGAAGGACTTAGGCGAAGCCGGACGCCAAGCGTGGGACTTCCTCTGGGATTTGCCGTGGGTCCGCCCGACCCGTCATCGCCTTGCGGTGGAGCGCTACGCCCGGCTGACAGATGTTCTTGCGGCCTCATTCGCTGAGTTGGAGCGCGCCGGGATGATGCAGTTGGGGTCAGCCAAGCAGCTGAAGTGCCACCCCGTGATGATCGAGATTCGACAGCTTAGCGCCGAGCTGCGGGCCCTCGATATTGAGCTTGCGGCGACCCCCTCCTCGTCTTCGAAGGCTGGCGTCCCGCTTGAACTTCCGCCGACAAACCTCGACTCCATAGTCGCGGCGCGGCGCCGACTTCTCGATCCTGGTGATGAAGACGATTTCAGGCTCGCACTCGTCAAAGACGGGAATCCGGCATGAGTCAATCCGAAATCGACTGGGCAGCCGTCACTGCCGCTGCCGATAGACGCATCGCTGCACTACTGGCAGACGGTCACCCGTTGGGCGACACGCTCGATTGGTCGGCATTGCGCGACGCGTGCGACCGTCGAATAGCCGCCCTCCTAGGCAACGCCGAAGGCGGGGAATCCTAATGGCTGCTGCCCTCATTCGGTGGACACGGCAGGCTCGCAGCCGTCCATGGTGCCCGGCGCAGGCCGACGGAGGGGTGCCGACCATCGGGAGGGGTGCGATTTGAAATCCGGCCCTTTTGAGGGGCACAGCGCGGCGACTGTCCAAGTGTCTCCTGATCTGTCTATTCGACCTGAATCAAACGGAAAGTGGTCAGATATGACCGAAAAGCAGCCCGCTCCGCCCAAGGGCACCCGTAGCGGAGGCAAAAAGCTCTGGTGCGACGTTCTCGGCAAATACGAGCTTGAACAGCACGAAATCGCCTTGCTGCGAGAAGCCGTGCGTACTGTCGATGACCTCGATGCCTTGGCGGACGTGGTGGCCGCCGAGGGCGTGACTATCGGCTACCGGGTACATCCGGCGCTCGTAGAGGCTCGACAATTGCGGATTTCACTGGCGCGACTGGTTGGTGCGTTGCGGCTCCCGGCCGGGGACGAGGACGACCAGCCCGCTGGCCGGCGACCGCAACGGCGCGGTGGCGCACGAGGCGTCTATGCGCTCGGTGGCGCGTCGTGAGGCGCCGATGTGACGAAGTTCTACCGCCCCAGCTGGTTGTGTTCGATGGCCACGGTTATGCGACATATGACGCCTGGGTTGAAGCGTTTGAGGAATTCCACGCAGCGCGGGAGCAGTGGCGTACGGAACGTGCGCTGCCCGTGAATGCCCTGCCGGCATGGTCAGTTGACGGTGATTGCCCGTGGGATCAAGAAAAAATCTGATGCCGGTATTCACTGAAGAGAGATCCCCGTAATGACCTCAGCAATAACGCCTGATCCGTCGATCCACAATATTCCGTCGTTTGATTCTGGTGCGATTACGCTGCCGGAGATTGAGGCGCAGGGCCAGCAGATCCTCACGGGGA
>PLSK01000238.1:3879-17914 GCA_003165155.1 Mycobacterium sp. | reverse complement strand
GTCGGCACTCATGATCGCGACATCACCGAGGCCCTTGGCGGAAGCCTCATCGGCGCGCGGAAACCCCATGCCGGGCAGATCGAGCCAGAATGGGTCGCACCAACTGGGTCCGTGTAATCCGGCCAGTGCCACCGCGGCAAGGCGCGCCTCTCGTTCGCCGCAGCCCGCGATCTGATCTCCCTGCACCGCGGGCGCTTGATCGGCGAGCAACAGCGCGTAGTCCATGGCGTCTTCGGTGATCTCGCAGTAGAAACACTGCGGCGTTGGCACCCGGACCCGGTCGGCCACCGAGGCGTAGAACGTGCACTCGCTGCGGTAGCCGATGGTGACGCGGTCACGTACGGTGTCGTCCTGGGCCGGCAGTTTGATCACGAAAGTCTGCGGCAGGTCACCGGGATCTGTGGCGTATTTCGCCGTCACGCGGTAGGTCGCGCCCGTCTGCCCGGTGCCGATGGCAACGACGTCGACGTCGGCCACCTCAACGGATGCGCGGCCTTTGCTGAGGGCCGCCGACAGCCACTCGGGGGTCACCTCGCCGGGATACCGGGGAATCGACACCACAGCACTCATACGCAACACGCCTCCGGTACCCGCACAGCCCTGACCACTGATCCATGGAACTGTAAGGCATACCGGAAAGGCCGCGGCCAACCGCCTGTGTAGCAGGGTGAGCGTGCGACGCGGCATCGACGAGATCCCGAACTAGGTGATCAGATCGCTGAATCCGTCATTGCGGCCGGATTGTGGTCAAACGGTGACCCACAGGAGTCTTGCCACCTCCAAGCTTGATCAAGCCGGGCCAGCCCCATGCATCGATTAGGCCGGGCTGGTGGCATGGGGCCGCACAGATTGATACGGGCAGCAGACGATCTGGCACAACGGATGGGAAATGAACGCGGTCAACGAGGTAAGCGGCACGCTGAACGCGCCCCACCTGAATAGGGTGGAGGCGCTATCGCGCGCGACGGCTCGTGTGCGTTTCGATCCGTTCGTTGATATCGACTGGGACGCACCCGAGAACGCGCTGGACAAGAACGACCCGTGTTGGCAGCTCGATCCAGATGCCACTCCGCTCGCGGCTACGGACTGGTATGCCGAGCAGCCGTTAGAGCGGCGAATTGACATGGGTCGCTGGATTACCGCCAACACTCTCAAAGTCACGCTCCAATTCGAGATGATGTTGGTCCGCGGAGTGGTGCATTACGCCGGTAAATTGCCGAACGGTTCACCGGTGTTTCGGCACCTCGTCCACGAACTGGCGGACGAGTGTAATCACATCCAGATGTTCCAGGAATTCGTTAACCGCACCGGGGAGGATGTTCCCGGAATGCGGCGAGGCTCCCGGGTGTTCGGGCCGATCCTGGGCTTTATCGGGGGTTATGCCAGCATCTTCCATTTCATCGGGGTGCTTTGTGGTGAACAGCCGCTGCACTATCAGCAGACGCTCCAGCATCGTGGCGCGGCTCAGGTGCCCCCGTTGTTGAACAAAATCACTGCCATTCATCTGGCGGAGGAAGCTCGTCACATCACGTTTGCCGACGAACATCTGGCTCAGCGGTTGCAACGCGCTGGGCGTTTCAGGCGGGCGATGTATGCAATTGTCTTCCCGCTTTTCCTCCGGTGGTTGATCGGAGAGATGATCGCACCACCGCGCGCCTTTGCCCGGCAGTTTGGAATTCCGCGACGGGTTTTTAAGAACGCCTACTGGAGGAGCGCTCAGTCGCGCCGGATAAGGGCGGAATCGGCCGCCGACGTTCGTTTACTTGCGGAGGACCTAGGTCTGCGAACGGCATGGTCGGTCTGGATTTGGCGAATGCTCGGAATCGAGGGGCGGCTGCCGCGGTACCGCGGTGAGCCGGATCGCGGCCCCGCCGTCATACCCGTGGCCCCCCTTCGAACGGTGGGGTGGTGGCGCGTTGTGCCCGTAGTGATCATGGCCAGCGTCGCCTTGGCGGCCACACCGGTCGGATTGCGGATCATCGTCGCTGCCGCTGCCGGGGCCGGCGCATGGGCGACCTACCACGCTCTGCGGGAACGTCGCGGCGGCGTGGTGGGGAACCAGCCATTTGAATGGCTGAGGCTTTTCGTGTGGGTGGCGGTCTGCGTGGCCATGGTGCCCGTCGGTGGGCTGATTGGGCTCGCGTTGCTGGTGTTCATGATCCTTGCGCTTGCCGAATTCATGCCCACCCTCTGATGGGCCGGCGCCGTCGAAGCGAACCCGGCCTTCCGCGGATGGCTGGCCTGCCTTATTTCGATTTGCTGATCGACGAACGGCAGGACGGTGGCGAGACCGGGCAGCTGTGGGAACACCAGGTGCACTGGGGATATTGGGAAGATCCCAAGGCCGCCAAGGCGACCCGAGCCGACTACGCCGCGGCCATGGAGCAGATGAACAGCGCGCTGTTGGAGGCCGGCAGAGTTGCAGACGGGCAGCGTTTGTTGGACGTCGGGTGCGGGTTCGGCGGAACCATCCAACAGATCAACGCCGGACATTCCGGCATGCGCCTCACTGGCCTGAACATCGACCCACGCCAGCTCGCTGCTGCCGAAGCCCAGACCAGCGCCGCTAACGGCAACCACATTGCCTGGGTCGAAGGCGACGCGTGTCAGCTGCCGTTCGAAGACAACTCCTTCGACCGCGTCCTGGCCGTCGAATGCATCTTCCACTTCCCGTCCCGTGAGCGTTTCCTCGCGGATGCCGCGCGGGTGCTCAAGCCGGGCGGCTACCTGGCGGTGTCCGACTTCGTTCCGACCGTGGCTGTCTTCGGAAAGACCCCGATCTGGATGGCGATTCGCCGCCAGATCGCGAAGTCCTACGGAACGCTCGGACATGTACCACTTCGGTCCTACAAGGCCATGGGCAAACGTGCGGGGCTCCAACTCGACGCGAACCGCAATATCCGGAAGAACACGTTGCCGACGTACCCTTTCCTCATCAAATTCTTCCGCGAGCACGGGTCGGCGGATGCCCAGAAGACAATGGTCGTTGGTACGCAGTGGGTGAAACGGCTGTCGAAGGTCGGCCTCATTCAGTACCGGGTGTACACCTTCTACAAGCCTGCCTGACCTTCGCGTCATCGCGTGTCGGGGCCTCCATCAGCCGGCACCTGCACGCCGCCGCCTGATCATCCCCACCCCTCGAACCCCTAAACGACGGTTCGGGCTATGCGGATGTCTTGAGACATCACATCGGTGCGGGCGAAGGGAGTCGTACCCTATTCAAGGTCCACGCCAAAGAGCCACTATCCCTTTGAGCTGGCCTTTTAGTCCTCATTCCATCCCACTCCACCATGCTGATTTACGACCAAGTGTAAAGCCGACGGATTTATCTGTCGAATATCTGATGAAGTCTGATTCCGTCGCATCCTGACGACCGCCGATCGCCAACGGCCTCACAATTGGGCTCATTCGCTTCAACTCGGCAGCCGCTGATTCCACCTCTATATTCCGTTTCGGCGGCAAACGTTCCTTTGGTGACCCGACGTAGCCGCCGAAGTATGCGACGGCCAAGATGGCGACTGATCACCACTGCGGGATTCGAATGCGGGAACAACTGGGAACCGGTCAGAAGGTGATAGGCGGTCGCGGCGAGTGAGTATTGGTCGGCACGTCCATCGACATCTTCACCCAGTAGTTGTTCGGGTGCACAGTAGGCCACCGTGCCAACAGTCATGTTCGTCGTCGTGAGCCCGCTGATGTCATTAACATTGCGGGCTATCCCGAAGTCGGTCAGGAGGATTCGCCGGTCACCGTCATCGTCGAGATGGGTCATCATGATGTTGGCGGGTTTGACGTCGCGATGTAGCAGGCCTTGTTTGTGGGCATAATCCAGCGCGCTGGCGACCCCGTTGACGATGCGAGCGACTTCCCCGGTTGGCATCCCAGCCGGATATCGATCGGCCAAGAGCCGGGCTGCATCAAGCCCGTCGACGAAGTCCATGGAGATCCACAGTTGGCCGTCTTCCTCTCCGCGATCGTGGACACCCACGATGTGGGGATGCCAGAGTGTCGAGGCAAGGTCGGCTTCCCGGTTAAAGCGCGCACGGTAGTCAGCGTCGGCCGACCACTCAGGAGGTAGCAGCTTCAATGCATCACGGCGCGGAAACCTCGGATGCTGTGCGAGGTACACCTCGCCCATCCCCCCGGATCCCAGCAGACGAATGATCGTGTACCCGGCGAAAGTCTGACCGCTCGCTAAGGGCATGGACGAATACTAGGGTTCATCCTGCAGGCCGCCCGGCGAGGTCGACGCCGCGGTTCCCGATGTTGAGGTGTTGAATTGGGACCGTGGTGGTGACTGAGCACCGGGAATCATCGGCCCCTTGGATTGTTGATCGTCGGGTGCGCCGGGCTCAGCGCGGTGATTCGTATCGGGTGACGGCCATCGGCGGTCTTGCGGCGTTGTCGTTGGACGCATTGTCCAGCGTCGCTTATGGTCCCGAAGCGATCGTGCTGGTCTTGGTCGCCGCGGGTGCGGCCGCGGTCCGGTTGACCCTGCCGATCGCGGCAGCGATCACGGTGCTGCTGCTGGTGTTGGTGGTGTCGTATCGGCAGGTGATCGCGGTCCACCCGGACGGTGGCGGGGCCTACGCGGTGGCCAAACAGGAACTCGGCCGGCCGGTGAGCCTGTTGGCTGCGGCGAGCCTGGTCGTCGACTACGTCTTGACCGTTGCGGTCAGTCTGGCAGCCGGGGCAGCCAGCCTGGGCAGCGTCTTTCCGGTGCTGTCGCATCACTTGCTGGCCGTGACGATGATCGGGCTTGTTTTGCTCACTGCCATCAACTTGATTGGGATCGCCGAGTCGGCCAAGGTGTTGATGACCCCGACGGTGGTATTCGTAGTCAGTATTTTCGCCATTGTTATCGTCGGGTTCCTCCGTCCGCATCCGGTAGCGGTGATCGGTGCGGATCTCGGCCCCATCCATGGCACTGAAGCACTGGGGCTGGTGTTGATTCTCAAGGCGTTCTCGGCGGGATGTTCTTCGCTGACCGGTGTCGAGGCAATCGCCAACGCGGTTCCCCAATTCCGGACGCCCTCGGTCAAGCGGGCCCAACATACCGAGGTCGCGCTGGGAGTATTGCTGGGCGCGATGCTTCTCGGCTTGGCTGGGCTGATCCGGCTGCATCAAGTGGTGCCCCGCGGCGATGTCACGCTCCTCGCGCAGTTGTCGGCGGGCGCGTTCGGGACTGGGTGGCCGTTCTATGTGACCACCCTGTCGGTGACGCTGGTGCTGGCGCTCGCGGCGAACACCAGCTTTGGCGGTCTGCCGGTGCTGCTGCAGCTGCTGGCCAAGGACCACCGGCTGCCGCACCTGTTCGCATTGCGAGCCGAACGCCCCGTATTCCGGTACGGCGTTGTCACGTTAGCGATCCTGGCCGCCGCGGTGCTGCTCATCGTCGACGCCGACACCTACAGGTTGTTGCCCGTGTTCGCGATCGGGGTGTTCATCGGATTCACGATCAGCCAAACCGGGCTGGTCCGGCACTGGCTGCAACAACGCGGCCGCGGCTGGGTGGGCAAGGCTGCCCTCAACGGGGCCGGGGCGGTGCTCACCGGCGTGGCGGGAGTGGTGCTGTTCGCCAGCAAATTCACTGAGGGTGCCTGGTTGCTGCTGCTACTCGTGCCGGGGTTGATGCTGCTCTTCGATCGGATCGAACGCTACTACTATCACGTCGCCGTGGAGTTGGGGCTAGGTCAGCTGCCTCCCAAACCCGTACGGGGCCCCGCCGGGCCAGCCACGGTCATCGTTCCGGTCGTGACGATCAGCGAGGTCGCCGCCCGTGCGTTGCAGACCGCGATGCGGCTCGGCGATGAAGTGGTCGCGGTTGTGGTCGACACTGACCCTGAGGCCACCGAACGTCTCTGCAAGCTCTGGAAAGAATGGGACCCTGGGGTTGACCTACAGGTGCTGCCCAGCCCGCACCGCACTCTGGTGGCACCCGCCGTTGATTTCGTCCGAACCCAAGTCGAGAAGAAACGGCTCGTCATCGTGTTGCTCGTCTACATCGAACCGAGGCGCAGACGCTACCGAATCCTGCACAATCAACGCGGGCCCCTGCTCGCCACAGCAGTGCGCGCACGCACCGACTCCGTCGTCGCCACCCTGCAGTTTCGCCTGAACTGAGCGGCTCCCCATCACTTTGAGGACCAAGTCATGGGTGCGCAGTCTTTACAGCTGCCCAAGATCGGGGTGGACTTCTGACGGTATTGCGACCGTCCATCGCCGTTGTAATCAACCGGAGGAAACGGTTCAAACTAGGCACCGAATCCCTCGCGAGGCTCCACAGCGAACGGAAAAACAGCCGCTAACTGCGAAAACACTCGTACAGAATTAGTGCGGGCGAAGGGAGTCGAACCCTCACGCTCTTTCGAGCAATGGCACCTAAAGCCATCATGTCTGCCATTCCATCACGCCCGCAGCGTGCCGCAATTTTATCGCTTCCCGTGGACCCGCCCCGACTGGCACACCGTTACCGTGTACCGCAAGGCCGCCACAGCTCGCCTGGACGAGTTCGTCGGGCCCAAGTCATGACTGCCGCGCGGTACCGTCTTGGGGTGTCCACTACACATCGTCGCAGGCCGGCGCTGATCGCTTTAGTGATCATCGCGGCTAGTGGCTGCCTGGCTTTGGGCTGGTGGCAGTGGACCAGGTTTCACTCGCCGTCGGGCACGTTCCAGAACCTGGGCTATGCGATGCAGTGGCCGCTGTTCGCATGGTTCTGCGTCTACGCCTACCGCAATTTCGTCCGCTACGAAGAGTCGCCGCCGCAACCGCGGAATAGCGACGCTGTCACCGAGATACCCGCCGAGCTACTGCCCGAGCGACCGAATGCGGTACTGCCGCCGCCCGCCGATCCCGCGCTGCGCGAGTACAACGCCTATCTGGCCGAGCTCGCGAAGCAGGATGCCGAAAAGGAGAACAGGACCACCGCATGACCGCACCCGAGACGCCCGAAGCCCACCAGCCGGCGCCAGTTTTTCCCGTCGAAAAGATCCGCGCCGCGCTCCTTCGCTATCGAGTGATGGCGTGGACAACCGGCATCTGGCTGATTGCGCTCTGCTACGAGATAGTCTCGCACTTCGCCTTCCACCAGGAGATTCGCTGGATCGGGGTGGTGCACGGGTGGGTGTATTTCGTCTACGTGCTGACGGCCTCCAACCTCGCGGTGAAGGTCAGATGGCCGATCGGCAAAACCATCGGGGTGATGGCCGCAGGCACCATCCCCCTATTGGGCATCGTCGTCGAGCACTTCCAGACCCGAGACATCAAGGCCCGCTTCGGGATCTAGGACGAGCCACATACACCAAACACGTTTCTCCTGGAGGGGCGGCACCGTCGCTGCCCGGCTACGCGCGACAACGAGAACCGGCTCTTCTGCGAGTGGCCGCTTGTCGCGCGTAGCTGGGCAAACATCCTGCCGACTTCTGCAGAGACGCGTGTGGCAGATGTGGCGATTGAGCAAGCTTGGGTTCAGGCAAGCGCCTTGAGCGCTGACACCAGCAAGGCCAGCGCGCGACCCCGATGCGACACAGCGTCCTTCTCCCCCGGGCTGAGCTGGGCCGCGGTCCGATCGGAGCCGTCGGGGATGAAGACCGGGTCGTAGCCGAAGCCGCCGTCGCCACGCGGTTCGCGGGCGATCGCGCCCGGCCACTCGCCGCGGACGACGACCTCGTCGGACCCCGCGACCAGAGCGCATGCCGACACGAAGGCAGCGCCGCGCCGCTCGTCGGGAACATCACGCAATTGCGCCAGCAGCAGCGCCGTGTTGCCGGCGTCGTCGCCGTGATTGCCCGACCAGCGCGCCGAGAGCACCCCCGGCATCCCGCGCAGCGCGGCGACCTCCAAACCGGAGTCGTCGGCCACGCTGGCCAGTCCCGTCGCGGCGAACGCATCGCGCGCCTTGGCCAACGCGTTGTCCTCAAAGGTCGCACCGGTTTCCGGCGCTTCGTCGAACGGCGCCACATCGTTGAGTGACACCAGCGTCAACCCCGACAGTCCGGCACCGTCGAGCACGCGGCGCAGTTCGGCCAACTTCTTTTGGTTGCGGCTGGCCACCAGCAGCCGGGTCACCAAGGAATCCCAAACGTGTTCACGCGGATCGGCATGCTAGGCAGCGTAGCTGGACAAAGGCGACGTCAGCCACGGCGATTCAGCGTTTGGCCCGCTTGCCGCGCGAGTTGGATCGGCGCCGATTTTGCCTGCACAATGTTCCGACGGCGGCTAGTCTTTTTTCGGGCAAAACTCTCGGGGGCGCGAGGGCTTGGGCGATATGTCTTCTGTTGTGGTGGTGCCGGGCGCATTGGGTGCGGCGACGTCAGATTTGATCGGTATCAGCGCGGCACTCCGTCAAGCGCACACCGCAGCAGCCAGTTCCACTACCGGATTGGTGGCCGCAGCCGAGGATGAGATCTCAGCAGCGGTTGCGTCGCTGTTTTCCTCCTACGGTCAGCAGTTTCAGGCCCTTGGCGCTCAAATGGCGGTGTCTCACCAGCAGTTTGCGGAGGCCCCTGAATGGTGCGGAGAGCGCATACTCTGCGGCCGAGGCGGCGAACGCATCGCCGTTGCAGACGGTGGAGCAACTGGCGTTATCGCCGTGGAAAACTTTGACTGGGCGCCCGCTGTTCGGGAACGGTGCCAATGGGGCGGCGGGAACGGGGCAGGCCGGTGGGGCCGGCGGCTGGCTGTTCGGCAACGGCGGTAATGGCGGCTCGGGAGCGCCGGGACAGGCCGGCGGCAAAGGCGGTGACGCCTTCCTGTTCGGCAGCGGCGGGGCGGGTGGAACCGGTGGGGCTGGCGCCGCGGCCGGCAGCGGCGGCATCGGCGAGGCCGGCGGCACGGGTGGGCTGCTCTACGGCAATGGCGGTGCAGGCGGCATCGGCGGTGCCGGCGGCAGCGGCACGAACGGCGGTGCCGGCGGGACAGGCGGAGCCGGCGGCGCCGGCTCGGTGTTGTTCGGCCATGGCGGCACCGGTGGCGGCGGCGGCACCGGCGGCAGCACCAGCGTCAACGGTGGTGTCGGCGGCCTCGGCGGCAACGGCGGCAACGGCGGCAACGGCTATATCGGCGGCGGCGGCGGCACGGGCGGCGCCGGCGGTTCAGGGTCCCTCAGCGCCGTCACTAACGGTGCCGTCGCCGGGGGCGGTGGCGGCGCTCAAGGCGGCGATGCCAACCTCACGGGCGCCGCGACCGTTGTCGCCCACGGCGGTGGCGGCGGCCAAGGCGGCGGGGCCGCAGGAGTCAGCGGCGGTCCCGGTGGCGGTGGCGCCGGTGGCGGCGCCGCAGACATCGGTAGCGCCGGCCCGGTCGAAGGGGGGTCCGGCGGCAACGGTCTGGGCGCCGGGGGCGGCCAGGGCACCCCCGGCAATGAGGCCAGCCTGGCGGGCGGCAACGCCGGCGGCGACGTCGTCGCCGCCGGCGGTGGTGGGGGCGGCGGCGGAGGTATCAGCGGGAGCACCGCCGGCATTGGCGGTACCGGTGGCGCCGGAACCATCAACGCCACCACGGAGACCGGCGGTGCCGGTGGCGGCGGCGGCAGCCCGGGTGCTCAGGGCAGCTTCACTCCCGGCGGATCGCCAGGCGACGGTGGCGGCGCCAGCATTGGCGGGGGTGGCGGCGGAGGCGGCTTCGCCAAGACCGGCACGGCGTTCGGTCAGGGCGGCTACGGCGGCGACGGCGGCTAGCTCCCGAACGCCCTTCCCGACGTGGGTCCCTCGGGCAGCACACCCGGGTACGGCAGGGCCAGCGCGTCGCGCTGCGCGGCAAACACCGTGTCGCAGGCGCTCAGCGCCAGGTCGAGCAGCTTGTCCAGCGTCGAACGCGGGAACGTCGCACCCTCTCCGGTGCCCTGAATCTCTACCAGGGTCCCCGTGTCGGTGGCGACGACGTTCATGTCGACCTCAGCGCGCGAATCCTCCTCGTAGGGCAGGTCCACCCGAATCCTGCCGTCGACCACGCCGACGCTGACAGCGGCGATCGCACACGACAACGGCCTGGGATCCTTGAGCTTGCCCGCGGCCGATAGATAAGTGACCGCGTCGGCCAGCGCCACGTAGGCGCCGCTGATGGCCGCGGTGCGGGTGCCACCGTCGGCCTGCAACACGTCGCAGTCGACGGCGATGGTGTTCTCCCCCAGCGCCGCCAGGTCGATGCACGCCCGCAGCGACCGGCCGACCAGCCGACTGATCTCCTGGGTGCGTCCGCTGACCCGGCCCTTGACCGATTCACGGTCGGAGCGGGTGTGCGTAGCCGACGGCAACATGGCGTACTCCGCGGTCAGCCACCCCAGGCCCGATCCCTTACGCCAGCGCGGCACTCCCTCGGTGACGCTCGCGGTGCACATGACCTTGGTGTGACCGAATTCGATCAGCACCGAACCCGCCGGGTGCTCAGTGAAGCCGCGGGTGATGACTACAGGCCGAAGTTCTTCGTCGAGGCGACCGTCTTCTCGTTTGGACACGCAGCCACCCTAGCCGTTGCCACGACACATAAACCACGCAGACGACACGGCGCAGGTGTGCCTGGTTTATGTTTCGATGCGCCACGACGGGCGCCGGCCGACAAGCTCAGACCCGTTTGGAGGGCCCGATTTCGAACGTCTCACCGGCCACCACCGCATGCACGGGACCATCAAACTCGGCCTTGGCCTCGCTGATCACGTCTTCCCGCGAAGTCCACGGCGGGATATGGGTCAGTAGCAGCTCGCGAACGCCTGCCTGCTTCGCGGCCCTGCCGGCTTCGGTACCCGACAGATGGAGCGCGCGCGGGCGTTCCGGCGCATGCGTCCAGGAGGACTCGCAAAGGAAAACGTCGGCGTCGCGCGCCAGCTCGATGAGCTGGTCACAGGCGCCGGTGTCACCGCTGTAGACGAACGTGGCACCGGCGGGATCGGTGATCCGCAAGCCGTAGGACTCGGTCGGGTGAGCCACCACCCGCGGCACCACCGTGAGCGCGCCAATGGTCACCGGTTCACCGTCGACCCAATGCCGAATATCGAAGATGTCCGAGCAATCGTCAATCTCGCCGCCGTAGGGGGACGACGCCGAGCCCAACCGCGACCAGGTATCGCTCGGTCCGTACAGCAACGCTTTGCCGGCGGGGCGNNCACCTGCACGTCGCCGGGATCTGTATGCCGTTGCAGCGCGCCCAGCACGCCCCCGCCGAAGTCGAGAACCAGCGGCGGAGTGTCCGGCGCTCGGAGCAAATAACCCGACGCGGGCGAATCCGGACCCACTACGCTGCCGGAGCAGCCGAGGACGGTTATTCGCACGGTCACTACTGTGCCATGCCCAATACCAGCCTGCCGAAAACTTCGCCGCATTGGTGCGACCAGAATCTCTGCGCTTCCATCTAATAGACACGAGTTTGACGGTGAACCGGTTGAACGCCGGTGACGGCCGGGCCGAGAAACCGGGCGGCAAGTTTGGTGAAGGCCTCGGGGTCGCCCGTCGCTTCGAAGACCCGGGTGGCGGCCGGTGCGTCGTGCGGACGCAGGATGTCCCGCTCGGTGAGCACCCGCAGCAGTTCCTTGGCGGTTTCCTCGGCACTCGAGACCAGCGTCACGTGCTCGCCCATCGCCAGCTGGATCAGCCCGGACAACAACGGATAGTGCGTACAGCCCAGCACCAGCGTGTCGACCTCGGCGCGCTGCAACGGCTCCAGATAACCCTCAGCCAGTCCGAGCACCTGACGACCGCTGGTCACGCCGCGCTCGACGAAGTCGACGAACCGAGGGCAGGCCACCGCGGTGACCTCGGTGTCTCGGGCTGCGGCAAACGCGTCCTGGTAGGCGTGCGAGCTGATGGTCGCGTGAGTACCGATGACCCCGATGCGGCCGCTGCGGGTGGTGGCGACCGCGCGGCGCACCGCCGGCAAGATCACCTCGACAACGGGCACGTCGTAGCGCTCGCGCGCATCCCGCAGGCACGCCGCGGAGGCTGTATTGCAGGCGATCACCAGCGCCTTGACGCCTCGGCCGACCAGGTCGTCGCCGATGTCCAGCGCGTGGGCCCGAATCTCGGGGATGGAGAGCGGCCCGTACGGGCCGTTGCCCGTGTCACCGACATAGATGATGTCCTCGTCGGGCAATTGGTCGATGATCGCGCGGGCGACCGTCAGTCCCCCGACGCCGGAGTCGAAGACCCCGACGGGCGCCAGTGCCGAGCTCATGACGTCAGCCGCGGCGAACCGGCGCCGGCTTTTCTCAGTGCGCGGGCCTTGCGTTCGGGACCGGACAACAGATACGCCGCCAGTACACCGGCAAGCGCACCACACAAATGCCCCTGCCAGGACACGCCACCGCATTGGTGCAGCACCGGCATCGCGCCGAGCATGACGCCACCGTAGACGAACAACACCACCAGCCCGATGACGATGTTCCAAAACCTGCGCACGAATATCCCGAATACCAGCAAAAAAGCCAGGTAGCCGAAGATCAGGCCGGAGGCCCCGATGTGGTCGGTCGGGCCGCAGTCGGTGCCCACGTTGCCGATGAGCCAGGTACCGAAGCCTCCGACGATCCACACGATCGCGGTAGCCCAGACGAACCGGGACAGTCCGGCCAGCGTCATCAGAAACCCGAGCACCAGCATCGGAACCGTGTTGGCCATCAGGTGCGGCCAGCCGGCGTGCAGCAGCGGCGCGAAGATGATTCCCCATAGACCGTCGGCCTCCAGCGGCCTAATGCCGTTGGCGTCGAGCCGGTTCCCCGTCAGCTGGTCAATCAGTTCGATGAGATAGAGCAGCGCCACGAAGGTGAGGATGGTGGCCCCGCCCACCATCCATTGGGGCCGCTTTTTCGCCTGCGTAGCGGGTGTGCGCGAGCTTCTGGCCGGCTGGGTCATGGCAGGCTCCAGCGTACCGGTGTCAGCGATCGCGGGACGCGAATGCTCCCGGCAGCAATCCACGATAGGTGGGTATTCCGGCTATCGACTCAGCGGCCAGCACACCGAGGAGCACCGCGCGCGCCAGGCAGTCGGCCGCGGCCGCGCCCACAGCAGAGGCCAACGCTGTCTCCGGGGACAGTGCGGCGGGGGTATCGGCCGGCGGCGCCACCTCGATTGCCCCGGTGGCCAGTGCGAACACCGTGTCGCCGTCCAGCGGAGTGTGTGCAGGCCGGATGGCGCGGGCCAGCCCGTCGTGGGCGGCGATCGCCACTCGCCGGCATCCCGCCGGGCTCAGCGCGGCGTCAGTCGCTACCACCGCAATCGTGGTGTTCAGCTCGTCCAGCGGGGACGGCAGCTGCGCAAGGGCGTCGATCTGCTCGGCCGGCGGCCGGGTGAGCGCGAACTCCTCGATCAAATCCGCCATCCACGGCAAGCCGGTGGTTCGGTCGACGACGTTGCCCGCGGAGTTCACCGCGACGACCGCTCCCACGGTCACGCCGGACGACAGCGTCGTCAGGGTTGTCGAAGCCGTGCCGATACCGCCCTTGAGGACGCCGGCCCGCGCCCCCACTCCGGCGCCGACCGTCCCGATCGGCAGCACCGCACCGTCACCCCCCGCGGCGGCGGCTGCGGCATAACCGAATTCGGCCGTTGGACGACAGTCCCAGCCGCCGACCGGCAAGTCGAAAATCACCGCACCCGGCACGATGGGCACCAGGCCGCCCTTCATCACCACGCCGCGTTGGTGTTCCTCCAGCCAGCGCATGATGCCGTCGGCCGCTGCCAGCCCGTAGGCGCTACCGCCGGCAAGCAACACCGCATCGACGTAGCGCACGCTGTTGGACGGGTCCAGCAGATCGGTCTCTCGAGTGCCCGGCGCGCCACCCCGGCAGTCGACCGCGCCGACGGTGCCGGGCGGTGTCAGCACGACGGTGACCCCGGAGGCCCACCCGGCGCCCAGGGACGCGTCGGGGTCAAGTCGCTGGTAGTGGCCGACGCGGATGCCCGCGACGTCGGTGATGGAGTTCATCCGGCCGCCATCGAGGTCATCGGGTCCCCATCAGCACCAGCACCAGGTATTCCTGCAGGACCGTCAGCCACTGGTAGACGTCGAAGTGCGCGGCCAGTGGATGGTCAGCCGGCAAGCGCTCCGG
>PLSK01000238.1:0-3835 GCA_003165155.1 Mycobacterium sp. | reverse complement strand
GCCGCCGAATCGTCCCCGTCTTGTCGGTCGTCTTGTCTGTGGAAATCCGGTAGCAGCCGACGAAGCGTCGGGTCCATTGGGGGCTGCGCGTTGCCTGTCTTTATGCCGGTGATCTCCTCGAGTTCATCTGACGGCGAGGAAGATTCGCGTTCGTCGAGCAAGCCGATCATCGCGCTGACGAGGTTTGTGAGTAGGGCCGACTCATGCGCGGCCAGGGAGGACCGAAAACGGGGACCGTTGGCGGTCTCGACGCGCTTCCACTTGCGCACAGGAATCCCGGGTGTCCTTGAATCTCAGCTGTCCTGCTGCATCGTTGCCCACAACCCGGCGGCATGCAGCTTGGACACGTCGACTTCCATGGACTCCCGGCTACCCGCCGACACGACCGCCTTGCCTTCGTTGTGCACTTGCAGCATCAGCTTGGTGGCGTGCGGCTCGCTGTAGCCAAACAACTTCTGCAATACATACGTCACGTAGGTCATGAGATTGACAGGATCGTCCCACACGATGGTCACCCACGGACTGGCCGTGGCCTCTACCGGAGTCGCCTCGCGTTGCCCGGTAGTGCCCGGCTTGGTGGGCGCTGACGGAACAGGCATGAGCCCTAGGATACCGAGACACAGGTGCGGCGACACCAGCCGTTACCGTTGCGGGATGAACGACCCGGTATTAGCTGGGCTGCTGACCGACAAATACGAGTTGACCATGCTGGCGGCGGCGCTGCGCGATGGCACCGCCCATCGCCGCACCACGTTCGAACTCTTTGCCCGCCGACTTCCCGAGGGTCGCCGTTACGGCGTCGTCGCCGGCACCGGCCGGCTGCTGGAAGCCTTGCCGCAGTTCAGGTTCGACGACGACGCATGCCGGTCGCTGGCGGAATTCCTCGACCCGGACACGCTGGGCTATCTGCGCGATTTCCGGTTCGGCGGCGACATCGACGGCTATGCCGAAGGCGAGCTGTACTTTCCCGGGTCCCCGGTGCTGTCGGTGCGCGGCCGTTTCGCCGAATGCGTGGTTCTCGAGACGCTGGTGCTGTCGATTTTCAACCACGACACCGCGATCGCTTCCGCCGCGGCACGCATGGTCAGTGCCGCCGGGGATCGTCGGCTGATCGAGATGGGATCGCGACGAACTCACGAGCGCGCCGCGGTCGCGGCGGCCCGCGCCGCCTATATCGCCGGTTTTGCCGCCTCGTCCAACCTCGAGGCGCACCGGCGCTACGGAATACCCGCGGAAGGCACCGCCGCGCATTCGTTCACCATGCTGCACGCGCACGGCGACGAACCCAGCACCGTGACTGAGCTGGCCGCGTTCCGCGCCCAGGTCGACGCCCTGGGCGCCGGTACCACGCTGCTGGTAGACACCTACGACGTGGCGACCGGCGTGGCCAATGCCGTAGCCGCCGCGGGTGCCACGCTCGGCGCGGTCCGCATCGACTCCGGCGAGCTCGGCGTGCTGGCCCGCCAGGTACGCAAGCAGCTGGATCAGCTTGGAGCCACCGGGACCCGCATCGTGGTCTCCGGCGATCTTGACGAGTTCTCGATCGCGGGGCTGCGGTCCGACCCGGCGGACAGCTACGGCGTCGGCACGTCGTTGGTCACCGGCTCGGGCGCGCCGACCGCGAACATGGTCTACAAGCTGGTCGAAGTGGACGGCATGCCGGTGCAGAAGCGCAGCAGCCACAAGGAATCCCGCGGCGGCCACAAGGAAGCGCTGCGGCGCTGCCGCCCAACCGGCACGATCACCCAGGAGGTGGTGCATCCGGCGGGCCGAGCGCCGGCCACCGGGCCTGATTCCAACGAATCGTCCCGGGCGCTGAGCACCGCGCTGGTCCGTGCCGGGAAGATCGTGGCGGACACGGGTGAGGGCGCCCTGGCCGCAGCGCGGGCGCTGGTCGCGTCGGGGCTGCACAGCCTGCCGTGGGAGGGACTGAAATTGGCACACGGCGATCCGGCGATCCCGACGGTACAAATTTCCGTCTGAACAAATAGCTAACAACCATAAGGAGCGATCACGTCTGACGCGTCCAAGTCCGTCCCCGAGCTGCTGGCCATCGCGGTGGCCGGGCTCGGTGGCAGCGAACGCGCCGGCCAACAGGAGATGGCCGGCGCGGTCGCGCATGCCTTCGAAACCGGTGAACACCTCGTCGTGCAGGCCGGGACCGGGACCGGCAAGTCGTTGGCGTATCTGATCCCCGCGATCGTCAGCGCCGTTAGCGACGACGCACCGGTGGTGGTGTCGACGGCGACGATCGCCCTGCAGCGTCAACTCGTCGATCGCGATCTGCCCCGGCTGGCCGATTCGCTGACCGATGCGCTGCCCCGCCGCCCGGACTTCGCGTTGCTGAAAGGGCGGCGGAACTACCTCTGCCTGAACAAGATCCACAACGGCGCCGAGACAGAAACCGACGACGAACCGCCGCAAGAAGAACTCTTCAACCCGATGGCGGCCAGCGCGCTGGGTCGCGACGTGCAACGGCTCACCGCCTGGGCCTCAACGACCGATTCCGGTGACCGCGACGACCTCAAGCCCGGCGTGCCGGACCGGTCGTGGTCCCAGGTCAGCGTCTCCGCTCGGGAATGCCTCGGCGTGGCCCGTTGCCAGTTCGGCTCCGAGTGCTTCTCCGAACGGGCCCGTGGCCGGGCCGGTGCCGCCGATATCGTCGTCACCAACCACGCGTTGCTGGCCATCGACGCCGTTGCCGATTCCGCCGTCTTGCCAGAACACTCGCTGCTGGTCGTCGACGAAGCGCACGAGTTGGCAGATCGGGTGACATCGGTTGCCACCGGGGAGCTGACGTCGGTGGCACTCGGGGTTGCCGCACGGCGGATCACCCGGCTGCTGGATCGCGAACTGACCCAGCGACTGGAGGCAGCCTCGGCCACGTTTACCGCGGCGATCCACGACGCCGAAATCATAAAAGTGGGCCGCGTCGATCATCTCGACGACGAGATGGCGACATACCTGACCGCGCTGCGCGACGCGGCCAGCGCCGCACGTTCGGCGATCGAGTCCAGCAGCGACGCGAAGGCGGCATCAGCGCGCGCCGAAGCGGCCGCGGCACTGACCGAGATATCCGATACCGCGTCGCGAATTCTGACGTCGTACGGGCCCGCGATTCCGGATCGCGCCGACGTGGTTTGGCTGGATCACGAAGAGAGCCGAGGTTCGACACGCGCGGTGCTGCGGGTGGCCCCATTGTCGGTGGCCGCCCTGCTGCGCGACCGGGTGTTCGCCCGGTCGACGACGGTTTTGACGTCCGCGACCCTGACAGTCGGCGGGTCTTTCGACGCGATGGCCGCGGCTTGGGGCCTCAAAGGAGCTTGGGACCTCAAAGAAGCGAAGTCCGGATCGGACGCAAACGACGGTTCCAGCCATCCGTGGCGTGGCCTCGACGTCGGGTCGCCGTTCCAGCATGCCAAGGCGGGAATCCTTTACGTCGCAGCCCATCTGCCGCCGCCGGGCCGCGATGGCACCGGCTCGGCAGACCAGCTGAGCGAAATCGCCGAGCTCATCACCGCCGCCGGTGGTCGCACGTTGGGGCTGTTCTCGTCGATGCGCGCCGCCCGAGTCGCCGCCGAAGCGATGCGCGAACGGCTGTCCACGCCGGTGTTGTGCCAGGGCGACGACAGCACTTCCACGCTGGTCGAACGGTTCGCCGAGGATCCGGAGACATCGCTGTTCGGCACGCTGTCGCTGTGGCAGGGAGTCGATGTGCCGGGGCCGTCGCTGTCGTTGGTGCTGATCGACCGCATTCCATTCCCACGCCCGGACGACCCGCTGCTTGGGGCCCGCCAGCGCGCGGTGGCAGCCCGCGGCGGGAATGGGTTCATGG
>PLSK01000215.1:4087-25178 GCA_003165155.1 Mycobacterium sp. | reverse complement strand
AGGGCACCGACGACACTCCGGTGCTACCGCCCGGACTAGCGCCCGGCGTTTACGACGACAGTTACTACAAACCCGACAACGAGGCCGCGGTGCCACACGCCGCCAACGTGCTCAACCAGATCATCTTGTCCCGCCCCGACTTTCACGTGCTCGCCGGTGACATCGCTTATGCTGACACGTCCGGTCTGGGCAAGCCGGCGACGTTTGACCCGTCATTGGCCCAGCCCCCCACCGGTCTCGACAGCTTCAACCCGTTCGTGTGGGACGTCTATCTCGGCTCCATCGAAACCAGCGCCTCGACTACCCCGTGGATGTTTGCCACCGGCAACCACGACATGGAGGCCGCTTACCCCACCCACGGCTACGGTGGGCATCTGGCGCGGCTGGATTTCGCCGGCAACGGGCCCGCGCCGTGCCCGTCGGTGTACTCATTCGTCTACGGCAACGTCGCCGTGCTGTCTCTGGACGCCAACGACGTCAGCTATGAGATCACCGCGAACACGGGCTACTCGGGAGGAGCCCAAAATAGCTGGGTGGAAAAGACATTGGCCGGCTACCGCGCCAACCCTGACATCGACTTCGTCGTGTGCTTCTTCCACCACTGCGCCTACTCCACCACCAAGCAACACGCCAGCGACGGCGGCGTGCGCGCGGCCTGGTCCGACCTGTTCGATCGTCACCAGGTCGACCTGGTGCTGCAAGGCCACAACCACGTCTTCGAACGCTCCGACCCGATCCGCGCGGGCAAGCCCACAATGGTCGCCGCCGACAACGCCGTCGTCTACCCCGAAACCGACGGCACCGTCTACTACACCGTCGGATCCGCGGGGCGGCCGCGATACGAGTTTCAGCCCGGCGAACAGGAAAGCTACCGCGGGAACGCACTCCCGGACACCTTCGTGCCCAACAGCTACGTGTGGACCGCCGACGGCCGCAAACAACCCGAGGCGGTCGGCTGGTCGCGGGTGCGATTCCGCAACTATGCGTTCGTTCGCGT
Source organism: Mycobacterium sp. (assembly GCA_003165155.1). GTDB lineage: Bacteria > Actinomycetota > Actinomycetes > Mycobacteriales > Mycobacteriaceae > Mycobacterium. The sequence continues at coordinate 24,181 of PLSK01000215.1, read as the reverse complement.
CGACGTGCGGCCGGGGTTCTTCGTCAGCGAGATGGATGTCGTGGCGGTCGACGAGTACGGCCGGGAATTCGACAAACTCACCTACCGGCGGCAGCTCCGCGCCTGAGGCTTCGAAAAGTGCTCGAAAGTGTTCCGCGTCACGTGGTCGCGGATTCACAGCAGCTGCGCGACCTGGTCGCGGTAGGTTAAGTCATGGGGCGTTGACAAACAGCGTGGCGTCAGGACTTGACCTGCTATTTCGGTGAATACGGTGGATGTGAACGTGATAGCTCGGGTCGTCAAAACGGCTACCGATGGGTTGGCTAACCCCGCGCGCATATCGGACCCCGACAAGCTACGCAACGCCGTTTCTGGCATGAACGTGCTGTTGACGGGCGGGCTGGCCGCCGCGGCGGCTCGGGCGCTGTTGTCTTCCGGGTTGTTGGGTCCGCCCGGCCCCCTGACGGCGCTGCGGCTCGCGCGCGAGTTGCACCGAAGTGGCACGAATCTCTATGCGCTGCTCGCCATTGCGGCCGCCCGGTGGCCGGACCGGACCGCGATCATTGACGACGACGGTGCGTTGAGCTACCTCGAGCTGCAGGCCGAGACCGAATCGCTGGCTCGCGAGCTGTCCGGCCACGGCGTTGGACCTGGACACGCGGTGGGAATCATGTGCCGCAATGGACGTAACTTCGTCGCGGCGGTGTTCGCGACCGGGCTGGTCGGTGCCGACATAGTTCCCGTGAACACGGACTTTCGCAGCAACGCCCTAGCGAGCGCGTTCGCCACCCATCGGATCGGGACGATGTTCGCCGACTCGGAATTCTCCGCACAGATCCGGGATGTGGATGTGTCTGTCACGGTGATCGATCCCGCAGACATCGAGCCCCAACCGGGTGATTCGCGCCCGAAAGTCGCGGGTTCGGGCCGAATCGTTCTGATGACTTCGGGCACGACCGGCGTGCCCAAGAGCGTGCCGCGCTCACCACGACTGAGCTTGGGATTGGGCGTCGGCGTCACGCTGCTCGAGCGAACCGGGCTGCGTGTTGGATCACGAATTATGGTAGCCGCACCCATGTTTCATGGCTTTGGCCTTGGCACGTCGATTCTTGCCATCAGCTTGGGCGGCACGATCATCACCCATCGGCGTTTTGACGCGGAAAACACCCTCGCGCGGGCATCGCAGCAGCGCGCGGACGCGCTGACGGTAGTCCCGATAATGCTGGCACGCATGATGGAATTGCCTCACCAGGTACGGGCGCGAAACTCGGTGCCATCGTTGCGGGTGGTGATATCCAGCGGTGACCGGCTCGACCCCAGCCTGGTCCGACGGTTCATGGACGCCTATGGCGACATCCTCTACAACGCATACGGCGCAACGGAAATCGGGATCGGCGCGCTGGCAACGCCCGCCGAGTTACGGCGCGCGCCCGAAACGGTCGGCAGGCCGGTCGCGGGATGCCCCGTGCGGATTTTCAGCAGAGCCGGGCGGCCCGTCGGTCCACGCGTGACCGGACGCATCTTCATCGGTGGTGAGCTGACCACCGACGGCTCCACAGGTGGGGACGCCAAAGTTGTCATAGATCGGATGAGCAGCACTGGCGATATGGGGTATCTCGATAACGCGGGCCGGCTGTATATCGTTGGCCGCGAAGACGATATGATCGTCTCAGGCGGTGAGAACGTCTATCCGCGCGCGCTGGAAAACGCGCTCGGTGAACATCCAGACGTCGCTGAGAACGCCGTCGTCGGGGTCCCCGACGAGCAGTTCGGGCGACGACTGGCCGCGTTTATCGTCGCACCGCCTGGCAGGGACGTCGACGTAGCGGCGATGCGAGAGCACCTGAAAGGCAAGGTCTCTCGCTTTGAGCAGCCCAGAGACATCCACATCGTCAGCAGCATTCCCCGCAATTCCGCGGGGAAGGTGCTGCGCAAGGAGCTGACCAGCGATAATTCGCGATGAGCAGGGACTTTAGCTACCAAGGCGCAGCGATGATCTGCGGCTTGCGTCGGAAGAAGCCGGAAGAATAGGTGTTGTGATCAGGCGGATTGTGATCCTTCTGTAGGGATCGCCTAGTCGCATATCGTTCCCGAATGACATTGAACGTCGGAAGCATCCCGACCCAGGTGCCCCGGGCCGTACCTGCGACTTTCAAACAAGCCCTGTTCGTTGCAGTGACCGCCGGACTCGGCTATGGCTTCGATTCCTACGCGGTGAACATCTACGGCCTGGTGTTGCCGGACATCAAGAGGACGTTGCACATCACCGACGCTGAAGCCGGGTACATAGGTTCGATTTTTCTGCTCGGTTACACCATCGGCACCATCGGGTTTGGATTCGCCGCAGACAGGTGGGGGCGTAAAGCGACACTCGGGGCGTCGATCCTGCTTTACGGCGTGACTACTGCGCTGGCCGGTCTCACAACGAATATCGCCGCCTTCACGGGACTGCGTTTCCTGACCGGTGTGGGCGGCGCCGGAGAACTCGCGGTCGGCGCGCCATACACTGCCGAAGTTTGGCCTGCGAAGACCCGCGCCATCGGCGTCGGCGGCGTGATCTTCTCCCTCTTCTCACTGGGTTACGTTCTCGCCGCGGCCGTCGCGTTGGCCTTGGTGCCGCACTTCGGGTGGCAATCGGCGTTCATCGTGGCGATTATCCCGGCGATCGTCTTGTTCCTTGTCCGGCGAGGTATCAAAGAGTCGCACCGCTACACCGACGTGCAGGCCAGAGTCGTGAGCGGGGCCGTGAAGCCGCGGCTTTGGCGACTTCCCGGCGTGCGGCGACGACTCATCGCCGGCTGGCTCATTTACACCGCCAACGCCGTCGGCTACTGGGGCATGACGCTCTTTTTGACGACCTACATCGTGAAGAGGTTTCACGCATCCCCAATCGAAGCGATCCGCTACGCACTCGTGTTCTTCCTGCTGCAATTCGTCTTCGTCTACCTGGGGACCGCTCTCGCGGACTGGGTGGGCCGACGCCCCTCGGCGATCCTCGCCGCAGTCATTGAGTTCGTGTCAACCGTTCTCGCCGCCACCTCCCACTCGCTGGATAGATACCTGGTCTTTGGCGCGATCTCTATTGCCACCCTCGGCTGGCTCTGGGGCGTCGGCGACACGTACATCTCCGAGCTTTTCCCAACCGTGTTGCGCGGTACCGGTTTCGGAATCGCAGTTGGCGGCGGCCGCGTCGTGTCCATCGCGGCTCCGACCGCCATCGGCTGGGGGATCACGCATTACGGGCTGCAGACGCCATACCTGGCGCTCGCCGGCCTCTGGGCGTTGACGGTGGTCGGCTACCTGCTAGGACCGGAGACGAAGGGCAAAGAGCTCGAAGACCTGGCTGACGAGGCCCTCACAGAAGACCTCGTACCGGTCGATAGCACGAAATAGTTCGGCCCAGAAATAAATACGGCCCTTACGCGGCCACCTAGGAAGGTGGCGGATTGCTGCGTTTGCTCGTGATCGCGTTCAATGTGTTCAGCGGAAGCTCAATCCCGCCCTCGGGCGTCACGGCGCCTACTGTCTTGGCCAGCCAGTTGGGCGCCAGCGCGGAGATTGCGGTGGCCCCCGCGGTGGACCCCAGCACGCCCGTCCAGGCTACCGGTCCCAGCGGTGTGCATCCGAAGAACTGGCTGATGACCGGGGTCTGAACGATGCCAACCAGCACGCCCGCGCTGCCGAGCGCGGTCGCCACGACGAGCGGGCTGTGCCGGCGAGTCAGCAGGGTCTGCGCCAGCTGTGTCGACACCAACGCGGTCAAACCCATTGTCGACGTTCGGCGTTCGGTGCCCGGAGTCCAGCGCCCGATGGCCCAGGCTGCCGTCGCCCCGGCGGCCGTGACCGCGCCGCGGCTGACGATCTGACGCATCAGCGGGGCGTCGAGCGAGGGCGTCGGCCCGGTCAATACCCTGCGTCGATCCTCGCGGCGTGCCTCTTCGGCTTCTTCATCGGTTGCGTACTCGGACTCGTCGGGTTCGACATATTGCGAAGTGACCGCGACCGCAAGTGCGGGGAACATATCGGTGAGCAGGTTCACCAACAGGAGCTGACGGGTTCCTACCGGCGCCCGGCCCGAACCGAACGCAGTCCCGATGATCGTAAACAGCACTTCGCCCACATTGCCGCCGACCAGGATCGTGACTGCATCCCGAACGCCCGCCCACATGCTGCGACCCTCGACCAACGCGTCCAGCAGCACGCCTAGATCGTCGTCGGTCAGCACGATGTCGGCGGCCCCCCGGGCGGCCGACGAACCGCGACCGCTTACTCCGATGCCGACATCGGCCATCCGGATCGCGGCGGCGTCGTTGGCGCCGTCGCCGACCATCGCCGTCACTCGCCCGCAGCGCTGTAGCGCCGCCACGATCTGCACCTTTTGTTCCGGGCTGACGCGAGCGAAGACCTGAACGTCGGCAACGAGTTTGGCGCTCGCGTCCTCGTCTAGGCCGGCGAGTTCGGCGCCGGTTACGACGCGCGCATCCATCGGCAGGCCCAGCTGGCGGGCGATGGCCCGCGCGGTGACTGGGTGGTCGCCGGTGATCAGAACGACGTTGCGCTTGGCTTCCACCAATGCTTCGATCAATGGGCGCGACGACGCCCTCGCGGTGTCCGCCAAACCGACATAGCCCAGCAATTCCAAATCTTGCGCTGCGGCGTCTACGGCGTCTGCGTCAGTGTCGTCATCATCGTCGGTATCGTGAACCCAGCTGCGCCTCGCCACTGCGAGCACTCGCAAACCTTGCTCGGCAAGGCTGTGTACCAAGGACTCTGCGTGTTCAAGTTCGGCGTCGGGGTTGGCGAACCGGCAACGCGGCAGCACCACCTCCGGGGCACCTTTAAGCATCAGGATCGGTGCTGATGGGTTTGGTCCCAGTGTGCCTATCGCGGCGGCGAACCCACGACTGGACTCGAACGGCACCTCCGCGAGCATCGTCCATTCCGAATCGCTCTGGCTGCCGAGCGAACTCGCCGCCGTCAGGATGGCTTCGTCGGTGGCGTGCGCATGTCCTTGGCCGTCCTGGGGCTGCGTAGATGCCCACGCGGCTGCCTGAAGCACGGCGGCGGACTCCGGATCGTCCTTAGCCGGGAAGGCTGCCTCTGGGATGGCCGCACCTGTTACAGCACAAACGACACGCAACCGGTTCTCGGTGAGAGTTCCCGTCTTGTCGAAACACACGGTGTCGACCCGGCCCAGTGCCTCGATGGTGCGGGGCGCGCGGACTAATGCTCCGCGTTCGGTCAGACGCCGGGCGGCGGAAAGTTGAGACATCGTGGCCACCAACGGCAGGCCTTCTGGAACTGCGGCTACCGCGATTGCGACGCCGTCGGCAACGGCTTGGCGCAGCGTGGCGTGGCGCAGCATCGCCAAACCGGACACGGCCGCACCACCGGCCAGGGTCAGTGGAAGGACCTTGCTGGTCAGCTCATGCAGGCGGGCCTGCACACCGGCCGCTGTGTCAACGTTGGCGACTGCCGAGATCGCGCGCTGCGCGGCGGTGCCGACCCCGGTGGCCACCACGATCGCACGGGCGTGGCCGGCGACGATTGTGCTGCCCTCGAACAGCATGCTGGCTCGATCGGCTTCGTTGACGGCGACGGGCTCCACCTGCTTGTCCACCGGCATCGACTCACCGGTGAGCAAGGACTCATCGACCTCGAGGTCCTCGGCCACCAACAGTCGAGCATCGGCTGGGACCACTTCGGGCGCGGCCAGATCGATGACGTCGCCAGGCCGCAGCGACTTCGCTGACACCGTTGCGGTGCGGGTGGCGTGTTGGGCGGCGTCCAGCCGGCGTCGCGTCCTCGCCACGACGGGGACGACAACACGGCGCACCAGCTGGTCCTGCTCGGCGAACAGCTCGGCAGCCGCTGCTTCAGCCCGTAACCGTTGCGCCCCACCGATTATCGCGTTGGCGGTCATCACGCCCGCGACCAGAAGCGCGTCGATATTGCTGCCGACGATCGCGGACGCGGCCGCTCCGACTGCCAGGATCGGCGTCAAAGGATCGGCGAGTTCGGCGCGCGTCGCTATCGCGAGCCGTCCGGCGTTTCGTGCCGGCGCGCGCAGCGGCTCCAACGCCGGTGTGTAGGCCAGGTCGTCCAGACGGCTCCGCCACGACGACCTACCTGACTCGACAGCCAACGGTCGTGCACCGCCGGCCAACCGCGAGTAAACGATCTCCGGATCCAGCGCATGCCAGGCGGTCAGCGGCTGCGGCGTGGGGTCCGGCAATCGCAGCACCCGGCTGGCCGAGAAGGTTCCCGACACCAAAGCCGTGGCGGCGGCGGCGTTGACCGGGTTGAGCCAGCGTCGGAAGCTGGCCGGATTGCTCGTAGTGCCCTCCTCGCCGGTGACCAGCAGCAACCCGGCCAGCGTGGTGCCGCCCTGGGCAAGGTGCACGGCCGATTCGCTGGCCGACCGGGCCACCGGAATCGCCGACAGGATCCGCACGGCATCGGCCAGGTCGGTGCCGGTAATGATGTCTGCGGTCCATGGTGTCGCGGCGCGTGGATCATCAAGGGCTACACCGACATCAGCGATCGCAAGGGCAGCCAGCGTATCGGTTGACGCAAAGTCCCGGTGCAGCGCGGTGATCAGCAACACCGGTCCGCGATCCGCCCGCAGCTCGCGGACCACTTTCAGCAGCGGTGTGCCGGGAGGATGCGTAGTGCCAACGCTGGCAGTCATGTCCTCGGTGCCGGCGACATGGCGCAAAACCACCCGCGCTCCGGTCCGGTTCGCTGTCTGGAACAGCGGGATCGCGTAGGGGTCGACCTCCCACCCGACCTCGACATTGCCCACGCATTCGCCGTCGACCATTAGGTCGGCGTATTCGAGGCCCTGAGCGGGCGCCGCCGACGGCCCCTGCGACCGGACCCATTTCAGCCGCGCGCCGGTAGCAGGCAACTCATCCGAGTCGGGCTCGGGTGCCTCTTCACCGTGCAGCAGCGCGTCGGCAACCTCATATACCCGGTCGTCGTCCCAGCCGGGTGCGTCGCCGCGTGAATGCAAGACGGCGCGGTGATCTCCGCGCAGCGCAGCGCCGTCGATGACGACCACCTTCACCCGGTCCAGGCGGCGCAGGGCGCCAGGGTCGAGGACGAGTTGCCCGGCATTTGCCAGGCCACGTCCTAACACCGCGGCGAACGCCTGCCGGCCCAAATGCGCTGCCTTCGGCACACCGGCGAGGACCGCCTCCGCCGCCTCGTTAGCTCCGCCTCCGGCCAGCAGCGCACCGGCCGCGGCGATCAACACCCCGTTGGCGGCCTGACCAACGTATTCCTCGACCGGACCTGCCCATGCCCCCTTGGCGGTATCGATTGCGCCGTCAATTGCCCCATCGACCACGACGTGTGAAGCCTCGCCCGCCGCCGCGACCAGCGAGTCGTGCCGCGGTGCCTGCGAACCGTTGGTGGACGAGATGACCGGGACCACCGGAGCCTGGGGGCGGTTGGGCGAGGCGAGCTCGGGCTCTCGGGATCGCCACCGCTGCCGATGAGCCGCCGCCTCGGTGACCTCGAGGCCACGCTGAGCAAGGTCCAGCAAAGGTGTGCCCGCCGATTGGGTCAGCCCGTAGGCCATCGCGGTCGTCGCGCTGAGCGCTAGGTCTGTGCCGACTCGACCCAGCCGCGATTCCAGCACCGACACCACCCGCGGTTGGTGTTTGAGCAGCGCGACAGCGGCTCGCGCGCTTTTCGGCGCCATCGGCAACCGGGTGACCCAGCCGGTGACTGCGGCGCCGATCGCCACCACGTCCATAGCCGCAGCGGTCATCGGCACCAGGATCCCCAACGGGTTACCTGGGTCGGCGAATGGTGCAGACCGGGGTGCCGACGTCGTCTCGGACTCCCGGAGGTCGGCAGCGACGGCAATCACCGTGTCGCGCACCTCGTCCAAGACGACGCCGAAGTCCGCGTCGTCTTCGAGTTCGACCACCAGCCTGCCCAACGACCCCTCGATGTGGGCCTGTGCCACTCCCGGGATTCTGCGGATCGGCTCTTCTACCACCGCCGCGTAGTCGTGCCAGCGGGGGAACGGCAGCAACGGGTCCAGGTCCAGATGAACCCGCTGGCCACTCTGCCAACGCACGGGGGGCGTGATGCCCTCAGCAGACCCATTAGGGGAAGTGTTTATCCCGAGTGCTCGGCCGGTCGAGTTGGCCACCGACTCCACTGCGGGGCCCGCCAGCTCGACGACCGGGTTGGCCAACAGCTGCACTGCACCCACAGCGCCCGCCGCAGAGGACACGCCGGCCCGCACAATTTGGGCCGCTCCGCCGGTGACGCCAGCGACCACGCTGGCTACACCCGGAATCTTCATTCAGTCACCCTTCAACTACCTCTACCGCGCCTAATACTCCTGGGGCGTTACGGAACTGTCCACATATGGCGCGGGCTGAGCCGTGCGATGACATCGGCGACCATGGTTATCCCGGATTCCCCGCTCACCAGGAGTGCAACCGCTTGCCTGTTAGGAAGCCTACCGGGTTGCCGGTAAATCGAACGCACTGAACAAGGCCGCGTCAAGAAAGACAGTGATCGCGGCGACCCCATCGTGCCCGGCGAGTGGGTCGGCTGATTCTGATGAGTGAGCAATCGGTGAAGCGGATCGTGGTGGAGCACCGGGGCCGGTTCTGCCGACTCGGTTCGGAGTACGTGCAGGCTGCGCTAGCCGCGCAGGGTCGTGAATTGGTCGTGGTGGACGCCGTCGAGGTGCACCAGACGACCTGGTGCACGATATGACCGAGATCTTGACTACCCGCTGTTGGCCGGGCGCTGTTTGAAGAACACGCTGACTCGACTGATCAGCCCGTCGTCGCGCTGTTCGAAGAGAATGCATTCGGGCCATTCGGTGGTGACGCCATCAATCGCGCCGTCCATTGCCCAGTCCATTTCGAAAGCCTCGGTTAGCTCCACGTACGACAACCGGTCGTCAACGCGTGAGACACGCTGCACGTCGAGCCGATGACCTTTGAGTTGAGTCAGGATCTTGCGAAGGTAGGCGACGTAGTGCGCCTTGCCTTCGACGCCGTCGCAGAACGGACCCTCTCGGACCAGGCCCTCGTCGGCAATGGTGGTGGCCAGTCCGTCCCAATCGTGATCGGCCAGGCACTTCAGATATCGCTCAACCACGCCGGCGCTGGCAGTCGCGTTGCCCATGTCGCGAGCGTAACGCTGCGGCGAAGAATCCAAGAGGGCAGCCAGTCGCCGTGGGGTTACGCTCGCGGGCCCGGGAGTTAGGGTTCTCGTATGAGCTGGTGGATGGCCCACGCCGATCGAACGCTGACCGAAGAGGTGCCCGCGCCACCGGATCAGGTCCGCGATTTCTACGTCGACCTGGACAACATCAAACTCGTGCACCCGCTGATCGTGTCCGTGCAAGCGGAGTCCCGCACCGAAACACCGGACGGATACCGTCAGAGCTATAGCGTGATAGACCGGATTCCGTTGGGGCCGTTCACTATGCAGATCACCTATCGGGCGCGGCTGCACGTTCGAGCCGACGACCCGCAACTCACTGTGAGCACAGAGGCGGATCAATCCCCCGGAGTGCGGCTACGCGGAACGGTCACTTTTGAACCGACCGACGGCGGAACCCGCGTCACCGAACGAATACGATTCGCGGTGCCCCGCCCATTGGCCGCGATCACGATACGCGAGGGGGTCAAGGCGCACATCGAGATGCTGGCGGGCATCCGGCGGCACTTCGAAACCGCTTGAGCGGTTGGGGTTAAGGCGCCCGCCACTCCGAGGTGAGCGCCCAGTCGGAGAGGTATTTGGTGGAGCTCCAGCCGCCATCGACGACAATCGTCTGGCCGTTGATGAAAGCGCCGCCGGAGGAACACAAGAACGCCACCGTGCTCGCGACGTCGTCAACCGTGCCCAGCCGCTGATGGGGCGTCATCTCGATCTGCATCCGCCGGAACCGCTCATCCTGCAGGCGATGTTCGGTCATCGCGGTCTGAATAACCCCGGGAGCCACCGCATTGCAGCGGATTCCCCGCGCCCCGTATTGGCAGGCGATATGCGTGGTCAGTGCGGTGAGGCCGCCTTTGGCTGCCGAGTAAGCGCCGCCGCGCAGGCCGCCAACAACAGCGAACGTGGACGTGACATTGATGATCGCCGAGCCGGCCGGCATGTGGGGCAGTGTCTCGCGAATAAGGCGGAACGGCGCGCGCAGCATCAAATCCAGGAAGTGATCCAGCAATTCGTCGTCGGTCTCGTCTACGGGCTTGGGGCTGCCAATCCCGGCGACGTTGATCAGGAAGTCGACCTGCCCCCATTGGGCAACGGCGAGCTCCACAATGCGTCGGGGCGCGTCGTCGTCGCGCAGATCGGCGGCGTGCGTCAGCACCCTATCGGAGTCGACACCTGTCTTCCTCAAGGCTTCGACCAGTTCGGTGAGCTTCTCAACGTTTCGACCCGTCGCCAACACCGCCATGCCCGCCTCGGCGAGTTTCGCCGCGCAACCGAAGCCGATTCCGCCGCTTGCCCCGGTTACGATCGCTACCTGCATCACTGATCCGCTTTCATCAACGCCGCCTTGATCTGGTGCTTGAGTATTTTGCCCGCGTCGTTTTTCGGGAGGACATCCCAAAGAACCACTTGCTCAGGCACTTTAAACTTGGCTACGCCCGACTCTTGCAGGAAGCTCCGCAAGCTTTCGACGTCCGGGCCGGGTGTCGCCGTGGGCACCACGACGGCACATGCCCGTTCCCCGGTTCGCGCGTCGGGCAGGCCGACGATGGCTATCTCGGCGATGCCGGGGTGGCCGGTCAGGATGTCCTCGACCTCTTTGGGTGCGATGTTCTCGCCGTTGCGGATGATGATGTCCTTAGCCCGCCCGGTGACGAGCAGATACTCATCGTCGACCCAGCGGGCGAGATCCCCGGTGCGAAAGTAACCCTCGGCGTCGAAGGATTCGGCTTCATCCTCGGGATGCAGGTAGCCGACCAGCATCTGCGGCCCGCGGACATAGATTTCGCCGGACCCCTCACCGCCGACGAGCTTGACGTCAGCCAGGCCTACGTGGCCGTCGGTGTCGGCGGCGTGGTCGCGGTGTTGGAGCGCCCCTATGGTCGTCACCGGCACCTCCGTCGAGCCGTAAACACGAGTGATGACGGCCGACCCGAAATACGCTGCTGCCCTGCGGATCAGTGATGGCGACACGGACGCACCGCCGCAGATGAACACCTTCAGATCGGGCAGCCGCGTCCCGGCGCGCTGCGCGGCGGCCAGGATCTGCTCCAGGAACGGCGTTGCCCCGGCCATGTGCGTGCAGTGTTCGGCCTGCATGAGTTTGACGGCGTCGTCGCCGTTCCAATGGTCCATCAGCACCGCCGTCGTGCCCAGCAGCAGCGGGCATTCGAACGCGTAGATGGAGCCGCCGATGTGAGCGATCGGGGAGGCGACCAGGAATACGTCGCCCGGGTCGACGAGCCAGTGATCGCGAATCTGGCAGATCAGCGCGTGGATCGAATTATGGGTGTGCAGCGCACCCTTTGGCCGTCCAGTCGTCCCCGAGGTGTAGAGGATCATGCGCACGGCGTTGGGGTCCAGCGCTGGCAGCTCTCCGGTCGTGGCCTGTCCTGCAAGCGGTGACGCGAAAGGGATGAAGTTCGAGCCGGCGTCGCCGCGCACCACCACCACGTCGGGCGGTGATTCCAACTGCGCGGTCACCCGCGCCATCATCGCGGCGTAATCGTGGCGGCCAAAATGGGCCGGCACAAAGATCATCCGGCTGTCCGCGTCTTCGAGGATGAACCGCAGCTCACGATCCCGCATGGACGGCAAGATCGGGTTGGCGACCATTCCCGCCAGCGTCGCGGCCAGATAGATGATCGCGGCTTCGTGCCAGTTGGGCAGCATGAACGACACCACGCTGCCCCTCGGCATGCGCGCCAGCAGCGCGCCCGCCAGCCCGGTGGCCTGGGTGTGCAGCGTTGCACAGTCCATCCGAGTGTCGGCGTCCACCAGTACCGTTCGCCGCGGCGAGCTCTCTGCCGCCGCCTTTAGTGAATCGGCCAGTGTGGTGTGTACCCACAGCCCGCGCCGGTATGCGTCGGCCGCAAGTGCCGCGTCCTGTCGGGCCCGGGCAATCACCTCAACCGGCCTGATCGTTCACGCGGCGCATGGTCATCGCGTACCGAAAGTTCGACGACAGATGGGTGTTGATCGTCACTTGGGCGACCGCGCCGTCAGAGGTCTTGTAGGTGCGTTCCATTTGTAGTGCCGCCGTACCGGTCGCAACTCCGAGGCCGGCGGCCAGCTCGGGCGACAGCTGAACCGCGGCGATCTCTTGGTGCAACTCGGCAATGTTCACGCCGAAAAGATCCTCGATCAACGGGAAGATCGGCCCGGTGTGGCGTTGCAGCAGCCTGCCTACCGCCGCGAACGTGCGGTTGATGTAGTACTCGGTTCGGCACATCGGCACCGGCGCGCCGTCGGCTTGCCGGTAGCCGCTCACGGCGAGCCACTGGGTGCCGAGGTCCAGTCCGGTCCGGGCGGCGAGCGCGACGTCGATTGTCACCATCGCGTTGGAATCGATCGTCAGCTGGGCGCCGGCGGCGAACGCGAGCAGGTCGTCGATCGACATCACGTCCTGGGCATAGGAACTCGACGCCGGCCGGGGAACAACATGCGTGCCCGCTCGGGGCCGCGATGCGACGAGGTTGTCCTCGCGCAGCCGGCGGAGTGCTTCGCGGACGGTATAGCGGCTGACGTCGAATCGCTCACATAGCTGATGTTCGGTCGGCAGCTGCGAGCCCACCGGATAAACCCCGTCAACGATCTCTTTACGCAGCGTGCGGGCGATTTGCAGGTAGCGATGGTCGCTGGAGATGGCTTGGGGCATCAGCGGTTGTCCTGCAACCGGCGCAATGCCAGGATGCTGCCGTCACCATCGGCCGATATGTAGAGGGTCCCGTCGGCCGCGGCGGCGATTCCGGCGAAGGGGCCCTGCGGCCCCGAGAACGGCGGCATTCCTCTCAGCGGTTTGGGGGCCACACCCGGCGGAGGGCCGACCGGTAACCCGGACGCGATGGTCTGCTGAACGTGGGTGGCCAGGTCAAACGCGATCAACTTCTTGGCGCCGGCGTCCACGATGTAGAGCACACCGTCGCGCACCAGGATGCCTTGCGGGCGTTGCAGGTCGGCGACGACGGTCTCGATCCTCGATCCGTTGACCTTGACCACAGTTCCGGCGCCGGCCTGTGCCACCAGGCACGCCCCGTCTGCGTCGATCGCGACGCCGACCGGCTCACGCAGGTCGGTCGCCAGCACCTCGACGCCGCCCGAGCTCCACGACAGCAGCCGTCCTGTGCCCAATTCGGCGAAGACGACACCGCCGGCCCTAACGGCGACACCGTAGAGCTGGTTGAAACCGTCTGCCAGCACCTCGCTTTCGCTCAGCCCCGGTCGGTAGCGGGTGACCTGGCCACCCGACGTCGTTACGACGAACTCGCCGGGTCCGCTCGACGCAACACCGCGCAGGAATCCGGGATAGCCGGGACTGAACAGCATCCCCACGGTCTGCAAAGACCCGTCGGGCAACGCGGCATAGAAATAGGTGCCGTCGGCGATGTAGAGCTGCCCGTCGTGGCCCACCGTCAGATCCATCGGCCAGTTAAGGCCGCCGGGCAACACCGCTCGCGTTGTTCCGTCCGGCGATATCTCGGTGATCGCGCCGGTGAAGTTGGAAACGAGCAGCCGGTCGCCGACGAAGGTGCAGTTGTCCAGCCCGGGATTCAGCTGCGCCAGTAGACGTTGTTCGCCGTTGCGAGGATCGATGCGCAGTACCTGCCCGCTGGCCACCTGGGTCGAGACGATGTAGCCCTTGGAATCGAATTTGACCGAGTCGGGCACACCGAGATCGCCCGCAACGCGTTGCGGCGCGGTGCTGTCCGGGCTGCCGTCGGGGTCAATGCGCCAAATCTCGTTCGCACCCATCACCGGGAAATACAGCAGGCCGTCCCGGCCGACCTCCATCGCATTCGGTGACGGCACATTCTCCAGCAGCACTCGCGGCGGGCCGCCGCCTAGGTCGAGTTCCAGCAGACGCCCACCCTCACGGCACTCACCGATGAAGAGCCGGCCCTGATGAACGGTGATGCCGTTGGCCGATGGAATGTCGTCGCGCAGCACTCGGGTTCGGCCGGCAGTGTCAAGCATGCTGACCCGGCCGTCCATCACCTCGGTCGCGTACAAGTTGCCGCTCGCGTCGAACGCGACGTCGTCGGGTGCCACGATGTCGGCGCCCTTGGGGCTGATGGCTTCGACTTCCCCGGTGCGGTGATCCAGCGCGCTGATCTGGCTGCCGGTTACCTGGGCGATGTAAACGCGACCGTCCGGGCCGGTGCGCAGACCATTGGCGCCGAACAAGCGACTGGGAGCGGTGACCCGGTCGAGCCGCCAGGACTCGGCGACATCGACCGGATGGGGCTCTGAATTCGGGGAATTCACGGGCGCATACCGTGATGGCTGCGATGAGAGGGCCATGGTCCCGCCGCGATCCTTCCGGTCGGCCGTTTGGGCTGGACGTTATCAAGTCCTGCTAGTCCAGACAATAGCCGCCAAAGCCCCGTCCTCGACCTTGACAGCCATGTACAGCGATGGGAATAGTATTCTCCGACGGGCAGAATCCCATATCTTGTCCGGACAACATGCGAAGGGTATGCCGAAAGCAGGCCATGGAGGACCTCCTCAGACTCGACGGTCGCATCGTGGTGGTGTCCGGAGCCGGCGGCGGCGGCATCGGCACGACCATAACCGCGATGACCGCTCGGGCCGGGGCCACGGTGATTGCCGTGAGCCGGTCAAAGGAAAACCTCGATGAGCACATCGCGCCGCTCGCTAAAGAGGGTCTGGCGGTGGTGCCTGTCGCGGCCGACGCGTCGACCGACGAGGGCGTCGCCGCGGTGATCGACCAAGCGCGGCGTGCCGATGGCAGCCTGTACGGTCTGGTCAACGTCGCGGGCGGTGCTGCACCGTCGACCTGGATGCCGTCGACTCGGGTGACCCGTAGCGACTGGCGCGAGATCTTCACCGCGAACCTTGAGACGGCGTTTTTTATGAGCAGGGCCGTGGCGGCCGAACTGGTCGCGCAGCAGCTGCCCGGGTCGATCGTGTCGATCTCCTCGATCAGCGGCATGAACACTGCGCCGTTTCACATCGCCTACGGGACCGCCAAGGCCGCAATCACGGCGATGACCCGCACGATGGCGCTCGAGTTGGCGCTGGCCGGGATCCGGGTGAATGCCGTGGCGCCGGGCGTCACCGAGACCGCGGCCTCGCGGACCTATGTCGATGAGGACCCGGACCGGGACCGGCAGGCGATCGCGATGGGCCGGCGCGGGCGGCCCGAGGAACAGGCCGGCGCCATCCTCTTTCTGCTGTCGGAGTTGTCGAGCTACATCACCGGCCAGACGCTGCTCGTCGACGGCGGGCTCGACCTCAAGTGGAGCCATCTCGGCGCCGACAACACATCGTTGTTTCTCAAAGACGAAGCCTTCCGCGCGGCCATTAGGAGGATGTGATGACTGATCTTGCCAAGGGCGTGAATGACGTGGATTCCGAAGGGTCCGACACTGGAGCCGAGGAACTATCGAAACCCATGACGATCGGTGTCGAGGCTTATATCAGCGAGAAATATGCCCGCGACGAGCGCGACAAGCTATGGCGGAAAGTCTGGCAGCAGGTGGGCCGGGTCGAAGAGCTGCCCGAGGTGGGCAGCTACCTGACCTATGACATCCTCGACGACTCGATCATCGTGGTGCGCACCGGCGAGAACGCGTTTAACGCCCACCACAACGTCTGCATGCACCGGGGTCGCCGGTTGATCGACACACCCGAGGGCGCGAAGAACGCCCGCGGCCGTGCGCGCAAGTCGTTCGTGTGCGGCTTCCACGGCTGGACCTACGGCCTGGACGGGGCATGCACGCACATCCGCGAACAACCGGACTGGCAGGACGCGCTGACACCCGACAACACCCACCTCCGGCCGGTCAAGGTCGACACCTGGGGCGGCTGGTTGTGGATCAATATGGACGCCGACAGCGAGCCGCTGGCCGACTTCCTGTTTCCCGCCGCCAAGATCCTGGACCCGTTCGGCCTGGAGAACATGCGCTGCAAGTGGCGCAAGTGGCTGGCTGTCGATTGCAACTGGAAGGTCGCGATGGAGGCCTTCAACGAGACCTACCACGTCTTCACGACCCACCCGGAGTTCAACCAGTTTGGCGAATTCAAGGGGTGGGCCAAGGCGCAGGGCAAGCACAGCCATATCGGCTATGACGCTCCAAAGGATCTGGAGGCCACCAAGTCCAAGATCCGCCTCGGTACCGGCGCCGACCCACGTGTCTCCACCGCGCAGATGCAGGTGTACACGATGGAGGAGACCAACGCCACGACCACCCAGACACTGGTGAACGCCGCCAAGCGACTTGTCGACGAATTGCCCGAGGGCACACCGGCCGACAAAGTTCTCGAGCACTGGCTGGCATCGGCGCGCCGCGACGATGAGGCCCGCGGCGTGATCTGGCCGACGATTCCGGCCGACATCCTCGGCCAGGCCGGCACGGCCTGGCAGATCTTTCCGAACTTCCAAATCGGGCAGGGCCTCACCAGTGCGCTGTGCTATGGCGCGCGGCCGCACCCCAGCTACAACCCAGACAAGTGCATTTTCGAGGTGTCGGTGTTCGAGCTGTACCCGAAGGGCCAAGAGCCCGAAGCGGAGTGGGAGTACACACCGGTCGGCGATCCCCGGTGGCGGTCGGTGCTACCGCAGGACTTCTCCAACATGGCCGCGGTGCAGCAGGGGATGAAATCCCTTGGCTTCCCCGGCACCAAGCCCAACCCTTACCGCGAACGCAGCACCGTCAACCTGCACCACCAACTTTCGAAATACATGGGTATCGGTGAGCCCCGCGAACTTTCAGATGAGGAGCCCTCGCAGGCATGACCACACAGCAAAATCCGTGCGGGCCGACGGAGACGCCCGACGACTTCGATATCGACGCGTTGCGTGAGAAGTATCGGCAGGAGCGCGAGAAGCGGCTGCGCAAGGAAGGCTCCAAGCAGTACATCGAGTTGGAGGATGACTTCGCCGGCTACTACGAAGTCGATCCTCACACACCGGTGACGCCACGCGAGCCGATCGCGGAGGACATCGACGTCGCCGTTCTCGGTGGTGGGTTTGGGGGCCTGCTTTCGGCTGCCTATCTGAAGAAGGCGGGCGTAGATGACGTCCGGATCATCGAGCTCGGTGGCGATTTCGGTGGCGTCTGGTACTGGAATCGCTACCCCGGAATCCAATGCGATAACGAATCCTACTGCTACATACCGCTGCTCGAAGAGCTCGACTTCATACCGTCGAAGAAGTTCGCCGACGGTGCCGAGATCTACCAGCACTGCCGGAACATCGGCAAACACTTCGGCCTCTACGATTCTGCGATCTTCTCCACTCAGGTCCGCGATCTGCGTTGGGACGACCAGATCAAACGCTGGTTGATCAGTACCAATCGCGATGACGACATTCGCGCCCGGTTTGTGGTGTTGGCGTCGGGGCCCTTCCATCGGCCGAAATTGCCGGGCATTCCCGACATTAAAGCGTTCGCCGGGCATAGCTTTCATTCGTCGCGGTGGGACTACGACTACACCGGGGGCGATGCCTCCGGTGGTCTGGATGGACTCGCGGATAAGCGCGTCGGGGTCGTCGGCACGGGTGCCACGGGGATCCAGATTGTGCCCTTCCTCGCGCGGTACGCGAAACACCTCTACGTGTTCCAGCGCACCCCGTCCACCGTCGACGCGCGCAACAACACCCCAACCGATCCGGAATGGGCCAAGTCGCTGCAGCCGGGCTGGCAAAAGGAGCGTCAGCGCAATTTCCATTCCTGGACATTCGAGGGCATGGCACTGGGCCAGCCGGATCTGGTGTGCGACTTCTGGACCGAGCTCGGGCGCAACACCGCGGCCCGGGTGCTCGCCCTGGACGACCCCGCGTCGCTGACCCCCGAGCAATTCATGGCGATCCGGGAAGAGGAAGACTACAAGCTCATGGAGCGGCTGCGGCGCCGCATCGAGTCTCTGGTCGAGGACGATGCGACGGCCGAAGCACTCAAGCCCTACTACCGGTTCCTGTGCAAGCGGCCCTGTTCGAACGACGACTACCTGGCGAGCTTCAACCGGCCGAACGTCACCCTCGTCGACGTTTCGTCGAGCAAGGGTGTCGAGCGGGCCACCGCGAAGGGNNGATGGGCAGTCGCTGTACGACTACTGGCACGACGGCTACAAGACGTTGCACGGCATGACCAGCCGCGGATTCCCGAACCAGTTCTTCACCGGTTTCACACAGGTCGGCATCTCGGCGAACATCGCCGCTAATTACGAGTTGCAGGGCGAGCACATCGCCTACGTCATTGCCGAAGCCCTGGCACGGGGGGTGAACGTCGTGGAGCCCAGCCAAGAGGCACAGGATGAGTGGTGCGCGACGATCCGGGAAACCGCGATCGACAACTCGGCGTTCGACGCGCAGTGCACGCCTGGCTATTACAACAACGAGGGGGGTGGAGGGGGGACCACGGAAGGAGAAGGAATCCGATCCCACCTTGGCGAACCCTATGGCCCCGGCTTCTACGCCTTCGCCGACCTGCTGCACGAGTGGCGCGAGAAGGGCGACCTGGAGGGTCTGGTCTTGGGCGCATGACAACGCCGCAACTGCGATTCGACAATCGCGTGGCCGTGGTGACTGGAGCCGGCCGCGGCTTGGGCCGCGCGTACGCGTTGTTGCTCGCCTCGCGTGGAGCGAAGGTCGTCGTCAACGATGCCGGCGGCAGCCTCGCCGGCGAAGGCGGTGACGCCGGTCCGGCCGAGCAGGTGGTCAGTGAGATCACGGCGGCCGGCGGNNACGCCGGCAACGTCCGTCGCGGCTCGTTGAAGGAAATGACCTACGAGGACTTCGACGCCGTGCTCGACGTGCACTTGCGCGGTGCATTCAACGTGGTGCGGCCGGCGTTTCCGGTCATGTGCCAGGCCGGGTACGGACGCATCGTGCTCACGTCGTCGATCGGCGGCCTGTACGGAAACCACGGTGTGGCCAACTACGCGGTCGCGAAAGCAGGCGTGATCGGATTATCCAACGTGGCCGCGCTCGAAGGCGCCGCCGACGACGTGACGTGCAACGTCATCGTCCCGGCCGCGGTGACGAGAATGGCCGAGGGCATCGACACCTCGGCCTACCCGCCGATGGGCGCGGAACTCGTTGCGCCCGTGGTGGGCTGGCTCGCACACGAATCCTGTTCGGTGAGCGGCGAACTGTTCATCGCGCTGGCCGGCCGGGTGGCGCGCGCGGTCATCGCCGAAAGCCCGGGCGTGTGCCGGCTGTCGTGGACCGTCGAGGACGTCGAGGAGCATCTGGACGCGATCCGAAATATAGAGGCACCGTTGATTTTTCCGGTGGTGCCCGATGGTCATGACCAGCACATCCGGTATAGCTTCGAACTGGCGCACCGCTCAAGTGATCGGGGCGCGCTGTATGGTTAGCCCGACGCGAACGGGCCCGTTGGCCGGCGTGCGGGTAGTGGACCTGACCGCAATGGTGATGGGACCGTACTGCACGCAGATCATGGCCGATATGGGCGCTGACGTGATCAAAGTTGAACCGCCCCAGGGCGATAACACCCGTTACGTCTCGGTCGGTCCGGCGCCGGGAATGAACGGCGTGTTCATCAACATCAACCGGGGCAAGCGCGGCATCGTGCTGGATCTGCAAACCGAAGCGGGAACGCGGGCGTTGCGCGCGCTTATCGAGACCGCGGATGTATTCATCCACTCGATGCGCGCCAAAGCGATCGGCAAGCTCGGCTTCAGCTACGACGACGTCGCCGCGATCAATCCAGCGATCGTCTACACGAACTGCTACGGATACGGGCGCCGCGGACCCGATCGCGATCGGCCCGCCTACGACGACACGATCCAGGCCGAATGCGGTCTGCCGGCGGTACAACAGCAACTGACGGGCGAGGCCGACTACGTCGGCACCGTCATGGCCGACAAGATTGCCGGGCTGACGGCGGTGTACGCGACCACCATGGCGCTGTTTCACCGCGAGCGCACCGG
>PLSK01000215.1:0-3991 GCA_003165155.1 Mycobacterium sp. | reverse complement strand
CAGATCGACTCGATCTACGGGCTATTGGCCGAGACGATGAAACTGCGATCCACCCAGGAGTGGCTGGCGCTTTTCCGTGAGCTCGAGATACCCGCCGCGCCGCTGAACACGCCCGGCGAGCTGTTCGACAATGAGCATCTCAATGCCGTCGGCATGTTCGAGACCGTGGACACCCCGCACGGACCGGTGCGCTTCCCGGGCGTACCCACCTGGTTCTCTGCGACGCCAGGTCGCGTCGCGGGGCCGGCGCCAGAGCTCGGCGCCCACACCGCAGAGATCCTCGACGAGCTGGGCCTGGCGGTCGAAAGCGACTCGCTCAAAAGTATCTACCCCTAAGGAGTTTTCAACCATGGCTGTGCCCGTTTACAAGCGCATTCTCGACCTGTTCGAGGCAGAGGGCGTGAATACGTTGTTCGGGATCCCGGACCCGAACTTCGTGCATATGTTCTCCGAGGCGGATGCGCGCGGCTGGTCGGTGGTGGCGCCGCATCACGAACTCAGCGCGGGATTCATGGCCGAGGCGGCGTCGCGGATGACGGGCAAGCCCGGCCTGTGCATCGGCACGCTGGGCCCGGGCATGGCCAATATCGCCGGGGCGATTCAGTGCGCCCTCGTCGAGAACTCGCCGGTGATCTTCCTCGGCGGTCAGCGGGCCCGCATCACGGAGCGCCGCGTGCGACGCGGCCGTATCCAATTCGTCCGGCAGGAACCGCTTTTCGCCGCGTCGGTGAAGTACAGCAGCTCGATCGAGTACGCCGACCAGACCGACGAGATCATCCACGAGGCAATCCGCAGGGCGATGTCCGGCACCCCGGGTCCGTCCTATGTCGAGTTCCCGTCGCACGTGATCCTCGAGGAGCTCGATGTCGCCGAGGCGCCGAGCCCGTCAAGCTACCGGCTGGTCAACCAGGGCGCCGGTACCCGCGAGTTGGCCGAGGCCGTGAAGCTGATCCGCGAGGCCAAGAGCCCAGTCCTGCTGGTGGGCCACGGCGTACACACCTCCCGTACCCAACAGGAGGTCAAGGAGCTGGCCGAGCTCATGGCCTGCCCGGTGATCCAGACCTCCGGCGGGACCTCGTTCATCCCGGGACTGCAGGAGCGGACGTTCCCCTACTTGTTCTCCCCGGCCGCCAACGAGGCAGTCGAGGAATCCGACCTGTGCGTTGCGCTGGGTACCGAGCTCGGTGAGCCGATGCACTACGGCCGGACCCAGCATTGGGCCGGCAACGATGCGAACCGCAAATGGGTTTACGTGGAGCAGGATCCGGCCGCCATCGGCGTCAACCGCCGGTTCGACGTGGCGCTGGTCGGCGATCTGCGCGGCGTGGTGCCGCAGCTGGTCGAGGCGCTCAAGGATGCTCCGCGCAAACCCGCACCCGCGCTGCAGGTCCTGATCGAAAAGGATGCGAAAGAGCTTGCGGCCATGGCGGAATCGGCGCCGTGCGGACGCTCGCCGATCCACCCGGCGCGCTACGTCGTCGAGGCCACCAAGGCGTTCAACGAACTCGAGGACGGCATCTTGGTCCGCGACGGCGGCGCGACCGTGATCTTCCAGTGGACCTACTCGCAGTCCAAACCGCGCGACGTCATCTGGAACCAGAACTTCGGCCACCTCGGCACCGGCCTGCCGTACGCGGTTGGGGCATCGGTGGCCGAAGGCGGTAAGCGCCCGGTGATGCTGCTGACCAGCGATTCGGCGTTCCTCTTCCACATCGCCGAGCTGGAAACCGCTGCGCGGCAAAATCTCCCACTGGTGTGTGTGGTGGGGGTGGACCACCAGTGGGGCCTCGAGGTGGGTGTGTACAAACGCACGTTCGAGCAGCCGTCGCCGCAGCCCGGTGTGCACTGGAGTAAGGACGTCCGGATGGACAAGGTTGCCGAGGGCTTCGGTTGCCACGGTGAGTACGTCGAGAAGGAGGAGGAGATCGTCCCGGCGATCGCTCGCGCCTACGCCAGTGGCAAAGTCGGTGTAGTGCACGTGTGCATCGATCCCAAGGCGAATTCCGAGGAGATGCCAAAGTACGACCGATTCCGCACCTGGTATGCCGAAGGAACCCAATAGGGAAAGGGTAGGGCCGTGCGCGAATACCTGAAGTTCTACATCGACGGCCAATGGGTCGATCCCGTCGAGCCGAACACGATCGATGTCGAGAACCCCTCAACCGAAAGGATTTCCGGCAAGATCTCACTCGGATCGGCGGCCGATGTCGACAAAGCGGTCAAGGCGGCGCGCAGGGCCATCGACGGCTGGTCACACAGCAGCGTGGACCAACGCCTGGAAGTGCTTCAGGCGATCGTTGCGGAATATCAGTCGCGTGCAGGCGATCTGGCCGAGGCGGTGACCGAGGAGATAGGTGCGCCGGTCTCGCTGGCTTCCGGGCCTCAGGTTGGCCTGGGCCTAGGGCACCTGTCGACGGCCATTGATGTGCTGAAGAACTACAGCTTCGAGGAACAACGTGGGCAAACGCTGCTGGTGAAGGAACCGATCGGCGTCTGTGGTCTGATCACGCCCTGGAATTGGCCGCTCAATCAAATTGCGGTGAAGGTGTTTCCGGCGCTGGCGACCGGCTGCACGATGGTTTTGAAGCCTTCCGAAAATGCGCCGTACTCGGGTCAGATTTTCACCGAGATACTGGCTGCCGCGGGCGTGCCGGCTGGTGTGTACAACATGGTCAACGGCGATGGTCCGGGTGTGGGCGTGGCGCTTTCGAGTCATCCCGACATTGACATGATCTCGTTTACCGGTTCCAGTCGTGCCGGCATCGTCATAGCCAGGAATGCGGCCCCTACGGTGAAGCGGGTGACCCAGGAACTCGGCGGCAAGAGCCCGAACATCGTCCTTGACGACTCAGACTTCGCCAAGAACGTCGGCAGCGGCGTGGCTACCTTGATGGCTAATTCCGGCCAGAGCTGCAGCGCGCCGTCGCGGATGCTCGTGCCGAACGCCCGCATCGAGGAGGCCATCGCGGTTGCCCGCGAAGCCGCCGAGAAAGTGATCGTGGGCGACCCGCACGGCGACGTCGTTATCGGGCCGGTGGCGACCAGGGCGCAATTTGAAAAGGTCCAGCGGCTGATTCGCAAGGGTATCGACGAGGGCGCTGTTGTGGTCGCGGGCGGTACCGGCCGCCCGGACGGTTTGGCTGCCGGTTACTACGTCAAGCCAACCGTTTTCGCGCACGTGACCAACGACATGACCATCGCCCGCGAGGAAATCTTTGGGCCGGTGTTGTGCATCCTGGGCTATGACAACGTCGATCACGCACTCGAGATCGCCAACGACACCGATTATGGCCTGGCGGGCTATGTCGCGTCAGCCGACCTCGGCAAGGCGCGCGCCGTAGCCCGAAAGATCCGCGCCGGCTGGGTGGCGATCAACGACGCCTTTGACTTCAACGCGCCCTTCGGCGGCTACAAGAAAAGCGGCAACGGGCGCGAATGGAGCGACTTCGGCTTCCATGAGTATTTGGAGGTCAAGGCCATCCTTGGCTACGCATCCGGCAAGGCTGCTCAGTAGGCTCCGGGCGCCCCGAATCAAGTCCGGAAAAGCGCGCTGTGTCCTCGCGTGTCTTCGGGGAATCTCGGCTGCGTCGCCTCTAGGCTTGCTCAGATCAAGAGGAGGGGCAGCGACGTATCGGCAGCAACGACGGCGCCGGACGAGAAGGTGGTCCTGGCGCGCTAACAGCCAGCGCTGAGCCGGGCGGGACTGATCCCGCATCGGACGGTCCCGCTCGGCAACGCCGATGGGTTGCCCCCGTGCGGCGTGCCGGCCGGTTGGCGATTTGGGATAAACCGGAGCGGCGCGGCGGCATTCCCGCTCTGGACGGACTCCGCGCGATAGCGGTTGCGCTGGTGCTCGCCCAGCATGGCGGCATCCCCGGCATGGGGGGCGGGTTCCTGGGCGTCGACGTCTTCTTTGTCCTGAGCGGATTCCTGATCACGTCGCTGCTGCTCGACGAGCTGGGCCGCGCCGGGCGTATCGACTTGACCGGGT
>PLSK01000101.1:10723-34735 GCA_003165155.1 Mycobacterium sp. | reverse complement strand
CGCTTGCCCGATGCGCAACGGGATGGTGACCGGATTCTGGCCGTCGTGCGTGGCACCGCCGCCAACCAAGACGGTCACACCGTGAACATCGTGACGCCGTCGGCAAGCGCGCAGACCGCCGTTTATCGGACGGCTCTGCAGGTGGCGGAGGTGGACCCCAACACCGTCGGAATGGTCGAGGCCCACGGCCCCGGCACCCCCATCGGCGACCCGATCGAATACGCAAGCCTTGCNNGGGATGATGAAGGCGATCCTGGCCGTACAACACGGTGTGGTTCCGAAGAACTTGCACTTCACCGAAATGCCTCACGAAATGGCCCAGATTGAAACAGGCCTCTTTGTGGCACAGGACATTACGCCGTGGCCGACGGACGATGGCCAACCACGACGGGCAGCGGTGTCCTCGTACGGCATGTCCGGAACGAACGTGCACGCGATTGTCGAACAAGCTCCCCAGCCCATTTCGCGAAACGGCTCGGACATCACGCCAGGGCTGGACGGCGCTCTGCTGTACCCGTTGTCAGCGAGCTCGGCCGACGGGTTACGTGACACCGCTGGACGGCTCGCGGACTGGGTCGAGGCGCACGCAGCGAAACTGGCTGCGCCGAGTCTGGCCTATACCCTTGCCCGCCGGCGCGCGCACCGCCCGGTGCGCACGGCGGTACTGGCCGGCAGCATCCCGGAGTTGGTCGAGGCGCTGCGAGAGGTCGCCGGCGACGAGCATCCCTACCAGGAAGCGGCGGGCGGCGACGACAAGGGCCCCGTGTGGGTCTTCTCTGGCCAAGGCTCGCAGTGGGCTGCGATGGGCGCCGACCTGCTGGCCAACGAACCGGTGTTCGCCGCAACCATCGCCGAGATAGAGCCACTGATCGCCGGTGAATCCGGGTTCTCGGTGACCGAATCGTTGTCCGCACCGGAGAAGGTGACGGGTATCGACCGGGTGCAGCCGACGCTGTTCGCCATGCAGGTCGCACTAGCCGCAACGATGAAGGCATACGGCGCGCGCCCCGGCGCGGTTATCGGACACTCGCTCGGCGAGTCCGCCGCGGCCGTCGTCGCGGGAGCGCTCTCGCTCGAAGACGGGGTACGCGTCATCTGCCGCCGCTCGAAACTGATGACCCGCATCGCCGGTGCGGGCGCCATGGCGTCCGTGGAATTGCCTGCCCAGCAGGTGCTTTCGGAATTGATGGCGCGCGGAGTCAACGATGCCGTGGTTGCGGTGGTGGCCTCTCCGCAGTCCACCGTGATCGGCGGCGCAACGGAGACCGTTCGCGAGATGGTAGCCGTGTGGGAAGAGCGCGAAGTGATGTCTCGCGAGGTGGCCGTCGACGTGGCATCGCACTCGCCGCAGGTCGACCCGATCCTGGTCGAGTTGTACGACGTCCTCGAAGAGATCAGCCCGTTGACACCGGAGGTCCCGTACTACTCGGCGACCCTGTTCGACCCGCGCGAGGAGCCCTACTGCGACGCCGGCTACTGGGTGGACAACCTGCGTCACACGGTGCGGTTCGCCGCGGCGGTGCAGGCAGCGCTGGAAGACGGCTACCGGGTTTTCGCGGAATTGGCACCGCACCCGCTGCTGACTCACGCCGTGGACCAGACCGCCCGGAGCCTCGACATGTCGGTAGCCGCTCTCGCCGCGATGCGGCGCGAGCAGCCGCTGCCGCACGGGCTGCGCGGTCTACTCGGCGATTTGTACGCCACCGGTGCCGCTGTCGACTTCTCCGTGCTGTACCCCAGCGGGCTGCTGTTGGACGCGCCGTTGCCGACCTGGACGCACAAGACGTTGTTCCTGACCCGCGACGGCCAGGGTTCGAGCTCAACCGGCACCAGCATCGCGGTGCATCCGCTGATGGGCCCGCATGTGCGCCTGCCCGAGGAACCCGAGCGGCACGTTTGGCAGGCCGACATCGGCACCGACGCGTTGCCGTGGCTGGCCGATCACGTGGTACACGGTGCGGCCGCCCTGCCGGGTGCTGCGTACTGCGAGATGGCATTGATCGCCGCCCGCACCGTCTTCGGCGATGCCTCCGAAGTCCGCGACGTCCGCTTCGAGCAGATGCTGCTTCTCGATGACGAAACCGAGGTCAGCCTCGTCGCAACCGCGGAGACACCAGGCGCCCTCACGTTCGCGGTGGAGACGAATCGGGATGGCGAGCACGCGCGGCGCGCCACCGCGGTTTTGTCCGCCGCTGGCGACGAGCACCAGCCACCCGCGCACGACATCGAGGCCTTGCTGGCGACGCATCCGAGCGCGATATCGGGCGCCGAACTTCGAGGCGCGTTGGACGAGCGCGGTATCAAGTACGGACCCGCTTTCGCCGGCCTGGCCACCGCACACACCGCCCAAGAAACCGGCAGCACCGTGCTGGCAGAAATTGGGCTGCCCAGCGTGATCCGCAAACAGCAAACCAGCTATTGCGTGCACCCCGCATTGCTCGACGCTTGCTTCCAGTCTGTTGCGGCGCATCCCAGTGTGGCGAACGCCGGCCACGGCGGCCTGCTGTTGCCGCTCGGCGTTCGCCGGCTACAGGTTTACGGCCCGGTCCACACGACCCACGCGGCCCGCTACTGCTACGCGCGCATTACCGCGGCCGCAGGCACGAGCGTCGAAGCCGACCTCGACGTGCTGGACGAGCACGGAACGGTCCTGCTGGCGGTTCGCGGGCTGCAGATGGGCACCGGCTTCTCGCCCAGCAGCGACCGCGCCCGGATGATGGGCGAACGGCTGCTGACTGTCGAATGGCAGCCGCGGGAGCTGCCAGACGTGGCTGCGGCCGAGACCGGAACATGGCTGCTGATCAGCACCTCCGACAACGGTTTGATGGCGACGACATTGACCGACGCGTTCAAGCTGCACGACACCGAATGCGCAACCCTGACCTGGCCTCTGCATGCCGACCACCCGGCCATTGCCGGACGTCTGCGTGATCAGATCGCCGCTGGCGGCTTCACCGGCGTCATCGTTTTGACCGACCCAAGTGACGGCGCCGACGATCAGTCACCGGTCCGTGGCGCTGACTTCGTCCATCATGTGGTGCGAATCACCCGCGAACTGCCGGAAATTTTGGGCCAAACGCCTCGGCTGTGTGTCGTTACCAGGAATGCTCAGTTGGTGCTGTCCGATGACCACCCAAACCTCGAGCAAGGCGGAATCCGTGGCCTGCTCCGGGTGATCGGTACCGAGCACCCCCACCTGCACACCACCCACATCGACATTGACGAGCAGACCAGCGTCGAGCAGTTGGTACGGCAGCTGCTACTTTCCGGGCCCGAAGAAGACGAGACCGCCTGGCGAAACGACGAGTGGTACACGGCCCGCCTGTGCCCCGCCCCGCTGCGGCCCGAAGAACGCCAAACCACCATCGCGGACCATCAGAACGACGGGGTGCGCATGCAGATCCGCGTGCCTGGTGATCTGCAATCGATGGAGTTCGCCGCCTTCGACCGGGTCCCGCCGGGTCCCGGACAGATCGAGGTCGCGGTCACCGCATCAAGCATCAACTTTGCCGATGTGCTGCTCTCGTTCGGCCGATACCAGAGCCTCGAAGGGATTCTCCCGCAGCTGGGCACCGATTTCGCCGGCGTCGTGACGGCTGTCGGACCCGACGTCACCAACCACCAGGTCGGCGATCACGTCGGGGGTATGTCTCCGAGCGGTTGCTGGGCCACATTCGTCACCTGTGACGCACGGCTGGCCACGACGTTGCCGTCAGGCCTGACCGACGCCCAGGCCGCGGCGGTGACCACCGCGCACGCCACCGCCTGGTACGGCCTGAACGACCTGGCTCGCATCGGGTCAGGCGACAAGGTGCTGATCCACTCCGGAACCGGCGGCGTCGGCCAGGCCGCTATCGCCATCGCCCGCGCCGCGGGTGCCGAGATCTTCGCCACCGCCGGCAGCCCGAAGCGTCGCGACCTGTTGCGCAGCATGGGCATCGAGCATGTCTACGACTCCCGCAGCGTCGAGTTCGCCGACGAGATCCGCCGCGACACCGACGGCTATGGCGTCGACATCGTGCTCAACTCGGTGACCGGCGCCGCACAACTCGCCGGGCTCAAGCTGCTCGCGCTTGGTGGCCGCTTCGTCGAGATCGGCAAGCGCGACATCTACGGCGACACCAAGCTGGGCCTCTTCCCGTTCCGCCGCAACCTCGCGTTCTGGGGCGTCGACCTGGGAGTGATGTCGGTCAGCCATCCGCGGCAGGTCAGCGAGATGCTGAGCACGGTGTACCGGCTGACCGCCGAGGGCGTGCTGCCGATGCCCGAAAGCACGCATTACCCACTTGCCGACGCGGCCACCGCGATTCGGGTGATGAGCGCGGCCGAGCACACCGGCAAGCTCATCCTCGACATCCCGCAGGCCGGGAGCAGCAGCGTGGTGCTGCCGCCCGAGCAGGCACCGGTCTTCCGGCGCGACGGCTCCTACATCATCACCGGCGGTCTGGGCGGTATCGGGCTCTTCCTCGCCGAGAAGATGGCCGCTGCCGGCGCCGGCCGGATCGTCCTCAGCTCCCGCTCCGAGCCCACGCAAAAGGCGCTGGAGACAATCGAACTCATCGGCGCGATCGGGTCCGATGTGGTGGTGGAGCGCGGCGACATCGCCGACCGGGCCACAGCGGAGCGGTTGGTCGCAACTGCCACGGCGACCGGGCTTCCGCTGCGCGGCGTGCTGCACGGGGCTGCCGTGGTCGAGGATGCGACCCTGCTCAACATCACCGACGAGTTGATCGACCGCGACTGGGCACCAAAGGTGTACGGCGCGTGGAACCTGCACCAGGCCACCGCATCTGCGGAGCTGGATTGGTTCTGCTCGTTCTCCTCGGCGGCGGCTCTGCTGGGCTCGCCAGGTCAGGGCGCTTATTCGGCGGCCAACAGCTGGCTGGACGCCTTCACCCACTGGCGGCGCGCGCAGGGCCTGCCGGCCACCGCAATCGCGTGGGGAGCCTGGGGCGAGATCGGCCGCGGCGCAGGCTTTGCGGAAGGCAGCGGCGCCGCGATCACTCCGGAGGAGGGCGCATACGCCTTCGAGGAGCTACTGCGGCACAACCGGGCGTACTCGGGCTACAGCCCGCTGATCGGCACACCATGGGTGACTTCCTTCGCGGACCGCAGCAAGTTCGTGGAGATGTTCAAGTCTGCTGGGCAGAAACGTTCCGGAACAGGCAAATTGCGCGCTGAGCTAGACGAACTCCCGCTGGAAGAGTGGCCTTCGAGGCTCCGGCGCGTACTTTCTGAACAAATTGGTCTCATTTTGCGACGCAGCATCGATCCGGACCATACACTTTCTGAGTATGGCCTCGATTCACTGGGCAATCTCGAATTGCGCACACACATCGAGGCAGAAACGGGAATACGCATCACCTCGAGTGACATCACTACCGTGCGGGGTTTGGCAGACCACCTGTACGCCAAGTTGGCACCGCAAGAACAAGACGCAGCTACACCTGCGTGAGGTAGGTCCTGACGTCAAAGTCGACTGCAGCGCATGGGACGGAATATGAGGAGGGAAACGTGTTAATAGCTGGAGGTTCCGCGCAGGTCGGCCTAGAAGTTGGAACAATTCACGACTGGGACCCGGGGCAGGGTTCAGTCTTTTGTTGGGAGCCGACACCTGCGTCACTAGCGAAAGCCCGCCAAGCTCCGATAAGCCCAGTGCCGCCCAGCTCCATGCAGGTCGGCCATCTTCGTGGATATGTCGAGTTCAAGGAGCGCGGGCTCGATTATTCGCGGGCCGTCATGGGCTCCTGGGACGTACCCGGCCGCTGCGATATCCGCACCCTTACCTACGTGATCAACGCGCACCTTCAGCGGCATGGGACTTACCACAGCTGGTTTGACTACAAAGACGAAAAGAATGTGATTCGTCACACCATCAAGAACGCCCGGGATATCCGCTTTGTCCCGAAAGAGCATGGCGTTTTGACGCAGCCCGAATGGCGCGACCTGATTCTCTCGACGCCCGATCCGCTGCAATGGGACTGCTTCAGGTTCGGCGTTATCCAGCATGAGGAGCACTTCTCGCTGTTTGCCGTCGTCGACCACCTGCACTGCGACCCGATGCTGATCGCCGGGATGTACGTGGAGTGCATCATGAACTACAACGCCCTCCTGGAGGGCAAGGCACCCGTTACCCTAGGGCCTACCGGCAGCCATGAAGATTTCTGCGGCCGGGAGGTCGCCCGCGCGGATGCCATGACCCTGGAATCTCCAGAGGTGCGCAGGTGGATCGAATTTGCCGAAAACAACGGTGGATCCCTGCCCGATTTCCCACTGCCACTCGGCGATCAGTCGATTCCGTGTGGCGGCGATATCCATGTGGAAAAGCTCTTGGGCCAGGAAGACACCGCTAAATTCGAGGCCATCTGCCAGCGGGCGGGTGCCCGGTTCAGCGGTGGCCTGTTTGCCTGCGCGGCTCTGGCTCAATACGAGTTGACCGGCGCGGAAACGTACTATGGAATGACTCCGATCGATAAGCGCAGCAGCCCGGAAGAATACATGACGGTGGGCTGGTTCACCGGCCAGGTTCCATTCACCGTTCCTGTCGACCCGAACTCGTTCGAAGAAACTGCGCGTGCCACTCAGGCGTCCTTCGATGAGAATTTAGAGCTCGCGAATGTGCCATTCGACCGGGTATTGGAGTTGGCGCCTTGGCTGCGGAAAGCTTCACCGCAGTTCACCATGATGAACTACATGGACGCGGGTCTTCCTCCCCTTTCCGCCGTCGTTGCTAGCGCATTGACCGGGGTAAATGCCACCGCCTACAACGATGGCAGGAGCCCGGCCTATATGTACATGACGGTGTTCCGTCTCTTCGATGAGATTTCGCTCATGGTGTTCTTCCCGAACAACCCGGTGGCCCGGGAGTCCGTCACCCGCTACGCAGAGACGATGGCCTCGGTGTTCGGGCGGGTCGCGGCGGGCACGTTCGCGGAAGCACCAGTTCGCGTATCCAGGTAGAAATCGCAGCATTTCATTCCCCCGCCCGGGAATGCCCGGTGTCGCGGAGCCAAAGCTCCGCGACACCGGATCGAAAGGCCGAAGTTCGCCGATGAAATTTGTCCTAGCAACACACGGAACTCGCGGCGACATCGAACCTTGCGCCTCCGTCGGACTTGAGCTGCTGCGCCGAGGGCACGACGTCCGGATGGCTGTCCCGCCCAACATGATTGGGTTCGTCGAGGCGGCGGGGCTCTCCGCTGTCGCCTACGGGCCGGACACCGAACAACAGATAGTCGCGGTCGCCGACTTCATGCACAACGCGTTCAGGATCCAGAATCCGGTCAACGTGGCGCGCGCCCTCAAGGAGCTCTACGTCGAGGGCTGGGCGGAGATGAGCCGCACGCTGACCTCGCTGGCCGACGGTGCCGACCTGCTGATGACGGGCCAGACTTACCACGGCGTGGTTGCCAATGTCGCTGAGTACTACGACATTCCGGTGGCGGGACTGCATCACTTCCCGGTGCAGCCCAACGGCGCGATCGGACTTCCGTTTTTGCCGGCGCCGACGCCGGTGGTTCGCACCACGCTGAAGGCGGCCTGGAAACTCTATGCGCAGATAACCAAGGCGGAAGAGCGCGCGCAACGCCGTGAACTGGGCTTACCGAAGGCCGCGGCGTCGGCGCGAGAACGGATGATCGAACGTGGCTCGCTGGAAATCCAGGCTTACGACGTGGCGTGTTTCCCAGGGCTCGCCGAGGAATGGAAGGGGCTGAGGCCCTCCCAAAGGCCCTTTGTTGGCGCGCTGACGCTGGAGTTGGGGGCCGACACCGACGATGAAGTCGCGTCGTGGATCGCCTCCGGAAAGCCGCCGATCTACTTTGGTTTTGGTAGCACGCCTGTGCAATCTCCCGCCGAAACAGTGGCCATGATCACAGCGGCGTGCACTGAACTGGGCGAGCGGGCGTTGATTTATTCCGCCGACGGTTCGGGCTCCATTAGCCACGCCGAGCACGTGAAGCTCGTAGGCCAGGTCAACTACGCGACGATCCTGCCGATGTGCCGCGCAGCCGTCCATCACGGTGGCGCGGGCACCATCGCCGCCGGCCTGCGCGCCGCACTACCCACCTTGGTCCTCTGGGACGTGGCCGATCAGCCCATCTGGGGAGCCCAAGTGAAGAACCTGAAGGTCGGCTCGGCGCGTCGCCTCACCAGAATCACCCGAAAATCGCTGGTCAGAGAGCTTCGCTCGATCCTTTCGCCAGAATGTGCTGCCCGGGCCCGCGAGATCGCCCCCCGAATGACCAGACCTGTGGTCGGCGTCACCACAGCGGCCGATCTCTTGGAGCAGACCGCACGCGCCGGCGTCCCAGGTGGTCGGTAGACCCACTTTCGCTGATTGCTGGTGCTGTCTTCGTTCAGACAGCGCACCACCACGGCAAGCCGCGACTAAGCCGAATCAGTTTGCGGTAGCCGGCGGACTGGCTACTCCTTCGTGAATTCAGTGAATTCTGTAGTTCCGCTACGAGATACACCGCAGCATAGTAACGTCCACGAGGTGTGGGCTTACGTGCTGATGATGGGTGTTGCGGTGTTCATGGACCCCGTGCGGGTGGGGATCGCCGCCGTCTTGATGTCGCGGCGGCAGGCCATCCGTAATTTGCTCGCGTTCTGGCTGGGCGGCATGGTTGCGGGTGTCGGCGTGGGCATACTCGTGCTGGTACTTTTCCACGATGTCGCTCTCGTAGCTATCCAGAACGCGGTGGCCTCGATGAACGAGGTGAGGTCCGCGGTCGGCTTCACAGGTGGCCGCCTTCAAATTGCCTTCGGTTTGCTTGCGCTGGTTGGCGTTGCAGTCATGGCGGCCCGTCAGCGTGCAAGGGTGGGTATACCGGTAGCCGTGGGGGGCGGCGATGCGCCGGGTTCGGCGCCGCAGTCGGCCATATCCTCCTTCGCAACTCGACTGGGGCAGCGCGCTCAGGCCATGGTGGAATCTGGCGGACATTGGCCATCCTTTGTTGCGGGCCTCGCATCGACAGTCCCACCCATCGAGGGACCGATAGCGCTCGCTCTGATCATGGCCTCGAAGTCCGAACTTGGGACCCAGTTCAGCGTTTTCGTTGTGTTTACACTGATGGTCCTGATGTTCGTCGAGGTTCCGATACTCAGCTACTTGGTAGCGCCGGAGCGAACCCAAGCGGTCATGCACTTTCTGAACGGTTGGATACATGCTCACCGTCAACAGATCATGCAAGCCTCGCTCGCTCTGTCGGGGATCCTTTTTGTGGTTCAGGGTGTGAAAGCGCTCTAAGCCACCCGGACATTCTTCCTGTCTGGTCAGCGCAGCTTTGATTGCTCGAATCGCGACTGAGGGCCAACCAGAGGGTTTGCGGACGCGATATGCTAGGGCGCGGTCTGCCCGATAGACGGGAAGGGTAACGGTGCGCAACGCGACAGAGGGGGCACGTACCTCGACACGGGCGCGCTGTCCGTTGCCATACCAGGCGTGGCGTCAGTGAGTACCAACGACTTTGACGAATCGGCGGCGAGCCCGCCTATTTCGGTGTGCATACCGATGTACAACAACAGCGCGACGATCGAACGCTGTCTGCGCAGCGTCCTCGAACAGGACGGCGTCGACTTCGAGATAGTGGTCGTCGACGACGATTCGCCAGACGGATGCGCCGCTGTTGCCGAGGCGATGCTCAGACCCGGCGATCGACTGATACGCAACGAAACCCGACTCGGCCTCATGGGGAACCACAACAAGTGCCTAGAAGTGGCCCGCGGCCACTGTATCCAGTTCGTACACGGCGACGACTGGTTGCTTCCGGGAGCCCTGCGAACACTTGCCCCGTTTTTCGACGACCCCAGTGTCGGAATGGCTTTCGCGCCTCGCCGCGTGATAAACGATAAGAACGTCCCGTTGCGTCGGCGCCTCGGCCCGGCTCACATCTGGTTTCCAAGGCTTCGCAGGGGATATAACCGTGGACCAACGTTAGTCGCGCAGATGATGATTCAAGCCGGGGGCGCCAATTGGATTGGTGAACCGACCTGTGTCATGTTCCGGCGCCAGTTGGCGCTGGATGCGGGCGGCCTTCGCGGCGACATCTATCAGCTCGTCGACCTGGATTTCTGGCTTCGCTTGATGCTGCGATCGGCAGTCTGTTTCGTGCCACAAAAACTTTCGGTCCGCACACACACTATTGGCAGCACATCGATAGGTAACGTGACCACTCGGCGGGACTGGCTGGACCACCTGCGCATTCTCACCTGGCTTATCGTGGATCCAGCGTCTCCCACCGTCGTTCGCGTCTCAGCCAGGGTGTGGTGGGTCCTTGCCTGGCTGCAGGCGAACTTGGTGGTCGCGTTGTTTGGACCCGAGCGGCGGTCGCGCCTGAAAACCCTTGCTGACCTGCGGGTTACTGAGTTCGCCCACGCTCGGCAGTTGGTTGATGCGCTCCCCTCACCTGGCAGAGCCGCCTGATCACGTTACAGCTAACGTTCGGGTGGCCCCAGCCACTGTGATGAACAACGCTGCGCGGCTCGCAGCCACGTCTCGACTTTGCCCACACTAATAGGCCTGACCAGCAGATTCATCACCGACAACCGCCAAGCGAGCCGGGACGCGGATAGAAGGTCACATCCGGGTCACAGTTAATGCCCGGATCGTTATTCCCTGACGCGGTTCCGGGCTTGATTGTATGGTGGGTGGGGTGTCAAACCGGAGTGGCGCAGGTGAGACAGCCGCACCTGGGGGGATCTTCGATCGCGTCGGCACGTTTGTCGTGCGCCGGCCGCTGCTGGTAATCGCGGCCTGGATCCTCCTCGCCGGCGTGCTGGCGGTGCTGCTTCCGCCGCTCCCGGTACAGGCCGGAAAAAGCCCACAAAAGCCCTTCCCGGACGACGCCCCGGTGATGATCGCCAACCGGGAGATGGCCAAGGCATTCGCCGCCCCTAGCGGTGGCAGCGCGGGTGGCGGCGGCGGAGCGGCTGCGGCCGCCGAGCCGGGTGGGGGCGGCGCCATTTTGATCATCTTGACCGATGAGAAGGGCATTTCACCCGCCGACGAGAACGTCTACCGCAAGCTGGTCGACAAACTGAACCAGGACACCCAGGACAAAGTTGCCGTACAGGACTTCCTCACTACGCCGCAATTGCGCGAAGTCCTAGCAAGCAAGGACGGTAAGGCCTTCAACTTACCGGTCTCCGTCCCGGGCGAGCCCACCGCACCCACGACAATTGCGGCGTTTAAACGGATCCGTGCGATCACCAAACAGGTCACCGACGGAACCACCCTGACCGCCAATCTCACCGGTCCGGTCGCCACTGTCTCCGATGCCACCGACATCGGCTTCGAAGACATGGACAAGATCACTATCGGCACTATCGCCGCCGTGCTGATCATCCTGTTTATCATCTACCGCAATGTGGTGACCATGCTGGTGCCGTTGCTCCTCATCGGTGGATGCATAGGGACCTCGCAGGGCGTCATATCCGGCTTGGCCGAATTGGGCATGCCGGTGAATATGCAGACGATCGTTTTGATGAGTGCGGTCATGATCGGGGCGGGGGTGGATTATGCGGTTTTCCTGATCAGCCGATACCACGACTATGTGAAGAACGGCGAGACCTCCGATCAAGCGGTCAAGCACGGGTTGATGTCGATCGGCAAAGTAATTGCCGCATCGGCGGCCACCGTCGCGGTCACGTTTTTCACGATGGTCTTTACCGAATTAGAAGTGTTCTCGTCAGTCGGTCCGGCAATTTCAGTCTCGATCATCGTGTCGTTTCTGGCTGCGGTGACCCTGCTGCCCGCCATCCTCGTACTCACCGGGCGACGCGGCTGGATCAAACCACGACCCTCCGTGACCACCCGATTCTGGCGACGCACGGGAACACGAATCGTACGTCGACCGCGGATTCACCTGGTTGCGAGCCTCATCGTGCTGATCAGCCTGGCAGCTTGCGCGAGCATGGTGCGCTTCAATTACGACGACCTCAAGTCGTTGCCGGATGATGTCGAAAGCTCCAAGGGATACGACGCGATGAATAAGCATTACCCGATGAACTCGATGAGCCCAATGATCCTGCTCATCCAATCATCGCGCGACCTACGGACTCCGGACGCCCTGGCCGACCTCGAACAGGTGGCTGGCAGGGTAAGCCAACTACCCGATATCATCTCCGTGCGCGGCCTGACCCGGCCCAACGGAGAACCGCTGGAACAGACCAAGGTGTCCTTCCAAGCCGGCGAAGTCGGCAACAAACTCGACGAAGCCTCGGACCAGATCGTGAACCACGGAGGCGACCTGGACAAGCTGGTCAACGGTGCCAACCAGTTGGCTGACGCCTTGGCCCAGATTCGGACTCAAGTGACGGGGGCGGTTTCCAGCCTCAGCGGAGTGGTCTCGGCGCTGACGACCATGGAGCAGCTGATGGGCGGCGATGCCCTGATCAACACCCTCGAACAAGCCGGGGAGCTCACCGGGCGCATGAAATCGCTCGGCGACAATCTGAACGCGTCCACCGCAGACGCTCAAAACATCGCCACTTGGGCCACCCCGATGGTGCGGGCCCTCAATGCCAGCCCTGACTGCGACGCCGATCCCGGTTGCGTGAGTTCGCGGGCCGGGTTGGCTGCGCTGGTTACAGCAAACAACGATGGAACCCTGAATTCGATCAAGGGTCTGTCGCGCAGCATGCAAGCGACGCAGGGAGCACAAACGGTCGGCCAGACACTGAACAAAATGCAGCAATCACTGAACCAGGCCGTCACCGTCTTGAAGACCATCAAGGGACTCCAGTCCACGATGAACCAGTTGGAAGAAGGCTCTGGAGCCCTCGCCGATGGCAGCCGAGCATTGGCCGGTGGTGTGAAGCTACTGGTCGATCAGACCAAGCAAATAGGCAGCGGGCTCGGCGAGGCGTCATCATTCCTGTTGGGAATGAAGCACGACGCCGATAAGCCGTCCATGGCCGGCTTCAACGTTCCACCGCAGATCATGGGAAGGGACGAGTTCAAGAAAGGCTCCCAGATCTTCATATCGCCGGATGGTCACGCGGCGCGTTACCTCGTACAAAGCGCACTCAATCCGTTCACCGTCCCGGCCATGAATCAGGTCGATTTCATCATCAATGCCGCGAAGTCGGCGCTACCGAATACCCAACTCTCGGACGCCAGAATAAATCTTGTGGGAGTTCCGAGTGGCCTTCGGGATACGCGTAATTACTACAACAGCGATATCAATTTCATTATCTTCGCGACAATCATCATTGTGTTTCTGATCCTGGTCGTCCTATTACGAGCTCTTGTTGCACCGTTATATCTGATCGCGTCGGTGCTGCTTTCGTACTTGTCGGCGCTGGGCATCGGCGTCATCGTGTTTCAATTCATACTCGGCAAGGATCTGCACTGGAGTCTTCCCGGGCTCTCCTTCATCTTGCTTGTCGCGGTCGGCGCCGATTACAACATGCTGCTCATCTCACGTATCCGCGACGAGTCACCGCACGGAGTGCGTGTGGGTGTCATTCGCACCGTGGGTTCAACTGGTGGCGTGATTACGTCGGCCGGCCTCATTTTTGCCGCTTCGATGTTCGGCCTGCTGACCGCCAGCATTTCCACCATGGCCGAGGCCGGATTCGTGATCGGGGTCGGTATTCTGATCGACACTTTCCTGGTGCGCACCATTACAGTGCCGGCCTTGGCCTCGATGATCGGCCAGAAGAACTGGTGGCCATCACAACTGGGCAAGAGCACGGCTGAGGTGACGGCGGCTCACGTAGCAAAACAGCGCCAACGGATGCGCCTGTCAGGCGAACTGACCCGGCTGAAAATCGTCCCCAACCACAAGAGGCGCACCGCAAAGTCTCTCCTACCGGCAACCAGTGCCACTTCCGGTAAACTCGGGCACGCAGCGACAACGCGCGGCAAACCATCGGTCGAATATGTGGCCTCCCACTCGCTGCCACTGTTCGACCTCAGCGGCCTGGCACATGGGCTGACCGACGACCTACGAAAATCGAGATTGGTTGCCCCGTCGACCACCAACGGCCATGGCAACGGCAATAAGCCAGCTGCCCGCGCGGTCGGCCACGCGTTGCCGCTCTTCGGCTCCAACGTTCTTTCCTACCGGCTAAGCAACATGCCAAACAATGTCCACGGAAAAAGCACGGTCCATACCAACGGTGACGACCACAACAATGACAATGGCAAGCAATCAATCGACCACTACGAACATGCACTCCCCTTGTTCGGCCCCACTGATTTATCGCATGAGCCAACCAACGGCAAAACGACTGACAGTGCTACAGATCGGACCGAAGGCGAACAAGACAACGAGTCAGACCTCAGCCACCCGCTCCCACTGTTCGGCCCCAACGCGTGACCGATTCGGTGTCGTCGAGGCGACTCAGGCGTCTAAGCGGGCGAACTCTTCTTGCCGGTAAAGCTCCACGCACTGCGCCCGTCTGATCTTGCCGCTTGTGGTGATGGGGATCGAGCCGGGCGGTACCAGGACCAGATCCGCCACGCTCAGCCCATGCGACTTCGAAATCGCCGAGGTGACTTCACGTTTGACAACATGCAAGCTGTCCGCGGCCTCCTCGTCGGAGTCGTCTTTCTTCTTGAATTCGATTATCGCGACCAGCTTTTCAACACCGTTGTCCGGGACCGCTATCGCCGCGCAGCGTCCCGGAGTGATCTGCTGGATCGTCGCCTCGATGTCGTCGGGAGAGTGGTTGCGCCCGTAGACAATCAAGAGGTCCTTGATTCGACCGATGATGAACAGCTCGCGCTCGGAGAAGAAGCCCGAATCTCCGGTCCTCAGCCAAGGACCTTCGGGGGTGTCCTGCGAAGGGTTGACAATCCGCGCACCGAACGTGCGCTTAGTCTCTTCGGGTTTGTGCCAATATCCGGAAGCCACGTTGCCGCCGTGCACCCAAATCTCGCCGGTCGTACCGTCGGCACACTCAATACTTGTGTCCGGGTCGACAATGCGTACCAGCATTGACTTCTGGGTACCGTAACTGACTAACGGTGTGCCGCTTCCACTTGGGCACCGAATCGCTTGGCCGGCAGGCAATTTGTCGGATTCAAAGTGACCGATTTCGGGTGGCTCGCCCACATTACGAGTCGCGATGTACACCGTCGCTTCGGCCATGCCATATGAAGGCCGTAGCGCCGCCGGGTCAAGATTGAAGGAGGCGAACCGGTCAGCGAACCGCTTGAGAGTCGCGGGTTGCACTCGTTCGCTGCCGTTTTGGATGGTGTGCACGCCAGCGAGGTCAAACCCGGCCATGTCCTCGTCTGACGTCTTGCGTACGGCCAAGTCGAAAGCGAAGTTCGGTCCCGCCGAAAACACGCGACCGTTGGTTGCCATCAAATGCATCCATCGTGCCGGTCGCTGCAGGAACCCGACCGGGCTCGTCAGCACGGCGGGCACACCCACCAGAATCGGCATGATTATTCCCAATATGAGACCCAAGTCATGGTAGAACGGCAGCCAAGACACAACGGTGACGTCCGGCGGGGCCACCCCGCCGTCGAGCGCAAAGTAGTCGGCCATGATCTGCTCGAAATTGGTGAAGACATTTTTGTTCGAGACCATGACACCAGCCGGCGTCCGGGTGGACCCAGATGTGTACTGCAAATACACGAAATCCGACCGACCATCACCCGCGCCGTTAGACCGTGGCCGGGCCGATCTCTGCCCAGCGTCGAGATTCAGCAAATCAACTTCGACGATCGACGGAGCAGATCGACCCTGCTGCGGCTGTACACATTCGTTGACAGCGTCAACGACAGCGGACGTCGTGAGGATGACACTGGGCGACGTATCGGTCAGCACCGAAATAGTGCGTTCATCGTGGACGCCGCCATGTGGCACCGAAAGCGGCACCGCGACCAGTCCGGCCTGCAGGGCGCCCAGGAAGCCGACGATATATTCGACTCCCTGAGGTGCCAGCAGTAGTGCCCGATCGCCAGCCGACCCGCAACCTGTGAGCTGTGCGGCGAGGTTCGTCGCTCGCCGGTACAGCTGCGACCACGTCAGGGTTATTTCAACGCCGTCCCAATCCTGCTCGTAATCAAGAAATGTGAACGCCGTGTCGTTGGGCTGCAGGCTCGCGCGTTCGCGCAGCACTGTAGGAATTGACGATTGAACCACGGACATCAGATTACCTTCGTCGGGAGCGTTTTTCGGCGGGACCGCAAAATGCAACCGTACCAATCCACCGGCGTGCCCGGCGGCCGATTACATCTTATTTGCCTGGCAGCCAGACTCCCGGGCCGATAGGTGCCGGCCAAACTGCTGCGCGCGGCGCCACAAATAAACTACCGTGAGTGCGGTGGATAACCGACTCGCGCATATGGATCTCAGGCGTCGTTTCTCGGTCTGCGGGCGCTTGGCTATGGGGCCCACGTGCACAACCGTCCGGCAAACCTTGACGGGCTGCGTTTAACCGCAATCTCGGATACGGGCTGCTGGGGCGACGGATCGAACGGTCTCCCCTGCCCTTCGCTCGGGATCGGCGGGTCTACTCGCCCGCGCCCGACGACATCGACATCGCTGAAACGCCACGTCCACGAACCGATCTGGTCGCATCGGCCAATGAGCGGGCGCGTCTACCGCTCGACCCAAACACGGACCGATCTTTCATCTCGGCGTGCTACCGCTCGAAGACGGCGGAACGGTGGCTTGCCTGACGACTCCACACACTCTCGGCGACGCCCTTGGCATGCTCGAGGTGGCCGCCAACGCCGCCCAGGGGCAGACTCGCTGCCTGAGGTAATCCACGTCCGGGTTCGCGGACCCGCAGGCAGGCGCTGCTTGCGGACGCCCGGCAAACCATCGCGTCGGCGCCCGAGCTGGCGCGGGCAGTGGCGGCGACGGTGCGTTTCGCTCGGGCCAGCCGTGACGACGTCGCCGCATCAATCGCATCGGCGCCGTCTTCCGCACGGGTAACTGGCGACGACCAACCCGCGGTGGTGCCCTGCGTGGACGTACACGTCAACCTGGCGGAATGGGATGCGCGCGCGAAAAGCATTGGGGGAAACGGCAACACACTCCTCGCGGGGTTCTCCTGCAGGCTCGGAGTGCAAATGGGGCGCGTTTGTGACGACGGCACCGTCACCCTATCGTTTCCGATCAGCGTGCGCGGCAAGAACGATACGCGCGGAAACGCTTTGGTGTTTCCCAGTGTTTCGGTCGACCCATGCGCACATACGCCACCAGCGCACCCTACGACCCCGCACCTAGTGCACAAATCTGCACCAGCCGCGACCTGAACCCCCAGGTCACAGCCCTACAGCACCGCCGAACCCGCAATGGTGATTGTCGACCGTCGCGGAATTCCGCCGGGGTGTCTGTCAGGTAATTCCGCCACCGGTGGGCCTCGGGTGTAGGTCTACCGGGCTGGCTTCGCTTTGTACCCGGATTTTGACCCAGGAGGACGATCCGAAGCCGAGCCTTTCCACGTTCGATTCGATGAGTCCGTACGGATAGGTGGTGTGTTGCTCGATGAAGTCACGCAGGTGCGTCATGGAGTTGTGCCAGGGCTTGTTGTGACGTGGCAGGATTGTCTTGAGGAAAGGGAAGCGGAGGTGCTCGATGAGGCCGTCCCAAAAGTAGAGCGTGTTGTTGGTTGATGCCTCGGACAACGTGCTCGCCCACTCATGCGCCGGTGAACGCGCGTAAGCCTCTTTGATTGTGTCGACGGCGATGAACGGTTTGACGCTGAGCCCTGCTGCACGAGCACGCTCGGTTACGCCGATCTCGTATTGCTGGACGAGGATGTCTTTGTCGACGATGTACTGGAAGCCGTCCCAAAAGTCGTTGAGGAAGGCGCGGGTACGCGAATTGAGGTCCCAGGCCAGAAAAAAGGATTGAAGATGGCTGGACTGCTCCGCGCTTTCGATGGCACCGTACATGTCAGCATCGTGGAAGGAGCTCCACATTTCTTCGATGGGAAAAAGCGGACCGAACACGCTGTCGTTGGCGATGACCAACCGGTCGAACTGATCGAGCGACCAGTCGCGCTGCCTGAGGATGGACCACGCGAGGTGCCAGGAACCGAAGTCCAATGAAAGCGTCCGGCGCGTGTAAATGCCAGCACACAGGGAGTGGATGGGAGCAACTGACTCGGGCCGCAGATTAGGCGAGCCGGAGACGAAAATGATGGTTGCTCCCAATCCGTGGAGCGCCTCGAGGTAGTAGACGACATAAGGATCGACGATGCCCTGGAGATCGAAGTGTGCAAACAAAACGAGCGTACGGCGACCAGGTGAAGGCTGCGCTGGCAGCTCCTGATGGGTTTCACGAATGAACCGCAAAGCGTTGCTGTGTAGCCGGTAACGCGCGGCCGCAAGGTAAGAGGGCGTAGCAGCCAGTTGGCGGGAGTTGCGCTCGTATTGCATACGCATCTTGGTCCGCAAACTCAACTTGCCCTCATTCGTCCGGCGCGTCATCACCCGCAAGCCTCTGGTCCCATGGCTAATTTATGACGCGCCAGCCATCTAACGTCGAGAGCCCCCGCGGCTCGCATTCGATCTTGCCGGAAGGATTCAGCCAACCCACGAACGTGCTCAGTCAACGGTCGTCGGATTACCAGTCTTGACGCCGATGAACATCCCTCGAAGATTCGCTTCATAGGAACCTCCGAGCAAGCTTTCTCCGATGCTTGGTTCCAAGTAATCATATTGTTCCATCACAACGTCAAATCCAACATCCTGAAGCGCTTTAAGCAGATTCCCTCCGGCCTGCTACGACACGCTATGGGCTGCAATCCCACTCACCGTGCCGTGACGCGGCCTCGTCGCGCTCCGACCGCGAAGAACAAACCCAACCCCAGTGCCAGCAACGCGGGGCCCATCGCGAGGATGAGGTGAACCGCAGAGGCGGTGGGGCCGGCGACCGCCCCCTTGAGCACCATACGATTGCGGGCCCCGGCGTTGTCGGCATCAGCTGGTCGCAATTCGGGCGGCAGGATCGCTCTGACATCAGGATCTCCCAGAACCTCGGCCAACCGCTGTGGGTTCGGGTAAGAGACGTCGACTGTGTGGCCGCCCACACCTGTTGGTTTGAGATGGTCGACGTTTCTTGTGGCGAGGTAGGCCTTGACGTTGACCAGCTGTTGGCGTGCCGAATTGCTCCAGCCGACCCCCCCGCGCACGGTTCCGTCATAGCCCAGCACTACAACGGCTGCTACGACGGTGAACACCCATGCCACGGCCAGTCGTTCCGCGTACCGGCTGAACCGCGTGGCACCCGATCCGTCGACGAACGCCAACACCGCCACCAGCCCCACTGGATAGACGAGCAGGAGTATGTCCATATAGCGCGGCGCGACAAGGGTTCCACGGCCGTAGGCGAGCAGCACAAGTTGAATGCCGACCCACCCGGCAATTCCGACTGCGACCCAGGCGCGGTCGGAGATGGCCGGGCGCCTCGCCAGTGTGTGCTGACAGAACCAGACGGTCGGGATCACTGCGAGGATAACCCTGCTCGTGAAAAGAACGAGTCCCTGTATGAAGGTCCAGGAGGTGCTCATCGAATTCGCGACCGACGCTTCCGACAGGATCATCGCCAAGGCGATTGATGCCATGACCACAACGGCGGCGAACTCGCGGCCGCACCGCCTTCTGGCGTTCGCTGCCAGTTGCAGGCTCACGAGTATGCCGGCGGCCAGAATGGTGGCCACACCTGACGAAAGGGACAAGTAACTGAGGATCGCAGCAACCAATCCGCCAAACCAGCGCCAGGAAAACGGGCGTGCGGCGGCGAACGTAACTAGAGCCGCGATGCCGAAGAACAACGTGGTGTAAAAATGAAAATTAAATCCCAAAAGCGTGTTCTCGTAGCCGATCGGAAACGCAAACAGAAATGCGACGAAACATGCCAGGAGCATCCGGCGTTGCGGGACAACGAGGGGGATCAGCAGCGCCGCGAGCCAGGTGATCAGCGCTGTATGCACGATCGCGCAGAGGATCATCTCCAAACGCGTGTTCCACTCGCCGGCCAGCTCGAGATGCGCCAGTGCAAGCACACGGGTAACGAACATGCGGTGTCCGTTGTACGGGGCGAAGAGGTCAGCGAAAGACAGTGTGCCTCTGAGATACGGCGCATATAGATTCTCGGCCTCCCCATCCCATTGATCCAACAAGGGCATCGGCGAACCGAGTGCCGAAACGGTGATGAGCTTGGCGCCGAAGACAGTGCAGGCGACCGCCGCCAGCAAGGCGAACATGCCTATCTGCCGTGATG
This sequence comes from Mycobacterium sp., assembly GCA_003165155.1. Taxonomy (GTDB): domain Bacteria; phylum Actinomycetota; class Actinomycetes; order Mycobacteriales; family Mycobacteriaceae; genus Mycobacterium. The sequence goes on along the minus strand of PLSK01000101.1, from coordinate 14,534 downwards.
GTGTGTCGGGTGGCGCGTTCCCCGAGACCGTCACGGTCTCGCCGTGATCGTCCGCAGGAGATGCGGTCCGCTCCAGTTGGGGGCCTGCGACCGCATCGTCCGACGTCAATTCATCGTGTTCGCGCATAGAGTGATGTCCCCAACTGCTTAGCTGCGGATTGTTGGAAGGTGAGGAAAACTTGCGGCGGATTGAGACTGGAGCGTGCAAACATCGCCACCGGCCGGGCAGTAGTTCTCAGCAAAAGCGCTAACTACGCACTCAACCCTCTCCGACAAGCACGCCGACACGTGAACCGTGCGACGGAGGGCACGCATCGACACCAGCGTCCGACGTGCGCGCGTTCTTATCAAACTGGGTTTTGCGTATCTTCGTGTAGTTGAAGAACCGGTGGTCGACGAACGTGCGGAGAGCCTCGACCCCCCATCTCGATTTCCCCTCGCTGTTAACCGTGCACAGCGTATAGCTGATGCCGACCTGATATACCCCGTTCGGGCAGATTGAGGTCTTCAACAGAGGAACCATCCGACCCAACGAGTGAAAGTCGGTTCCCGCCTGAAGATCGTAATTCGGACGGCCCCGGTCGAAGAGTCAGCCGGCGACGGCTCCGGGCTCGGAGAACGGCGCCCCGAACTCGGTCACCGGCCGCAAGCCGCGCTTGCGGGCTTTCGCGGCAGCCTGCCGGATCAGCGCATAGATTCCGACGAACGCGGCATGATCAGTCATCACAAACGGTGTCAGCAGCCGGTTGTGCACCAACGCGAAAGCCACTCCGTCGGCAGGGTCGGTCCAGCCGACCGAACCGCCCAACCCGACGTGACCGAAGCCGGGCATTACGTTCCCGATCGGCAGGCTGTGGTAGCCAAGATGGAAAGCCAACGGCATAACGAGGTTCCGATCCGGCTGCAGGCTGCGTCGACCGGTCAGACCCGCGACCAGTTCGCGGGACAGGAACCGGGTGCCGTCGATCTCGCCGCCGTTGGCGATCGCGCCGTACATCCGGGCCAGCGCGCGGGCCGTCACCACCCCGTTGGCTGCCGGCATCTCGGCGTCCAGCATCGGAATATCACCCTGGACGGCGGCGATCACGCCCGGGAAGTACATGGACCGGAATCCACCGGACAGCTGATCGGCGACCTTGTGCGTCACATAGCTGACGACCGGATTGGCGACGATGTTCTGCGGCATCACGATCTCGGCGACCCGTGTCGGCGCTTCGACCGGCGGCCGGCCCAGATGCATGCCGTCGGTGCCCAATGGCTCCGCGAGTTCCTCACGGATCAGCGCACGCATGCCTTTCCCGGTCACGGCCCGGGCCAGCCCGGACATCAGCCAGCCGAAGGTCAACGCGTGATACGCGGGTTTGCCCAGCAGGCGTCCCGGAGCAGCCGCGGCCAGCCGTTCTTCCATCACGATGTGATCCAGCAAGTCTTCCCGGGTGGCACCACGCAGGCTCGACAGACCGGCGTGGTGTCTCATCACCTCACGGACGGTGAGGTTCGCCTTGCCGTTGGCTGCGAACTCCGGCCAATACTCGGCAACCGGCGCGTCGTAGTCGATCAGCCCCCGGTCGACGAACCGGTGGATGACGGTGGCGGCCATCCCCTTGGTTGCCGAAAAGACCATCGGCGCGGTATCGGCCGTCCACGGCATCCTGCCAGCTCGGTCCGACCAGCCGGTCCACACGTCGACGACGGGTTGACCGTCGAGGTAAACGGCTAGCGCCCCGCCGCCCAATCGGCGGCTGGGAAACATGCTCGAGAACCCACGAACGACACACGAAAAATTTGGGTCCACCGCGCCGGACACGCGATGACCTACGTCAGGGGCATCGCGGTAAGGGATCGCGCGGAGATCGACCCGGGATTCTGCCGTCATAATCTCGAATTTACTTCGATTTCACACGGCTCACGGGCAAACCAGCGATAAATTTACCTTTCCGTTAGCGCCGCCGAGTGCATGCGATAAGCGCCATCGCGATTTGGGGAGGACGCTGGTTGTCGGCGGACACCGTTACGCTCTTATTCATGGATCCTGGAGATCTCGAATCACGCGTCGCTGCCCTTGAGCACCAGGTGCGCGACCTTGCCGGGCAAGTACAAGCAAGCCAGCAAGACGCTGCGGCCGCCCGGGTACTCGCTGGCGCCGCCGACCGCGACGTCAGCGGATTTCGCGACGATCTCCGCGAGTTCCGCCAGGCCACAGTGGCAAGCTTCAACGCGCTCCGAGAGGACTTTGTTGACCTTCGATCGCACGTCGACCAAGGATTCACGCAGATGCGCGGCAAATTCGACGCCGCGGCCGCCGGACAACAGCAGATCGTTAACCTTCTCGACCGAATGAGTTCGAGCGGTTCGGGCTGACGGCCAAGTGCGGCCGGCCTGTGCGCCTCCCATTCGAATTCACAGCCCACGATCGAACGCGATTAATTTACCTGTCGGCTAGTCTGCCGCCGCTGACAGTATTTGCTGCGCGGCCAGCGCCGGAGTCAACTCCCCCGCCTTGACCCGGCTCTCCACGTCGGCGCGGATCTCGCGCACCGCGGGATTGGTTAGCACCCGGTCCAGAACCGCGTCGCGGACCATCTGCCAGGTCCAATCGACTTGCTGGGCCCGGCGGCGGCCCTCGAATTCTCCGGCGTCGGTGAGCACCTGGCGATGATGCTCGACGGTGTCCCACAACTCCGTCAGGCCGGTACCCTCAATCGCACTCATGGTGAGGATCGGCGGACGCCAGAGTGTTTCACGCGGATAAATCAGCCTGATCGCCGACGAGAGCTCACGCGCGGCTTTCCGCGCCTCAGTCACGTGATTGCCGTCGGCCTTGTTCACCACCACGATGTCGGCGAGCTCGAGCACACCCTTTTTGATGCCCTGCAGCTGGTCGCCGGAGCGGGCCAGGGTGAGCAGGACGAAGGTGTCGACCATGTTGGACACCGCGACCTCCGACTGGCCGACGCCGACGGTTTCGATCAGGATCACGTCAAAACCAGCAGCCTCCAGCAGCACGACCGATTCCCTGGTGGCCTTTGCTACACCGCCCAAAGTGCCCGACGTCGGCGACGGCCGGATGTAGGCGTCCGGGTGTGCCGCCAGCCGGCCCATCCGCGTCTTGTCCCCCAGAATCGATCCGCCGGTGCGGGTCGACGACGGGTCGACCGCCAGCACCGCCACCCGATGGCCTTTGTCGATCAGATTCATGCCCAGCGCCTCGATGCTGGTGGACTTTCCCACCCCCGGGACGCCGGTGATGCCCACCCGATGGGCGTTTCCAGAGTCCGGCAGCAACTCCAGCAGCAGTTGTTGCGCCTGTTCGCGATGGTCGGCGCGGGTGGACTCCAGCAGCGTGATAGCCCGCGCCAGCGCGGCGCGGTCACCGGCACGGACTGCCGCAGCCAAATTCATTTGGCTGCCCCCGCGAAAGTGCAACTGGCAACCCATCTCCCGAGTAACACCGTCGGTAGTTGCACTCTCGCCGTCAAAGGAGCGTGTAACCCAGCCGCTCGGCGAGCTTGTTCAGCAAGCCGACCGCGGCGTCGGCGATCACCGTCCCGGGCGGGAAGATGGCGGCGGCCCCGGCAGCGTAGAGCTCATCGAAGTCACCGGGCGGGATGACGCCGCCCACGACGATCATGATGTCGGGCCGTCCCACCTCGGCCAATGCGTCGCGCAGCGCCGGCACCAAGGTCAGGTGGCCGGCGGCCAGCGACGACACCCCGACCACGTGCACGTCGTTGTCGGCGGCCTGGCGGGCCACCTCCTCGGGCGTGGAAAACAGCGACCCGACGTCGACGTCGAACCCGATGTCGGCGAA
>PLSK01000101.1:0-10542 GCA_003165155.1 Mycobacterium sp. | reverse complement strand
TGGCCCGCAGCTCCACGAGTTTGGCCAGCTGTTCGGCGCGCACCCGGGTGTTCTCGACCTTGAGTACCTCGACCTCCTGGTCCTCTTCGACCTGGTACTTGTTGACCCCGATCACCGGCTGCTGACCGGAGTCGATGCGGGCCTGGGTGCGCGCCGCCGCCTCCTCGATCCGCAACTTGGGGATGCCCTCGCTGATGGCCTGAGCCATGCCGCCGTGCTCGGCGACCTCGGCGATGTGGGCCCGCGCCCGCTGCGCGAGCTGATGAGTCAGCCACTCCACGTAATAGGAGCCGCCCCAGGGGTCAATCGGCCGCGTGGTGCCCGACTCCTGCTGCAGCACCAGCTGGGTGTTGCGGGCGATCCGGGCGGAGAAGTCGGTGGGCAGCGCCAGCGCCTCGTCCAGCGCGTTGGTGTGCAGCGACTGGGTGTGCCCCTGGGTCGCCGCCATGGCCTCGATGCACGTGCGGGCGACGTTGTTGAAGGCGTCCTGAGCGGTCAGCGACCAGCCGGAGGTCTGCGAATGTGTACGCAGTGACAGCGATTTGGCGCTCTTCGGGTCGAACTGGGCGACCAGCTCACTCCACAGCAGCCGGCCCGCACGCAGTTTCGCGACCTCCATGAAGAAGTTCATCCCGATGCCCCAGAAGAAGGACAGCCGGGGCGCGAACTTGTCGATGTCCAGCTCGGCGTCCAGGCCCGCCTTGATGTAGTCGAAGCCGTCAGCCAGCGTGTAGGCCAGCTCCAAATCCGCTGTGGCACCGGCTTCCTGGATGTGGTAACCGGAAATCGAGATGGAGTTGAACTTCGGCATCTTGACGCTGGTGTACCCGAAGATGTCGGAGATGATGCGCATCGACGGCTTCGGCGGATAGATGTAGGTGTTGCGCACCATGAACTCTTTGAGGATGTCGTTCTGGATGGTGCCGGCGAGTTTCTCCGGCGGTACGCCCTGTTCCTCGGCGGCCACCACGTACAGCGCCAGGATCGGCAGCACCGCGCCGTTCATCGTCATCGAAACCGACACCGTGGACAAGTCGATGCCGTCGAACAGCTGTCGCATGTCCAGGATGGAATCGATTGCCACACCGGCCATCCCGACATCACCCTGGACGCGGGGGTGGTCGGAGTCGTAGCCGCGGTGCGTGGCCAGGTCGAAAGCCACCGACAGGCCCTTCTGACCGGCGGCCAGGTTACGGCGGTAAAACGCGTTGGAATCCGCGGCGGTGGAGAACCCGGCGTATTGGCGGATTGTCCATGGCTGGTTGACATACATCGTCGGGTACGGCCCCCGCACGAACGGCGGCTCGCCGGGGAAACTGTTCAGCGGGTACCCGTCAGCCTCGACGGCGGCACGGTCAGCGGCGATGTACACCGGTTTGACGTCAATGCCTTCCGGCGTCTGCCAGTCCAGCTGATCGGGCGTGTACCAGTGCGCCGACGCGGCCGCGGCGACATGCGATTCCACGTCGGCTTCGGTGGGGGGCTGCACCGCACGCTCGCCATGCAGCGGGACATCGGCGAAACTGCCTAGGCCTGTAGTGGTCGTCATGGCTAGGCCCCCAACCGGGTGAGCAGATTCGACAGCGCTTCGACCGCGTTGATTTTCGCGGTCAGGAAATCGTCGGGCCGGTCCTCCGGATCTGCCTCCGCTACCGCCTTTTCCGGCCCGGCCAGGTAAATGCGCGACAACCCCGCACGGCGTGCCGCCGCAACGACCCCGGGTGCCTCGGTGCCATAGCGGGCGTCGGTGCCGCAGAGCACCGCAACGCTCGGTGACCCCGCGTCGGCGACGGCCGCAGCGACGCCGTCGGAATCGACGGTTCCGGGGTTGACTGCCTCGATACCGCCGGAGGCCAGCAGGTTCGAGGCGAATGTGGTCCGGATGTTGTGCTCGGCCAGCGGGCCCAACGGCAACAACAGCGCCTTCGGACGTGCACCGGTGCGGGCCAGGAAGACGTCCGAGCGATCGCGCAGCGCCTCGAACCCGCCGGCGTAGCGCTGCAGATTCCCGGCGGCGGCCTCCGATGTAAACGAATCAGTTTGCGGCAGAGCGGGTTCGGCGAGGTTCGGATACTCGTTGACGCCGGTGACCGCGGTGCGCCGATGCGCGATGTCGTCGGCGCGTCGGGCGGCTACTGCGCCGATCTGGTCGGCAACGTAGCCACTAGCCTCGACGAATCCGCCCCGCGCCTCGATGGCCTGGAAGTGCTCCCAGGCCTGCTGCGCCAGCTGTTTGGTGAGGTCCTCGACGAACCACGACCCGCCAGCGGGGTCCAACACCCGGCCAACGTGGGACTCTTCCAGCAGCAGCAGCTGGGTGTTTCGGGCGATGCGGCGCGCGAAGCTTCGCGCCGTGCCCGGAAAACCGCCCGGGATGGCGACGTCGAACATGGACACCAGCACGGTGTCGGCGCCGCCGACCCCCGCGCCGAAGGCGGCCAGGGTGGTGCGCAGCATGTTCACCCAGGGGTCGCGCTGGGTCATCATCGGCAGTGACGTCTCCGCATGCACCACAGCTCCGCCGTCTTCTGGGGCGCCGGCGACGTCGGCGACTCGCGCCCACAGTTGGCGCAGCGCACGCATCTTGGCGAGCGTCATGAATTGGTCGTCATCGGCGGCCAGCCGGAAACTGATCTGCCGTAACGCGGCGCCGATCGACAGCCCGGACTCGGTCAGCACCCGCAGGTAAGCCACCGCGGCCGCCACACTGGCTGCCAGCTCCCAGGTCGCGTTGGCGCCCAGATTGTGGAAAGCGGGACCGTCCACGGTGATCGCCCGCACGCCGCGATCGCCGGCCACTCGCGCTGCGACGCCGACGACCTCATCGACGGCCGGGGCGGGACGATCGCTGAGGGCGGCGGTCAGCGGGTCCGCGCCCAGGTCTATCGACAGCGTTGCCCGCTGGTCGGGTTCCACCTCGGCCACCAGCGCCAGCAGGGCGTCACAGGCCGCCGGGTAGTCCGCGCCAGCGTCCAGGACGACCGGCGCCATGCTCAGGTACACGCCCGCGAGCAGCGCCTCGAGTTCCTCGGGTGCCACACCGGGCTCGCCCACCCGGATCAACAGCGCGCTGACCCCGTCGCCAAGGGCGGCAAGCAGAGCGGAGTTCTCGTCGGCGGCGGCCGTCCCGCCGGAAAGGTCGCGCGGAAACGCCTCGGCAACCCTCCAGCCGGACTTGACGTCGCGCAAGGCGTCGCCGCCACGCAGGTAGGGCCACTGGCCCGGCAGCGGCGGTTCAGGCAGCTCGTCGAACGCGGTATACAGGGGCCGAACGACGAACCCGTCATACGTCGGTGAATCCAGCAGCTGCTCGGGTTGCTCCCCTAGGTCGGCGGGGTCCTTGCGGGCGCTCTTGGACAGCACGCCGGCGACCGCACTGCGCCAACGCTCGCGAACCTGTTCCAGTTCGGCAAGCTCGGGTACATCAATGGACACCGACTGCTCCTGTTTTCGCAGCAATTGGGTAGTTACTTGGGAACGCCATTTGACTAATCAGGCTAATTGATCGACCACCTCATCATGAAACGCCGTAGCCTTGGAATCCGTGACGGATCCCGCCACCGGCAAAATCCGCGGCACCCTGCGCGATCTTGCCTTCGCGATAGGCTCCGCCACCCGCCAGCTGGCCCAGCCTCGGGTCCTCGCGACAGTGGTCTTAATCACAGGCCTTCTTGCGCTGGCGTCGTGGGTGCCCCTGCCCGCACCGGTGCAGATGCGCGACTGGGCGGAATCGCTGGGCCCATGGTTCCCGTGGGCGTTTCTGGCCGCGCACATCGTCATCACGGTGGCACCGTTTCCCCGCACCGCGTTCACACTGGCCGCCGGGTTGTTGTTCGGCCCGGTGTTGGGCATTGCGATCGCGGTCTTGGCGAGCACCGTCAGCGCGCTGCTCGCGCTGCAGTTGGTCCGCATGGCCGGGTGGCAGCTGAACCGCCTGGTTCGGCACCGAGCGATCCACACGGTCGACGAGCGCTTACGGGAACGAGGCTGGGTGGCCATCTTGTCGCTGCGATTGATCCCCGCCGTGCCGTTCTCGGCGCTCAACTACGCCGCCGGCGCCTCGGCCGTGCGAGTGCTGCCCTACGCGTTGGCCACGCTGGCCGGCCTGCTCCCCGGTACCGCCACCGTCGTGATCCTCGGCGACGCGCTCACCGGCCACCCCACGTCGCTGCTCTACCTGGTCTCGGTGTGCACAGGCGCGCTGGGGGCGACCGGGCTGATCGTGGAGATCCGGCATTTCCGCCACCACCACCACCGGGAGCGAAGCCCGGGCGAAACCGCCCCCGAGCCGGCCGCCATGAGCTGACTTCGCGAGCCGTTGTTCGGTCCGAGAATTCACACCTGGGTGCCGACTATCGCGGCGCTGCCCTGTGCGGCCATATTCGTGGCAGCGGTCTGCTCACCGGGTGCCGGGCTGTCACACAGTGACCACGTCGATCGAAGCGGTTGCATCGCAAAGCACTTAGAGATCACGCTGCAGCGCTGAATTCATCGCCAAGCCTCGCTCGGCCTTCTTCAGGTTAGTTTCAGATTGGCTTCCTACGGTGACGGCACCGATCGGGTAACTCCACTGACAACAGACGGGAGAAACGGCCGAGCATGAAAGTCATAACGAGCATGAAGGTCAAAAAGGTCATCGCTGCTTCGGTGCTCGCGGGTGCGCTTGGGATGGCCGCGACGGGCTTCGGCGTCGCGGTGGCGAGTGCGGATCCTCCGCCGCCACCAGGGCCTGGGCAACCCGGACCGCCGCCGCCCGGCATGGGCGGGCCGGGGGGACCATTCGGGCAGCCACCGCCTGGACCAGGTGGGCCAGGGGGACCGTTTGGGCCGCCGCCGCCCGGCCCGCCGCCACCGCCGGGTTTTTGATGTCGCCCTAGCGGGCGCCCAGCGGTGGCCCGTCTCAGTCGGACCGATTGAGACGGGCCACTAACCGCCGCCAGACTCCACCGGCGAGGTTCGCAAAGACCTCGACGGTGAATGCTTCGCGAAGTCCAGCAAATGAGGCGCCGCTTCCCCCGGCGTCCGCAAAATCGCACTACGACCGACGCGGCCCAGGGAGGCTGGCATGTCATTTCTGACTACGACCCCCGAGCTATTGACGTCAGCGGTGGCCGATTTGCAGAACATCGGTTCAGCGCTGAACGAGGCGCATGCGGCGGCCGCCGAAGCCACCACTGGTCTTGCGGTTGCCGGTGCCGATGAGGTGTCGTCGGCGGTCGCGGCGCTATTCGCCAGGTACGGCCAGCAGTATCAAACGCTAGCCGGGGACGTGGCGGCTTTCCACGATCAGTTCGCGGCCTCCCTGGTGGTCGGCGCGAATTCGTACGCAACCGCTGAGGCCACCAACCTCGGGCAGTTGTTGTCGAATGCGGCCGCCACGCCGCTCAACCTGATCAACACGCCCGTCGAGGACCTCACCGGGCGACCGCTGATCGGTAACGGCGCNNCGCGGGCCTCATCGGCAACGGCGGCGCCGGCAGCGCTAGCACCTACGCCGGAGCGACCGGGGGCGCCGGCGGGGCGGCGGTGCTGATCGGCAACGGCGGTGCGGGCGGAGCCAGCGGACCCGGCGGTGTCGGCGGGACCGGCGGACGGGCCGGCTTACTCTGGGGCACAGCCGGGGCCGCGGGGGTCAACACGGCGTTACCGTCCAACGAAACCCTGCTGAGCGTTGATCAATATGGGAACCCGATCATCAGCATCTCCGTCGGCGGCGGATCGACCGTGTCCGCGATCGTCGACACCGGATCCACCGGTCTGCTGATCCCGGAAACCGACGTCAAGCTCTCCAGCCTGGGCACAGCCACCGGGTCGGGCTCGGTCACCTACGGCAGCAGCTCCGACTACGAAGTCGTCCAGTACCAGACGTATCAGACGACGGTCAATCTGGGGAACGGCATCGTCACGGGAACGACCACCGTGGATGTCGCCACCTCCGCAATTCAGTATTATGGCGGTCGAATTTACAATGTTTCGCTCTCCTCTATCACTCCCATTCTCGGTATCGGGCCCAACGACGGCTACCCGTCCTCCACCCCGGTCACCGCGGCGTTGTCGGGCAACCTGAGCGAAGGCGAACTGATTGACGAAGCCGCCGGTGTACTGGAGTTCGGTCCCAACCCGCTGACCCCCGTCGTCTCGGTTTCCGGATCGCCGCAGGCCACCCTGGAGGTCCAGATCGACGGCGGGTCCGTGCAAACCGTCAGCGGAGCGTATATCGATTCCGGCGGTTTGACGGGAGCTATCCCGTCCACCCTGATTTCGGACGTCTCCGTCGGCGACACCGTGCCGGTCGGGACGACGATCACGGTCTACAGCAGTGGCGGTACGGAGCTGTACTCCGAGACGGTCACCAGCAGCGCCACCGCACCCGACGTCGTATCATCCAGCGACGTGTTCAACACCGGCAATTACCTCTTCTCGATCGACCCGGTCTACATCTCCAACAGCCCCAGCGGCGAGGGAATGACCATCATCGACGCCTAACCGCAAGTGGCGGTGACCCTGCTGGCCGTCTCGTTTACCCGGTCCCGCCGTGACTTAGCTACCGGGACGCTGGAGATTAGCCACGCCCGTCGAGGGCAAACTGAGCCGGAATCGGGCGCCCCCCTCGTGCGGCAGACACGCGAGCTCGCCGCCGTGGGCGCGCGCCAACGCCCGGGCGATCGCCAGCCCCAGCCCGGCACCGCCGTGGTCGCGGGCGCGGCCGGCATCCAGGCGCACGAGCCGCTCGAAGATACGCTCACGCTCGTCCTCCGGAATGCCGGGGCCGGTGTTGGTGATAACCACCTCGGCGGCGGCGTCGCTTCGACCCAGATCGACGGTGATAGTGCCCCCAGGCGGGGTGTACCTGCGGGCGTTGTCGAGCAAGTTCGACAGGATCTGCGCTAGCCGGGTCGGGTCGGCTTCGATGTTCAATGCGGTCAGCCCGGTGCGGGCGACGGTGACCTGGGGCGCCAGCATCGCGGCTCGGTCGGCTTCGGCATCGAGTACGGCGGCCAGGTCGACGTCGTGCAGATGCAGCGGAAGCCCGGCGTCGATGCGACTCAGGTCCAGCATGTCGGAGATCAGCCGCCCTGCGCGGCGCGCGTCGGACTGCAACAGGCTGGCGCGCCGGTGCTGCCCGCGCGCCGCGGCGTCGTCTTGTTGCTGGGAGGCACTGCGCGCGAGCTGTTCAGCGGCCAGCTGGATGCCGGCGATGGGCGTGCGCAGCTCGTGGGCGGCGTCGACGAGGAATCGCCGGGTTGCCGTCTCGGCGCGCTGCGCGGCGTCGGCGGCCTGCTGAGCCCGCCGCTCAGAGGCCTCCAAAGCGTCGAGCATCCCATCGAAAGCGCTTGCGGCGCGGCCGAGTTCGGTATTGGTGCGGTCTGGGTGCAAACGCCGACCCCGGTCGCCTGTTCTGATGTCGCTAGCCAACGCGGTGAGCCGGTCCAACGGGCGCAAGGCCGCCCGGCTGGCCACAACCAAGAGCAGCGCCGCCACCAGCAGGGTCACCACACCCGCCCCGCCCATCAGCTGACGCAACTGGTGGGTCACTTGCGTGGTCTGCGTGGTGTCGGCAACCAGGATTACCCGGGCGTCACCCGGCAACGGGTGCACCACGACCGTGGCGGTGGCATCCGGCGGAGCGTCGGGCGGGGGCGGCGGACCCGGAGGTGGGTAGCCCGGCGGAAACGGAGGCAGATAGGGCGGCGGACCCGGAGGTGGGTAGCCCGGCGGAAACGGAGGCGGGTAACCCGGCGGAAATGGAGGCGGGTAGCCCGGCGGCAACGGAGGCAGATAGGGCGGCGGAGGGGCGCCGGGGCCTGCGGGAGTGTCGGGACTGATCCCGTGGTCGCCGTAGGTGTTTCCATCGGCGGTGACCAAGAGTGCCCGCACCCCGCCGCCGTTGAGTTCGGCGGCGAGTAGATCGGGCGAGGTGTGGACGGCGACCAGCGCGTCGGCGCGCGACGTCGCCGCGAGCAGCCGGTCCTGTAGATTTTTTCGGGCGAGAACACCCAGACTGACATTGATGGTGACGCCCAGCACCATCAGAAGAACGGCCAGCAACGCCACCACCACCAAAATCACCCTGCGCCGCAGCGACGGGGTCGGAGTGGCCCGATCGGCCGTCATGGCCGCTGAGGCTGCAAGCGGTAGCCGATACCGCGGATGGTGTGCAAAATCCGCGGCCCGTGGGCCTCGAGCTTGCGCCGTAAGCTGCTGACGTGCACCTGCACAAGGTTCGGGTCGTACGCGTCATAACCCCACACCTGGTTCAAGATCTGGCCGGCACTGACGGTCCTTCCGCGCTGCTCCACCAGGTAGGCCAGTAACCGTAGCTCGGTCGCCGTCAGATCCAGTCGATGACCATCGCGCGCAGCAGCAGCGGCTTCGACGTCCAGCATCAGGTCGCCCACCTGTACCACCTGCGGCAACCGTCCGCGCCGGCGCAGCACCGCGCCCACCCGCGATACCAGTTCGGTCAGCTCGAAAGGTTTGACCACGTAGTCGTCGGCCCCGCCGTCAAGGCCGCGCAGCCGGTCCTGCAAGCCATCACGGGCTGTGATCAACACGATCCCGCTGTCGCCCCATTCGCGGATGACGTCGATGAGTGCGAACCCATCGCGCCCGGGCAGCATCACGTCGAGCACCACCAGGTCAGGCCGCAGCCCGTCAAGAGTCTCTTCCAGGCAGTCGCCGTCGCAACACGCGTCGGTGTGGTAGCCGACGTCGGCGAGCGCTTCGCTGACCATTTCACGGATGGTCTCGGAGTCTTCTACCACCAGCACCCGGGGCATGCCGACACTGAATTGCTCGACCCGGCCGGCAGCTGAACGTGGACCCGTCATGGACCCATTGTCGGTGCCGGTCTGAAATCAGCCTGAAGAAGCCCGGGTTTTGTCTTCAGATTCACTTCAAGTAGTGCGCCTACCGTCCGGATCAACGACAACCAAAGAAGACAACCAGAGAGGTAGGGAGCCTCATGACCAGCAACGACAACGATATCAACGCCACCACCGACCCGACAGCTGTCCCCAGGCCAGCCCCGGGACCATCGTCAGGCAGCTACCTCGGACCCGGGCGACGCCACTCCACAGGCTTGGTAATCGGCGCCGGCCTGGCGGGATTGTTCATCGGCGCGGCAGGCACTATCGCAGCAATCGCCTTCGCCTGGATCGTCAACGGGCCTCCCGGGCCGCAGTTTCCCCCGGGGCCGCCCCCGATGCTGGCGCCGCCGTTCGGTCACGCCCCGTTGCCTCCTCCGATGCTGGGCCCTCCACCGGGTGGTTTCGGCTTCGGGCCGCCCCCCGGCTTCTGGCCGCCGCCACCACCGCCGCCGGGCGGCGCTTTCGGCCCGGGCCAACCGGCGGGGCCAGCCACGCTGGCGCCGCCCTCCCCGGCGCCACATGCCTGAGAAGCCTGGGCCCTGGAAAACTAAGTCCGATCCGGGCCCTTTACCGTCATCCCCGCGAATATCGCCAGGAACGTCGCGGCCGGGATGACGTTGACGAGCTTGTCGCGGACGCGGACGTGCGCGCCGACGGCCAGGATGAAATACAACGTCAGCATCGCCGTCGTCAGCCTCGCCAAGGCGGGGAACCGGGTGACCGACAGCAGACCGACCGCGGCCGCGGCCTTGACCACCGGGAACACGGGGCGAATGTTTTCCGGAATATCGAGGTCATCCAGGATTTTTACAATGGGAGGCGCTTGGAGTGCGCATCCGACGGCATCGCCGGCATGGAATATGCCAAGCGCGGCATAGGTCTTCGGTGAACCCAGAACGCTCATTCCCAAACTCTATCGAGTCAACTCGGGCGGTGCGCCGGGCGGGCCGTCAACCGGCTGGCGGGCTATCGCCTCGGCCTTGGCCACCGCCTGAGCGATCGCCGGGTCGGTCTCGGTGTTGAACCAATCCGCGACCTCGGCATCGTCTTCGGCGGCATGCTTGGGTGGATCGTCGACCGGGGACGGCTGGAACCGGAATACCCCGTCTTCGCCCGGGGTGCCCAAGAGCTTGGTGAAACCCTGCAACGCCGCGCTGAAGTCGCTGGGCACCACCCACACCTTGTTGGCGTCGCCGCGGGCCATCTCGGGCAGCGTCTGCAGGTACTGGTAGGCCAGCATCTCCGGCGTGGGACGGCCGGCCTTGATCGCGGCGAACGTCTTCTCGATTGCCTTGGCCTGCCCCTGCGCCCGCAGGTAGGCCGCGGCGCGCTCACCCTGGGCACGCAGTATCCGGGACTGCCGGTCGGCCTCGGCGGCCAGGATCACGGATTGCTTGGCGCCCTCGGCGTCCAGGATCTGTGCCTGCTTGGCGCCTTCGGCTTGCGTGATCGCTGCCTGCCGGTTGCCTTCGGCGGTCAGGATCACCGCCCGCTTCTCCCGGTCGGCCTTCATCTGCTTTTCCATCGAGGCCTGAATCGACGGCGGCGGGTCGATGCTGCGCAGCTCCACCCGGGCCACCCGCAGGCCCCAGCGGCCGGTCGCCTCGTCGAGCACACCGCGCAACTGGGCGTTGATCTTGTCGCGGGAGGTCAGGGTCTGCTCCAGCGTCAT
>PLSK01000064.1:66543-81125 GCA_003165155.1 Mycobacterium sp. | reverse complement strand
GCGAGATAGTCGCCGCCCTTGACGGTGTCGAAGGTGTGCCACTCCCAGTTGTCGTCCTCGACGTTGGCCAGCGCGGCACACATGCCGCCCTGGGCGGCACCGGTGTGGCTACGGGTGGGGTAAAGCTTGGTCAGCACCGCCGTCCGCGCCCGGGGGGCCGCCTCGACCGCGGCCCGCATGCCGGCGCCGCCCGCGCCGACGATCACCACGTCGTACCGGTGTTGCTGGATCAACGGGTCGCCTTCCTCAAATCAAGACTTGGCTTAATCAAGACCCCTCCTTCAATCAAGAAATGTTGGGGTCGAAGGTCATCAGCACGTACGTGCCCAGCACCAACGTGAACCCCATCGACAACAGCAGCAGACTGTTCAGCCAGAAACGGGTGCTGTCTTTGCGGCTGTAGTCGTCGATGATGTTGCGCAGGCCGTTGCCGCCATGCAGCTGCGCCAGCCACAGCAGCGCCAGATCCCAGAATTGCCAGAACGGCGAACCCCACCGCTGCGCCACATCGTTGAAGTCGATGCGGTATACGCCGTTGTCCCACATCAGCATGATGAACAGGTGCCCGAGCGCCAGGACGACGAGCGCGACACCGGAAAACCGCATGAACAGCCACGCGAATTTCTCGAAGTTGGGTATGCCGGCCCGACGCCGCGGTGAGCGCGGATTGTCCAGGCTGGCCGGCCGGTCGTGGCTGCGTTGTTTTACCGGCGCCGTGTCGCTCTCCCGGTTTTGAGGACCAAGCTGCAAGTCGGGGCTGCTCATCGGAAGTGCTCCCACATGTGGACGCCCAGCACCACCGCGACCGGAACCATGAGCAGCAGGTAGACGACCCCGATGATCCACAACATCAGGCGCTGGTAACGGGGGCCTTCCCGCCAGAAGTCGATCAAGATGATCCGGATCCCGTTCAGCGCGTGGAAAAGCACCGCGGCGACCAGACCGAACTCCATCAGTCCGACGATCGGGGTCTTGTATGTCGCCAGCACCGCGTTGTAGGTCTGGGGGCTCACCCGCAACATCGCGGCGTCCAGGACGTGGACAAACAGGAAGAAGAAAATCGTTGCGCCCGTGATGCGATGCAATACCCACGACCACATACCGGGATCTCCCCGATACAGGGTCCGTGGTGGCCGTCGTCTGCGCGGCGCCGCCGATGTAGATATCGCCGGATCCGCGGTTGTCGCCTGCCTGATCACCCTGGTCCTCACCGCCTTCCTGGACTCAAAACCGCCTCTTAAAGCCGGGCAATCCAGCCTAGCCCGGCAATGCGGGGGGACGGTACGAACAGGCCGATCCAGGCGATGGGTCGACTCACAGCTAGGGTTGGACTTCGTAAGTCGGTCGATTCGGTGAGCGGGGTTATGGTATGCCTGATATCGATTGGAATATGTTGCGGAATAAGGCAATTCAAGTGTCAGCGGGAGCCTATGCGCCATATTCACGATTCCCGGTGGGCGCGGCTGCGCTGGTCGATGACGGCCGGGTGGTCACCGGATGCAATGTGGAGAATGTCTCATACGGCCTTACTCTGTGCGCCGAGTGCGGCGTGGTCTCCGCGCTGCATTCGACCGGTGGTGGCCGGCTGGTCGCGCTGGTGTGCGTTGACGCACACGACTCGCCGCTGATGCCGTGCGGGCGATGCCGACAGCTGCTTTTCGAGCACGGCGGTCCCGAGTTGCTGATCGACCATCCGGCGGGGCCCCGTCGGCTTGACGACCTGCTGCCCGATGCCTTCACCGCCGACCTGCCCCGGGAAGCCGGGGAATTTTCTTGACCGGCTTCACATTCGACGCGCCGACCGTGATCAGGACGAAGCGGGACGGCGGGCGGCTGTCCCATGCCGCGATCGACTGGGTCATCGAGGCCTACACCGACGGCGAGGTCGGTGACGAACAGATGGCGGCACTACTGATGGCGATCTTTTGGCGCGGCATGGACCGTGGCGAGATCGCCAGTTGGACCACGGCGATGCTGAAGTCCGGTGAACTGATGGACTTCAGCGATCTACGCAGCGGCGGTCAGTTCGGAAAAGCAGTGCCCACCGTCGACAAGCACTCCACCGGTGGGGTTGGTGACAAGACCACACTGGTGTTGGTGCCGATAATCGCGGCCTGCGGCGCCGCGGTGCCCAAGGCATCCGGTCGAGGGCTGGGTCATACCGGCGGCACTCTGGACAAGCTGGAATCCATCCCGGGCTTCACCGCCGAGATTTCCAACCGGCGAGTGCGCCAACAGCTGCACGACATCGGTGCGGCGATATACGCCGCCGGCCAGCTTGCCGCGGCCGACAAGAAGCTGTACGCGCTGCGCGATATCACCTCGACGGTCGAGTCGCTGCCGCTCATCGCCAGCTCGGTAATGAGCAAGAAGCTGGCCGAGGGAGTCGGCGCGCTGGTGCTCGACGTGAAGGTCGGGGCTGGGGCGTTGACCAGCTCCGAAGCGCAATCTCGCGATCTCGCGCACACCATGGTCGAGCTGGGCGCCGCGCACGGCGTGCCCACCCGCGCGCTGCTGACCGACATGAACTGCCCGCTGGGCATGACCGTCGGCAATGCGCTCGAAGTTGCCGAGGCACTGGAGGTGCTGGCCGGCGGCGGCCCGCCTGACGTGGTGGAGCTGACTTTGCGACTGGCCGAGGAGATGCTCGAGTTGGCCGGGATCGACGGCATTGGTCCCGGCCAGACACTGCGGGACGGCACCGCGATGGACCGATTCCGCCGGCTGGTCGCGGCGCAGGGCGGTGATTTGTCAGTACCGTTGCCGATTGGTTCGCATTCGGAGACCGTGGTCGCCCACCGGAGCGGCACAATGGGCAATATCGACGCTATGGCAGTGGGGCTGGCAGCTTGGCGGCTCGGCGCAGGCAGATCCCGCCCGGGCGGACAGGTGCAGTTCGGTGCGGGCGTCAGGCTGCATCGTCGTCCCGGTGAACCTGTCGCTGCCGGTGAGCCCCTGTTCACGCTCTACACCGACACCCCGCAACGCATCGGCGCCGCGATGGCCGAGTTGGACGGCGGCTGGAGCATCGGCGACACACCGCCGGTGCCGCGACCGCTCATCATCGATCGGATCGTCTAGTGACCACACCTTTGGGTCTGCAGGAGATTAGAAAGGCGCCCAAGGCGCTGCTGCATGACCACCTCGACGGTGGGCTGCGTCCGGCAACCGTGATCGACATCGCCGGACAGACCGGTTATGACGGACTGCCCACCACAGACGCCGACGAGCTGGCCACCTGGTTTCGGACCCAGTCGCATAGCGGGTCGCTGGAGCGTTACCTGGAGCCGTTTTCGCACACCGTGGCGGTGATGCAGACACCCGATTCGCTGCATCGCGTCGCCTACGAGTGCGTGGAAGACTTGGCCGCCGATTCCGTGGTGTATGCCGAGGTGCGTTTTGCGCCCGAGTTACACATCAACCGCGGGCTGTGGTTCGACGAGATCGTCGACAGCGTGCTGGCGGGCCTCGCCGACGGCGAGAAGGCCGCCGCCGTCGCGGGTCGTCCCATCAAGGTGCGTCTGCTAGTCACCGCAATGCGGCACGCTGCGCTGTCCCGGGAGATCGCCGAGCTGGCGATTCGGTTCCGGGACAAGGGGGTAGTGGGATTCGACATCGCCGGTGCCGAGGCCGGCAACCCACCGACGCGGCATCTCGATGCTTTCGAATACATGCGAGACCATAACGCGCGCTTCACTATTCATGCGGGCGAGGCGTTTGGCCTGCCATCCATCCATGAAGCGATCGCGTTTTGCGGCGCCGACCGGTTGGGCCATGGGGTGCGAATCGTCGACGACATCGAAGTCCTGGAAGGCTCCGGCGTTCGATTGGGTAGGTTGGCATCGATCCTGCGGGACAAGCGAATTCCGCTGGAACTGTGCCCCAGCTCGAACGTGCAGACCGGTGCGGTCAAGAGCATCGCCGAGCACCCGTTCGACCTGCTGGCCCGGGCCCGGTTCAGGGTGACGGTCAACACCGACAACCGGCTGATGAGCGACACCACGATGAGTCTCGAGATGCACCGGTTGGTGCAAGCGTTCGGCTACGGGTGGAGTGATCTGGAACGGTTCACCATCAATGCGATGAAATCGGCCTTCATTCCCTTCAGTGAGCGGCTGGCGATCATCGACGAAGTGATCAAGCCGCGGTATGCCGTGCTAATCGGCTAGTCATCGAAGTAGTTGGAGGCCGCCCGCCAGCTCCGGAGCTCATCGGCATCTTCCAGAATGCACATTGCCCTGATCGTGTTAGAATCGATCGCGGATGTATGGCAATTACATCCTTTTGAAAGAGAAAGAGTTAGCATGACACAAGGAACCGTGAAATGGTTCAACGGCGAAAAGGGCTTCGGCTTTATCAGCCCCGACGGCGGCGAAAAAGATGTTTTCGTCCACTACTCTGAGATTCAAGGAAGCGGTTTTCGCTCGCTTGACGAGAATCAACGAGTTCAGTTCGAGATCACCCAAGGCGATAAGGGTCCTCAGGCGGTCGGAGTGACCGCCCTCTAGCGATTTGACGCGAAAACCCCTGAGGTTAACAGGTTATCGTCCTGCTTCATCGCGGGAGCCTTATTCCTCAGGGGTTTTTTCATGCACGAAATTCTGCTATTCAACCCTTGGCGAACCAACCCAGGGACCGCTAGATACGCAAGCGTTTTCTAACTATGTCCGCATAGACTTTTAACTACGGGCCAAGACGGTTTTGACTATAAGGGCTTTGGCGCCTAATTATTGTCGGATAACGTTCGATTGCCCTACGCCGAATACTTTTGGCGGAGAAACTATGATTGCGTAACGCGATGCCCCAAGATGATTTCAGTTGGAGACTGCATCGCAGTTTGGGGTTGTTTTTCCGCGGTGGTCGGCCTCGGATGCCGATCCTTGGAGGCTGGCCAGTGCGGCACTGACGCTATCGACGGACGGCAGCAAGCCGTCCGGGTCGCAGATTCGAAGCAGTCGGGACACCGCAGCACCAGGTACCAACGTCCAGTCTATTCCAGCGTTCGCGCAGCTTACCGAGATTCTGTGCAGCGCCGAGAAGCCCGCCGCGCCAAAGAATTCCAGACCGGTCAGATCAAGGATCGGCGAACAGCGAAGCGCCAGGCAGGCGAGTGAATACTCGGTGAGGGTGTGTGCGTTTGCCTGGTCGATCTCGCCGTGGGCGCAGATGATGGTTACCGGCGACTTCGCCCATTGAATGTCCAATCGCGGGATCCGATCGTTGCCCGGCGTGGAGACGGTGAACGTAGCAAGAACTGACGGAGCAGAAGTGCCTAACAATTTGTAAGTCATGGTGATCCTGTCGTGCGGGCGATCACCGAAATGTCAGGGCGCGGAGCCAACACTCCTTGGGTTCAGCGGCGTACGGCTAAAACCCTTCCCGGACCAGCTGAGATTCTCAGCACTGATGACATTACACCGGGTGGTGATTCCGCGCAGGTGCAAGCGGGCAGCCAACGTCGCCCTAAGATCGGCGAGCCAATTTCGGCCTATAAGATGGGGTTCATCTCGCGGCGAGTGCGCCCTGGGCGTATTGCTGGTCGCCGGTGATGTCGGGTTCCAGAAGGACTATGAGGTAGGTACCGGCAATGGTGGAGTCCACCGAGGACGCTGCGAGCCCCCCGCTGGGGTCGCGGACATCGGACCAGCTCAGCGCCGAGGACGCCGATTTGCAGGCGGGAATCGCCAGCCTCGCGGGTCTGGTCGGCGATCATCGGCGCTTGCCCGAGTTGCTGACGGAGGTGGCGGCGTTCGCCGTGCGCGCGATACCCGGGGCCGACGGTGCCGGGGTGACGTTGCTGAATCTCGACCGGGTAGACAACATGGTCGCGGCGTTAGCGGCCAGCGCTCCCTTTGTCGCCGAGATTGACGAAATCCAGTATGTGACGCTCAACGAGGGGCCCTGCATCACGGCGGCGCTGGAACGTCGCACGGTGCGCTCCGGGTCGCTCGGTGGGGAGAAGATGTGGCCGCGGTTCGGTCCGCGCGTGGGCAGGTTGGGGGTGCACAGCGCGCTGTCGCTGCCGCTGTTGCTGCCTGATCGGGTGGTCGGGGCGATCAACGTATATGCGCACGGCAAAGACGTTTTCGATGAGCACGCCGCCCAACTCGGGGAGTTGTTCGCCAAACCGGCGGCTGTTGCCGTGTACAACGCGCAGATCCTCGCGGACGCGCTTGCTCTGTCCGTCCAGTTACAGGCGGCGTTATCCACCCGCCCGGTGATCGATCAAGCGATCGGCCTCATCCGCGGACGTACCGGCCGCAGTGCCGAGGACGCGTTCGCCCATCTGCGGGTGATGAGCCAAGCTGAGCACCGCAAGTTGGCCGATGTGGCCCAACGCATTGTGGATGAAGCCGTGCGCCGCGCCCGCGCCCGCGCCCGACATGATCCGGAAGGCCAAATCGGCGTACCGTGACAACTGGGGAAACAGTCACAAGACGGGTCCTGACTCGCGTCTCGTAATCCTCACCGCGCACGCCAACCGGCTATGCGCGGCGCCGGCAGGCTTGATCGCGCTCGGGAGCGTGTAGCGGAGCAATCCTCTTGTGAAGATCGCTGCGGCCCTGTCCGCAGACCTGGGCATTCTCACCGCGGCTTTGGATGAGCCCGGCACCGACATCGCGCATAGTCTGGGTCGGCTCACGGCCAATGCCACTGCCGCAATACCCACTTTCCTGGGTCTGAGCGTGACTGTCGACGGCAGTGATCCGCCGTTCGCGTTCACCACATTCGTCGAGGGTGTCGGGACGGGTGATGTCCGCACCTCGTTGAGGCTGGCGCTGCCAGGCGTCGGCGATGCCCGTCCTCTCTTGGCGGTGGTCGTCATTTTGTACGCGGGGTCGCCGGGAACCTTTGTCGACCTGGCTGCGGACCTCGCGTGGCTCACCGCCCGGGCCCTGGCTGACTTCGTCCTCGATCAGCACCTTCCAGCGGCCGCCGAACAGGGCTCCGCAACAGGCCTTTTCGGGGTGTCGGTCATCGACCAAGCTATCGGGGCCCTCATCGGCCAGGGCTACACACCCGAGCAAGCCGAGCGGCACCTCACTGCTGAGAGTGCCGACGCCGATATCAGTCGGCACGCCGTTGGCCTGCGCATCTTGGCGGGGCTTGATACGCGCTAGCCGCTGATCGAGTGTAGTGTTGAGGTGGTTGGGAACCCAGCCAGTCCCGGATGAAGTCAGCTGTCCGCCGCTGATTCTAGAAGAGCAGCAGCTCGCGCCGGACACGCCGGTGACAACCTTCCGTTGGGATCACCTTGAGCGATCAATCCACCCTTGAAACATCGAATGCCCCTCTTGTTGGGCAAGGCCCTCCCGGCTCGGCGAGTTTCGGCATCCTTAGTACGTATCCACCCACACCGTGCGGGCTGGCGACGTTCAGTGCGGCCTTGTCAAAAGGGTTGTGCGCGAATGGCTCTGATGTCAGCGTCGTGCGGGTGGCCGACGGTTCGTTATCTTCCGACCGTCGGGTGATCGGAGAGCTTGTCAACGGTTCGGCGGCATCCGTGGCTGCAACCTCCGCATTGCTGAATGAGAGCGACGTCGCGGTCGTGCAGCATGAGTACGGCATCTACGGCGGGGTCGACGGCGACGAAGTGGTGGACATCATCGGCGGGCTGCACATCCCGTCGATCGTGATAGCCCACACGGTCCTCAAAGACCCGACCCCGCATCAGCGTTCGGTACTCGAGGCGATCGCCGCCATGGCGGACCAGGTGGTTGTCATGTCGGAGGCGGCCAGCCAACGCATGCGTCTCGGCTTCGATGTCGATCCCTCGAAAGTCACCACGATCGCGCACGGCGCGAGGGTCCCAAGGCGGATGGCCCCGGGGGCCCGGTCTGAGAGGCCGACGTTGTTGACGTGGGGCCTGCTGGGGCCGGGAAAGGGCATCGAGCGAGTCATCGACGCGATGGGTTCGCTGCATAACCTCCCGGTCCGACCGCGCTACCTGATTGCCGGTCGTACGCACCCGAAGGTCCTCGCAGCCGATGGCGAGGCATACCGCAACGCCCGTGCCGAACAGGCGCGGCTAGGTGGCGTAACCGATTCGGTGGCCTTCGACGCGAGCTACCGAGATGTCTCGTCGCTGACGGCGCTTGTCCAGTCCTCGGCTGTGGTCGTGCTGCCCTACGACTCCACTGATCAGGTCACCTCCGGTGTTTTGGTCGACGCCATCGCGAGCGGCCGGCCGGTGGTCGCGACCGCCTTTCCGCACGCCGTCGAGCTCCTCGCCAGTGGGGCGGGGATCGTCGTCGGCCACGACGACCCGGATGCGCTGGCGTCGGCCCTGCACCGGCTGCTGACCGAGCCGCACCTCGCCGCGGCGATGGCCGCGGAGGCCGCGCGATTAGCCCCGCAGATGGCGTGGCCGGTCGTAGCCAACGCCTACCAGGTGCTGGCACACCGCCTTCTCGCTGAGCGTCCGGCGCTCGTGTGAGTGCCACCATGCCAGAACCGATATTTGACCACCTGTTGCGTTTGACAGACGGCCGCGGCACGTTCGAGCATGCCTGTTTTGCCGAACCCCGGCGCGAGCATGGCTATTGCACCGACGACATGGCCCGGGTTCTCGTCGTCGCGACCCGAGAGCCCCACTCCAGTGGGGAAGTCAACCGCCTTGCGGGCGTGGCCGTGCGGTTCCTGAACGACGCGCAGTCCTACGCCGGCCCCTGCCGAAACCGGATGAACCGCAACCGCCGTTGGGAGGATGAGCCGGCCCTGAAGGATTGGTGGGGGCGCTGTATCTGGGGACTGGGAACTGCTGCGGCGCATAGCGACGTCGCTCTTGTTCGCCGGTTGGCCGTCATTCAGTTTGAACGTGCCGCGAAGGTGCGATCGCCGTGGCCCAGGGCGATGGCGTTCGCGGCGTTGGGCGCCGCCGAACTCCTCTCCGTCGAATCCGACCATCGGGCCGCCCGCGCACTCCTCACCGATTACGCCGATACGGTGGCCAAACCCAACGGCAACGCGGCGTGGCCATGGCCTGAGTCGCGACTCACCTATGCGAATGCTGTTATCCCCGAGGCGATGATCGCCGCCGGCGTTGGGCTTGACGATTGGACGCTGCGGCAGCAGGGCCTGGATCTGTTGGGTTGGCTGGTTGAATACGAGACGGCGGGAGATCACCTCTCGCCCACTCCTGTGGCGGGCAGAGGACTGGACGACGTACGGCCGGCGTTCGATCAGCAGCCGATCGAGGTATCCACCCTCGCCGACGCGTGCGCGCGTGCCGCAGCCATTGACCCGGCTTCGATCTGGCCCGATGGCGTCCGCGCCGCTGCCAGCTGGTTCATGGGCGCCAACGACGCGCAACAGGTCATGTGGGACCCCCAGACCGGTGCTGGATTCGACGGCCTGCATGCCGACGGGGTGAATCGCAACCAGGGCGCGGAGTCGACCCTGGCGGTGCTCTCGACGTTGCAGCACGCCCGGTACTTGTCGACTGTGCGGCAATGACTTCCGTGCAGACCGAGCTGGTCACGCGCTGCCCCCAGCGGCTCGTGGCCAACCCGTCGCGGGTCATCACCGAACTGTTCGTGCCGGGCCAGGAGGGCTTCGAGCACCAGGAGTCCCGGGCGGGGGCGGTTCTGGCGCGGATCCTTGCCCTGGACGAGGAGCAGGTGCAGTCGTCGCTAGACGATGTCGTCATCCGCTTCAACGGACGTCACCGCGATCTTGCCGGCACCTTCCTTCGGCACGCCCGTGAACTCGCCGATCGGCTGGATCCCGGAAGGGAACTCTCCGAGGCACGAAAGTTGTTGCTGGGAGCTACATTCACCAAAGAATACGCCGTTGAAGGTGCGGCGCTGTGCAACCCCAGCATGGTGGCCCACCCCGACCAGGCCGAGACCGTGGCGGGCAGCCTGCGATTCGTGATGAGCGTCCGGGGCGTCGGCGAGGGACACCGTTCGTCCATCGGTTTCCGGACCGGCGTCATCGACGCAGCCGGCGGCGTCACGATCGACGACCCGGCTCCGTTCGCCACAGTCGGGGCGGCAGAGCCCGCACTGCTCGACGCAGCGGTCTTCCGCAGTGAACTCGCCAGGCTCGACGAGGCCGGAGAGGCCGCCGACTATGTCCTCGACAGGCTCGGCCAGAGCTTTACCCGAGCTTCTCTCAATCAACAACTCGCCGACCTCCAGACCCATCTGAACACTCGCGGACACGCCCAGGCGACGATTTCCTCATTCCGCAGCATCGCCGACCGGACGTATGCCGTCGAATTCTCCGACCGCATAACTCTTTCCGAGCGGGTCCTGTGGCCCTCGATGGACGACGAGCAGGCCGGCATGGAGGATGCACGCTTCGTCCGTTTCACCGACGACGATGGCTCCCAAACTTTCTATGCCACCTACACGGCCTACAGCGGATCTCACATTAGCCAGCAACTGCTCGAGACCACGGATTTCCTGTCCTTCACCTCCGCGCCGATCGTCGGGCAGGCCGCCGTCAACAAGGGCCTGGCGCTGTTTCCCCGCCGGATTCGGGGTCGCTTCGCTGCCATGTCGAGATCAGATCGCGAGACGAATTCGGTTGCCTATTCGGATCATCTGTCCGTTTGGACGAATCCGCTTGCCTGCCAGAGCCCGACCCGGGCCTGGGAGGTATTACAACTCGGGAACTGCGGTTCGCCCATCGAAACCGACGTCGGGTGGCTGGTGCTCACCCACGGTGTGGGTCCGATGCGCACGTACAGCATCGGGGCGATTCTGCTTGATCTCGACGATCCGACACGGATTATTGGCCAGCTAGCGGAACCGCTATTGAGCCCCGCGGCTGACGAGCGGGACGGCTACGTGCCCAACGTTGTCTACTCCTGCGGCGCGTTGGCCCACGCCGATACGTTGGTGCTGCCGTACGGGATCAGTGACGGCGCAATCGGTGTCGCCACCGTGCCGCTACCTGAACTCCTTGCGGCCCTGAGCCGCTGAGCGCACGCGCCTCCCGTTCAGCCAGACGTTTGTACCTGTCAATCAAAGGAGAACGAATACAATGAAATCAGGCGATGCACAACGAGATGCCTTCGACGTGAACGTGCTTCACGTCGGTGCGGGCTTCAAAGAAAAAGAGCGACCGCATGTGTTGGAGACGTTGTCGACGCTCGGTCCGCACCTGGTGGGACGATGGGATTCGCGGGACATTGTTGTGGAAGTGTCATTGCACGATCGCGGCGGCAAGCAGCAGCGCGTTACTTTGCGCACGAGCCTACCCGGCCGCCCGCCGGTGGTAGCGGTCGCCGAGAACCCGGATGTCACCCGCGCTCTGAGCGACGCAAAGCGCGAGCTGATCCGGCAACTTGAACACCAGAAGTCGGCGCATGACCCCATGAGCGGGCGCCATGGCAGCAGTGCGACGATCCGCCATTAGCCAAATCCCGAACGACCCGGCGGTAGCACAAACCAGTAGCCCGCTTTACGGCGTAGTGCCGGAAATCTGTGCGCGGCCTCGATCAGGTCGGTGGCGATCAGTGGTCCGGTGGCCCCACTTGCGGAGTCGGCGGGTTGGCGGCCGAAGTGCCAGCTAGTTTCAATTTCGGCTCTTCCGACGGACAGTCGGTGGCGACCGCTCGCCCGATGACGTTCGCCGCGTCCTTGATGTTGAACTTGCCGTCATGTGCGACGGTGAGTGCGAGTCTGAAGAAGTCCCCCCCGTCCTGGACCTTATCGAGCTCCGCGCACACCGCCTTACCGCTGCGGTTGACGTAGTCACCGATGGGATCAGCGTGAGCCACCGTCGGGGCGAGCACGGCGGCGAGGAACGGCACGGTCATGTACGCGGCCCGCACCGGACCTCCGGCAGTGCTGAGGTTCCGCATTGGGTCGCTCCATGGTGGGCGGTGTGGTTGCTCAGATCCGACCTCAAGGTATCAAGTTGGCGATGTCGGCGCAGTGCGAGTCGGGTAGGACTTCCGCCGCGAGAATCATTCGAACCGGTGTCGCTGGCGCGAAATAGCTTGGGGTACAACTGCTTTTACATCGACCGGAGAGTTGGAACGCGCAGTTGGCGATGATTTTCCCGGCGGACTCGACTACTCAAGCCAAGTGATTCCCAGGCGAATGCCCGTGCGGCTAGGTAGCTGCTTGTCGCGGGTGTGGGTTAGATCGGAGTCCATACTCCGTTGTTCCAGAATCCCCAACTATTGGCAGAGGGGTTCCACATCATATTGGCCCCGGGAGCCCACGGCGGGGGAGGCGGCTGGGGCGGCGCCCACGCCGGCGGAGGACCCCAGGGCCCCCAGCCGGCGGGACCATACGGGCCTCCCGGACCTTGCCAGTCGTGGCAGTGGCCCCAGTCCCAGTCCGAGATGTTGCCCCAGCCCGGGTTCCATTGATCGCCTGGGCACCAGCGCGGGCTCGGCGCAGGGGCCGCCTGGGCCCAGGGACCGGAGCCGCCCGCCAGTCCGAACGCGGTCAAGGCCAACCCGCCACTGGCCAGCATGCCGGTGCACAGCCGAACCCAGGGACTCTGCTTCACGGTCATAACCCTTGATTATTCGCCTTGGCCGCGGCGCCGTTATCGGGACTGCCGGCGCTCAGTCGGCACGCGCGATGAAGCCCCAGCGGCCGGTCTTGTGCATCATGGACGCATGAGGTTGCCCCTGCTGGGCCCGGTGTCGCTCGCGGGCTTCGAGAACGCCTGGTTCTTCTTGTTTCTGTTGATCGTTCTATTACTGGTGGGGATCTACGTCGCACAGCAATACGCGCGTCGCCGTCGGGTTCTGCGGTTCGCCAACATGGAGGTGCTTCAACGCGTCGCGCCAAAGAGCCCGACTCGCTGGCGGCACGTGCCCACAATCCTGCTGGTCACGTCGTTGGTGCTGCTGACGACGGCGATGGCCGGGCCGACGTCCGACGTCCGGATTCCGCTCAATCGTGCGGTGGTGATGCTGGTCATCGACATCTCGGAGTCCATGGCTGCCAACGACGTCGCTCCGAATCGGCTGGCCGCCGCCCAGGAGGCCGGCAAGCAATTCGCCAGCGAGCTGACCCCGGCTGTCAATCTCGGACTGGTGGCATTTGCGGCTAACGCCACGTTGCTGGTCGCCCCGACGACCAACCGCGAGGCGGTAAAAGCCGCGATCGACACCCTGCAGCCCGCACCGAAGACCGCCACCGGTGAAGGCATTTTCACCGCGCTGCAAGCGATCGCCACGGTTGGCTCCGTCATGGGAGGCGGCGACGGCCCGCCGCCCGCGCGCATCGTGCTGGAGTCCGACGGCGCGGAAAACGTGCCGCTGGACCCCAATGCCCCGCAGGGAGCGTTTACGGCGGCGCGGGCCGCCAAAGATCAGGGAGTGCAGATATCGACGATCTCGTTCGGTACGCCCGACGGGACCGTTGTCTACCAGGGCGCCACGATTCCGGTTCCCGTCGACGATCAAACCCTGCAGAAAATCTGCGAGATCACCGATGGTCAGGCTTTCCACGCCGACAGCCTGGAATCGCTCAAGGAGGTCTACACGACCTTGCAGCGGCAGATCGGCTACGAAACCGTGAAGGGCGATGCCAGCCTCGCCTGGATGCTGCTGGGTACCGTCGTCATGGCCGGCGCCGTGCTGGCCGGACTATTCCTGAATCGCAGGCTGCCCGCGTGAGCGATCAGATTGGGAGTCGGCGGTTAATCAGCAGTGCCAACGCGGCGGCGATCACGGCGGTGATGACTCCGAGCCGTAGCCACCCAGCGCTGCCGGGACCGGGCACCGTGCGGTAGCCGATCTCGTTCTGGATGGAGTCATAGTCTTTGTTGAGTTCGCTGAGGTTGGTGGCGGTATAGGACTGGCCGCCGGACAGCCGGGCGATGGTCTTCATCTGATCGGCGGCAACCGGGACAGCCACCCGCGCGCCCGCCATCTCGATTTCGCCGCTCGGCGTTCCGAACGTGATCGTCGAGATGGGCACGCCTTGATCCTTGGCCAAACGCGCGGAGGTGTAGGCGCCATCGTGTGGATCGCTGGGATCTGACGGCTTGTTCTCCTTGCCGTCGGAAAGCAGCACGATGCGGGCCGGCGGCGGGGTGTCTCCGCCGGCGACGGCCGTCGCCTGGATCGCGTGCAGGGCGGTGTAGATGGCCTCGCCGGTCGCTGTGCCGTCGGCATAGTCCAGCTTCTTCAGTGCGTCAATGGTCGCCTGGTGCTGCGGGGTCGGGGGCACCAGGAGGTACGGGGTTCCCGCGAAACCGACAAGTCCGAGATTGATGCCCGGGGTCAGCTGACTGGCGAACTGGCTGGCGGCCTGCTCGGCGTCTTTGAGCCGGGTGGGCTCGACATCGGTTGCCCGCATGGACTGCGACATGTCGATCACCAGCATGATGACGGCGCGGTTGCGCGGAATCTTCATGTCGTGGGTGGGGGTGGCCAGCGCCACGGTCAGCAGCGCCAGGCATAGCACCGAGACGGCGATCGGAATGTGCCGCCACAACGACTGCGGCACATTCGCCTCGGTGAACCGGTGCAGGCGGCGTTGGCGTCGAGCCTGGACAACGACATACATCCCCAGCAGGGCCAGCGGTACCAATGCGAACACCAGCATCGCCGGGCGTTGGAACCCGTACAGAGGTAGTGGGCCGATTCCGGGAAGCGTCAT
>PLSK01000064.1:22393-66513 GCA_003165155.1 Mycobacterium sp. | reverse complement strand
GCCGGCATTGTCGCGAGTCCGTCTCAAACCAACGCATCGGCGCTGCGGGCGGATCGTGGCTGGCTACTCGCGTCTTAGCCGCGAATCCACGAACTGCTCCAACTTCTCCCATTCCCGTACTACCGGGGAATACGGGGCTGCGGGCTTGGCGGGCTTGTCGCTCGAGCCTCGCTCCAGCACGTAGGCCACCAGCTTGCCCAGCGGCCGCTCCGTTTCGAGGGCTTTGTCCACCGTGCTCTCCTCGGAGTAGTCACCGATATCGCGGAGCAGTTCGACGGCCAGGTCCAGCTGCTCCCGGTCCACGGCGTCGGGCCCGTCGGCAAAATCGTCGGCCAGCCCGCTGAGCACGTAGATGTTGTCGTCAGTGATCTCCACCGCCAGCGAGCCGTCGGTGGCGGCCGTACGGATGTCGTCGTAGGTGCTCATGTCGGACAAGTCGTGGTCGTGCTCGTCGGCAAGGTAGCGAGCCAGCGCCCGTTCGGAGCTGAACACGCTGATCCGTCCGTTGCGGCCCAAAAAGATCGGGCGATCGTCCAGGTAACAGCGAAGCGTGTAGAAGGTGCCGGAACCAGTCATGATCCGGACCGGGTCGATACCCACCTTCAGCCAGAAGTCCTCGTCGCCGCCCAGTACGGCGGAGTCGCCGGCTGCGCGGGCCTTCTCTTCGTCCGCGGAGTCCTCTTCGTCTTCTGCGTCCTCTTCGTCTGCGGCGTCTTCAGACTCCCGGGTGTCGTCGCCCTCCGCGACCTCGTCAGCGGCGTCACGCTCCTCGTCGGCTGAGTCCTCCGGCTCGTCGGGCTCCTCAGCCAGTTCGTCGGCGGCTTTGGCCGACAGGTCGGCATCGACCTCAGGGGTGCTGATGATCTCCTCAATCGCGCCGAGCACGTCGTCCCAGCTTCGGTTGATGATCTCGGCGATCGAATTCCAGCGTTTCTGGCCGGCCTTGCCGGTGAAGTTTTCGATTCCGCCGGACACGGTGCCCAGAGTCGGGTTGCCATTGAAGAACTTCGACACCGGCGGCAGCTCGCACACCGATCCGATCGACGACACGATCGCCAGCGCGCCCGCCAGCGCCGTCACCGACTCTTCGGTCGGCTTCTCGGCCACCAACTCCTCCACGGCGATCAGGTCGAACTGCCTGTCTTTGGCTGGATCGAGGTCGTGCGCGTGAGCCGAGGTCAGGTCCTTCCACGCCGGATGGTCGACCAGGTCGTTGTTCGAATCGGTGCGCACGAACGCGACCAGGTCGGGGACGGTCTCAAAGCCAAACAGGTCGTCGTCTTTGCCCAGGAACGCCTCCCACTCGTCGCCGGCGTCGCGCCACCGGGGTGCCCACACGGTGTAGCGGTCACCGATGGACAGGCTCAGGCGGATGGGCAGAAGGTCAGCAACCATGCGGCACACAATAGCGACGGTCGACAGACGTGCCCGGAGCCGGGCGCTGCAGAACTATAGAACTACGGGCCCCAGATGGTGGCGATCGGAGGAGCGTTCGCCGCGTTACCAGTCTTGGGCAGCCCGTACATCTGTTCCAGGGTGGAAAGCAGGTTGTAGTGGCTGATCTGCTCGTTGTAGGTTCCTGGCTGGACATGCGCGCCATAGATCATCGTCGGGATCTGGTTGCGATCCGAGTCGTCGTCTTCGTCCCAGGTCACGACCAGCAGGCTGTTGTTGGCCACCGCCCAGTTGGCGTAGCCGGAAAGTTGCCGGTTCAGCCAGGTGTCGGCCTGCGCGATCGAGCCGTCGTGCATGTTGTCGTCGTTGTTGGGGATGACGAACGAGACGGTCGGCAGGCTGCCGTAGTTCCCCATCGGAAATGCCGAGAACGGCACCGAATTCGCCGCCGGCACGTTGGTGAAGTTGGCCCACGGCACGTGCTTGCGGGCGTACTTGCCCGCGCTGCACACCGGGGAGCCGACCGTGGGCAGGTCTTC
This sequence comes from Mycobacterium sp., assembly GCA_003165155.1. Lineage (GTDB taxonomy): Bacteria > Actinomycetota > Actinomycetes > Mycobacteriales > Mycobacteriaceae > Mycobacterium. The sequence goes on along the minus strand of PLSK01000064.1, from coordinate 64,579 downwards.
GGCGAATCCTACGAACGTATAGCCGGCGGTCAGCAATTCAGAACCTAGGTTCGGGGTGTTGCCGCCATCGACCGGGCAGGAGTCCTTTGTCACTCCGAACGTGCTGCCGGCAAAGAGTGCCAGATAGTTCGGCTCGCTGGGATGTGTTTCGGCGAACGACTGCGCCATGTTTGCGCCATGGGTGGCGAGCGCGTTCATGAAGGGCGCCGACTTGTTGCCGAGGATGTTGCCGCGGTTTTCTTCCACCACGATCACGACGTGCGCCGGCTGCGGCATTGCGGCCGCGGCCAGGGTCCCGCGGGGGCCCGCCGGTGGAATGGCGACCACGGACACCAGGCCCACCACCAACGCACCCGCCAGTCGCAGCGCCAGGTAAGCCGCAACCGGCACAAATCTGGAGACGCGCACCCGGGGAGTCTATGGGCGTTTGCGCCTCGTCGAAGGGACGCGGCGAAGCGTGTCAGCAGGCCTTTTCGCGATCGTTATATAAGGTCAAAACCTATGGATGTCCAGGTCGTTGACCACCCCCTGGCCGTCGCCCGGCTGACCGTGCTTCGCGACGAACGCACCGGCAACGCGGATTTCCGCGCCGCCTTGGGCGACCTGGCCACGATGCTGGTCTACGAGGCCACCCGGGACGCGCCCCGCGAGTCGTTTCCCATCCGCACGCCGTTGGCCGAGACGCTCGGAGTGCGGCTGGCCACGCCGCCGCTGCTAGTACCCGTGCTGCGCGCCGGGCTGGGCATGCTCGATCAGGCCCTTGCGCTGTTGCCGCAAGCCCGGGTTGGATTCGTCGGACTCGCCCGCAACGAGGAAACGCACCGGTCGGACAGTTATCTGGAGTCACTGCCCGACGACCTGGCCGGCATGCCGGTGATGATCCTTGACCCCATGCTTGCCACCGGCGGGTCGATGACGCACACCGTCGGCCTGCTGCAGCGGCGCGGCGCCGTGGATATCACGGCGCTGTGTGTGGTGGCTGCGCCGGAAGGCATTGCAGCACTTGAGAAAGTGGCGCCTAACGCGCGGCTGTTCACCGTAGCCGTCGACGACAGCCTCAACGAAATCGCCTATATCGTGCCGGGTCTCGGTGATGCCGGCGACCGGCAGTTCGGGCCCCGCTAGCCTGGCTTGCCCCGAGCTACCAGTGCCGCACCGAGGAGACCAGCTCGTCGCGCAGCGCGCGGGCTCGTTCCCGGGCGAGTGGCAGGTTGTCGCCCGCGCCGGCCAAAGCGCAGCGAACTTCCAAGTAAAACTTCAGCTTTGGCTCAGTCCCCGAGGGCCGCACCACCACCCGGGCGGACATGTCGTCGTCGCCGCCGGTGAAGATCAGCGGGTCGCTGATATCGGTGGTCCCGGAGATAGAGGCGATGAGCCCGGCAAGGCGGCTCGGCGGGTCCGCCCGCAACCGCCGCATCAATTCGGCTGCCTGGTCGGCGTCAGCGACCCGGCGCGACACCGCGGCAACGTCATGTACGCCGTATTGTCGCGCGAGCTCGTCGAGCATGTCAGGCACCGAACGGCCCTGACCTTTGAGCGCGCACACCAGATCGCACATCAGCACCGCGGCGCTGATGCCGTCTTTGTCGCGCACGGCGTCGGGGTCGACGCAGTGCCCTATCGCTTCCTCGTAGGCGTACACCAGGGTGCCACCGGGCACATTTGCGTCGGCGCGCGCCAGCCATTTGAAGCCGGTGAGTGTTTCGACGTGGACAGCGCCGTAGTGCTTGGCGATCGCCGCCAGCATCCGCGACGAAACCACGGTGCTGGCCACGGTCCTGGTTCCGGGAGCAGCCGGGACCTGCGCCTGAGATAGGATGTAGTCGCTTAGTAGCCAACCGGTTTCGTCGCCCGACAGCACGCGCCATCCCGCCTTGGTGGGTATGCCGACCGCGCATCGGTCGGCGTCGGGATCCAGCGCGATCGCGACGTCGGCCCCGACTTCTGCGGCCAGGGCAAGCAATGCGTCGGTGGCGCCGGGCTCCTCGGGGTTCGGGAACGCAACCGTAGGGAAGTCGGGATCCGGCGCGAACTGCGCTGTGACGGTGTGGACGTCGTCGAACCCGGCCCGCCGCAGCGTCTCGACGGCCACCGCACCGCCGACCCCGTGCAGCGGAGTCAGGGCCACTCGGACCGAGCCGGTAGACCGGCGCACGGTGGCCGCACGCTGCATGTAACGGTCGACCAAATCGGTGTCGGTGGCTTTGTCGGTATCCGAGACTGGTTTGCGGAGTATTCGATCGGCCGGGGGAGCCGCGGCCATCGCGGTTTCGATCTGGCGGTCGGTGGGGGAGATGATTTGGATCCCGCCGCCGAAGTACACCTTGTAGCCGTTATCGGTCGCCGGATTGTGCGATGCGGTGATCTGAATCCCGGCGGCGGCGCCGGCGTGGCGCACCGCGTAGGCCAGCACCGGAGTGGGCAGGGCACTGGGCAGTAGCAGCACCGAAAATCCCTGAGCGGCAAGCACTGCGGCCGTCGATGCCGCGAATGCTGCCGAGCCGTGCCGAGCATCGCGCCCGACGACCACCCGGGAGCCGGCCAGACCGCGATCGGCGAGCACCTGTGCCACCGCCCAGGTGGCGCGCAGCACCACAGCGACGTTCATTGCGTCCGGTCCGCCGCGCACCGGGCCACGCAACCCCGCAGTGCCGAACGTCAGCGGGTGGGCGAACCGCTCGCGCAATTCGTCGGGGCCACACGCGGTGAGCTCGGCGGCCGTCTGCGGGTCGGGGTCGTGCACGATCCACTCTTCGGGCGTCACTTCTTCTAGAACCGGCCTATGACCTCGGCGAGCAGTACGCCCATTCGGCCAGCCGACGCGGCCCCGGCGGCGAGCACCTCGTCGTGGCTCAGCGGCTGACCGGTGATCCCGGCTGCCAGGTTGGTCACCAGCGAGACGCCCAATACCTCGGCGCCCGCCGCCCGGGCCGCGATGGTCTCGTGGACCGTCGACATGCCCACCATGTCGGCACCCAACATCCGCAGCATCCGGACTTCCGCGGGCGTCTCGTAGTGCGGGCCCGGCAGGCCCGCGTAGACGCCCTCGGTCAGCTGGGGGTCGGCCTCGCGAGCGAGCTGCCGTAGCCGCGGTGCGTAGGCGTCGGTCAGGTCGACGAACTGGGCACCGACCAGCGGCGAACGCGCCGTCAGGTTCAGGTGATCGCTGATCAGAACCGGCTGGCCGACCGTCATGTCAGGGCGCACCCCGCCGGCCGCGTTGGTGAGCACGACGATGCCCGCCCCGGCCGCGCAGGCCGCCCGTACAGGGTGCACGACATGGCGCAGGTCGTGGCCCTCATATGCGTGCACGCGGCCGACCAGCACCAGCACCAGGTGCGAACCGATGGGCACCGACAACAGCTCGCCGGTATGCCCAACGGCGGTGGGCGGGCTGAAGCCGGGGATTTCGGCTTGGGGCAGCACGACGGTCGGCGAGCCGAGCGCGGCGACCGCCGGCGACCATCCCGACCCGAGAACGATCGCGACGTCGTGCTTCACGACTCCGGTGCGCTCGGCGATGACGTGCGCTGCCTGCAGCGCGAGTTCGCCGGGATCGGGCGCAGGCTCAGTCACACTGCGGGAGCCTAGCCAACCTGCTCGCCGAGTGAGGGAGGGCGCCTCAGTGCGATACTGCGAGAGTGCCCGCATCCAACGCATTCGACAGCGTCGAGGATGTCGTGCGGCGCCATAGCGCCGATCTTGTCGAGTTGTCGCACGCGATTCACGCCGAGCCCGAGCTGGCGTTCGCCGAGTATCGCAGTTGCGCCAAGGCGCAGGCACTGGTCGCCGAACGTGGGTTTGCCATCACAGCGCCTGTCGGTGGTTTGGACACGGCCTTTCGCGCTGACTTCGGCAGCGGACCCCTGGTCGTGGGCGTCTGCGCCGAGTACGACGCGTTGCCCGAAATCGGGCACGCCTGTGGCCACAACATCATCGCGGCGTCGGCCGTCGGGACCGCGCTGGCGCTCGCAGAGGTAGCCGACGACCTGGGTCTGACCGTGGCCCTCTTGGGAACTCCGGCTGAGGAGGCCGGCGGTGGTAAAGCGCTGCTACTCAAGGCCGGTACGTTCGACGACGTCGCGGTCGCCGTGATGGTGCACCCTGGGCCGACCAACATCGCTGGGGCGCGTTCGCTGGCATTGTCCGAGGTGATCGTGCACTACCGCGGCAAGGAATCGCATGCCGCGGTCGCCCCCTACCTAGGGGTCAACGCCGCGGACGCGGTGACGGTGGCGCAGGTGGCCGTCGGGCTGCTGAGGCAGCAATTGGCCCCGGGCCAACTGGTACACGGGATCGTCACCAACGGCGGCCAGGCCGTTAACGTCATCCCCGGGTACGCGGCGGTGCAGTACGCGATGCGGGCGGTTGAGTCGGATTCGCTGCGCGAGCTGGAGGGCAGGATGTTTTCGTGCTTTGCTGCCGGCGCGCTGGCCACCGGGTGCGAATACGAATTCGAAGACCCGGCACCGGCATACGCGGAATTGAAGCCCGATCAATGGCTGGCGGACGTGTGTCGGGAGGAGATGCGCCGACTGGGACGCGATCCGGTGGCGCCCGAGCTCGAGGTCCGGCTTCCAATGGGCAGCACCGACATGGGCAATGTGACGCATGTGCTGCCGGGGATCCATCCGGTGATCGGTGTCGAAGCCGGCGGCGCAACGGTTCACCAGCGCGCATTCGCCGCCGCGGCTGCCGGCCCCAGCGCGGATCGCGCAGTGCTTGACGGCGCGATCATGCTGGCGCGCACAATCGTCCACCTCGCCGAGACCCCTGACCAACGCGATCGGGTGATGGCAGCCCAAGAACGCAGGGCGGCATCATGACCCTCGCCGATGCCGCAGAATCGTGGCTGGCCGCCCACTACGAGGACATGATTGCCTGGCGCCGGCACATCCACCGCCATCCGGAATTGGGCCGCCAGGAATACGCCACCACGCAGTTCGTCGCGGAGCGGTTGGCCGATGCCGGGCTGAACCCGAAGGTGCTGCCCGGCGGAACGGGACTGACCTGCGACTTTGGCCCAGAGCATCAGCCGAGGATCGCGCTGCGAGCCGACATGGACGCGCTGCCCATGGCCGAGCTGACCGGCGCACCGTACGCGTCGACGGTGCCGAATATCGCCCACGCCTGCGGGCATGACGCGCATACCGCGATACTGCTGGGAACCGCGCTGACGTTGGCGTCGGTGCCGGAGCTGCCCGTCGGGGTGCGGTTGATCTTCCAGGCTGCCGAGGAGTTGATGCCCGGGGGCGCCATCGACGCCATCGCCGCCGGCGCGATAATCGGCGTATCGCGGATCTTTGCGCTGCACTGTGACCCGCGGCTGGAGGTCGGCAAGGTCGCGATCAGGCGTGGACCCATCACATCGGCGGCCGACCGCATCGAAATCGCGCTGTATTCGCCCGGCGGGCACACGTCGCGCCCGCACCTGACCGCTGACCTGGTCTACGGACTCGGCACGCTGATCACCGGGCTGCCCGGGGTGCTGTCGCGCCGCATCGACCCGCGCAACAGCACTGTGCTGGTGTGGGGTGCGGTCAACGCCGGCGTGGCTGCCAACGCCATACCCCAGACCGGCGTGTTGTCCGGCACCGTGCGCACCGCCAGCCGGCAAACCTGGGTCGGCCTCGAGGAGGTCGTCCGCGAAACCGTCGACGCGTTACTGTCGCCGCTGGCCATCGAACACACGCTGCAGTACCGGCGCGGTGTGCCACCGGTGGTGAACGAGGACGTCTCGACGCAGATCCTGACCCAAGCGATCGAAGCCATCGGACCCGATGCGCTGGCCGACACCAGGCAGTCCGGGGGCGGCGAGGATTTCTCCTGGTATTTGGAGGAGATTCCCGGCGCGATGGCGCGATTGGGTGTGTGGCCCGGCGAGGGACCGCAGCTGGATCTGCACCAGCCGACCTTCGATCTCGACGAGCGCGCCCTCGCGACAGGGCTACGGGTGATGGTCAACGTCATCGAGCAATCGGCCGCGATCTAGCTCGCCGCGAGCTACCTCCCCTCGCCAGCGTGCGTGTCTGTACCGCGACGCGCCGCGTGGACCGGCACTTTGCGCACGCTGGGCCGTTACTCCACAGCCGCACTTGCTCCTGCACACCCCTAATCCGCAACACGCTGAAGATAACCGGCATGAACGCAGAGCTCCGCCGTTTGCTCGACGCCCAAGGAGGAGTGGTGACCTCCGCCCAGGCGCTGACCTATCTCACCCGGCGCGGTCTGGAGGTTCAATTAAATTGTGGTGCGCTACAGCGGATTTGGCATGGCATTTACGGCCACGGTGAGGTGACTACCGCACTGCGACTGCGTGGGCTGGACCTGGCGGCCGGAACTTCGGTCGCCGTATGTATGGGTACCGCCGCCGCTGCCTACGGTTTTGACACCGAACGAACCGGTGACCTGCACGTGCTCAACCCGGGCGGGCGGCAATTGCGGTCGGTCGACGGCCTGATCGTGCATCGGCGGGCAGGAGCGCCACTGGCCGTAGTCAGCGGCCGGTCGGCCACCGCGCCATCGTGGACGGCGATTGAGGTGGCGCGTGGGCTGCGTCGGCCTCGCGCCCTGGCCACGTTGGACGCTGCGCTGCGCAGCGGCATGGGCAGCCGCGACGAGCTGCATCAGGAGCTCACGCGGCAGTCCGGTCGGCGAGGCATCGTCACGGCGCGCGAGTTGCTCGAATTGGCCTCCGTGAAGGCCGAGTCGCCGATGGAGAGCGAGACCCGTCTGGTGATGATCGACGGTGGGTTGCCGCCTCCGGTGCTGCAACACCAGATCGTGGATCTGAGAGGCCGAACCTGGCGGCTCGACTTTGCGTGGCCCGACTTACGCGTAGCGGCCGAGTACGACGGCGTTGACTGGCACAGCGGGCCGGAGGCGTTTCTCCGGGACCGGCGACGTGCTGCTGCACTGCAGGATCTGGGATGGGTAGTTGTCGCCATCGTGGCCGAGGATGTTCGGCACCGACCCGGCGAACTCGTCCGTCGGCTCGAAGTGCGGTTGGAGCATGCCAGGGTTGCGTGACGCCGTGGCGAGGGTGCGCAGAATGCCCGTTCCGTCGGCGCGTCGGCGTACAGACACGCACGCTCGCGCGCGGGAGGTGGGCGCGGGCGGGAGGCGCGCGCGAGAAGCGACGCTTAGGTCGGAGTTCCCGGGCCGATATTGCGGGCCGGCCGGGTTCGCAGGTCGTGCACGTAATCATTTGGAGCGCCGGCGATCTCGGCGGCATCCGCCATCACGCCGATGTATTGCGCCGACGGCAACCCGCCCTCCCAGGCGTCCAGTACGTACAGCCACGCCAACACGGGGTCGATGGTGGTGTCGGACGACAACCGCTCCACTCGGCACCGGATCTTCTTGTGCACGCCGAACTCGGAGCCCTCCCACTGGTCGAGGTTTATCTCGTCCGCCGGCGTCATGTCGTAGAGCACGACGAACACCCGGGAATCCGGATCCTCGACGATGGTGGCCAGCGCCCCTTCCCAGCCGATGTCCTCGCCGCCGAACGTCAGCCGCCACCCCGGCAACCAGCCGGTTCCGGCCATCGGTGAGTGCGGTGCGCGCTTCAACATTTGCTCGGGATGCATGTTCGACCCGTAGGCGGCATAGATCGGCACGGGGAAAGCTTAAACGGCTAACGCTCGAACGCTATTCACCCGACGGATTGGCGGTGCCTCAAAGCGCGCCGAGATTGCCGCCATGGTTGCGGTTGCGACCCGGATCACAGCCCTCGTGGCAATCTCGGCGCAGCAGGCGCACGCGCTGCGGAGTGCGGCCTCACCGGGCTAGGTTAAAAGCTGTGGCGACCCGCATCGTGATCGTCGGCGGAGGTCCGGCCGGTTACGAAGCCGCCCTTACCGCCGCCACCTCACACCCCGACACCACCGAAGTCACCGTGATCGACTCCGACGGCATCGGCGGTGCCGCCGTGCTGGACGACTGCGTGCCATCGAAGACGTTCATCGCCTCCACCTGGCTGCGAACCGAGCTGCGCCGGGCGCCCCAACTGGGCTTCGACATCGACATCGACGATGCCAAAATCTTGCTGCCGCAGATCCATGCCCGGGTCAAGACGCTGGCCGCCGCGCAGTCAGCCGACATCACCGCCCAGCTGCTCAGCATGGGTGTGCGCGTGATTGCCGCCCGCGGCGAGCTGTGCGATAGCGCACTGGGGCTGGCCCACCACCGCATCAAAGCCACCGCCGCCGACGGGACAGTCAGTGAGCACGACGCCGACGTGGTGCTGATCGCCACCGGGGCGAGCCCGCGGATTCTGCCGACGGCCCAGCCGGACGGCGAACGCATCCTGACCTGGCGTCAGCTCTACGACTTGGACGCGCTGCCAGATCACCTCATCGTGGTGGGCTCGGGGGTCACTGGCGCCGAGTTCGTCAACGCCTACACCGAACTGGGTGTGCAGGTGACAGTGGTGGCCAGCCAGGACCACGTGCTGCCGTACGAGGACCCCGACGCCGCGCTGGTCCTGGAAGAGGAGTTCGCCGAACGCGGCGTCCAACTGTTCAAAAACGCCCGGGCGGCGTCGGTCACCCGCACCGATACCGGTGTTCTGGTGACGATGAACGACGGCCGGACCGTCGAGGGCAGCCACGCCCTGATGACCATCGGGTCGGTACCCAACACCGGCGGGCTTGGCCTGGAACGCGTCGGCATCGAGCTTGGCCGCGGCAACTACCTGACGGTCGACCGTGTGTCGCGGACATCGGTGGCCAGCATTTATGCCGCCGGCGACTGCACCGGTCTGCTGCCACTTGCGTCGGTCGCCGCGATGCAGGGGCGGATCGCCATGTGGCACGCGCTGGGTGAGGGCGTCAGCCCTATCCGGTTGCGCACGGTCGCCGCGACCGTCTTCACCAGACCCGAGATCGCCGCGGTCGGTGTGTCGCAAAAGATGATCGACGACGGATTGGTGTCGGCCCGGACCGTCATGCTGCCGCTGCGGACGAATGCGCGAGCGAAGATGTCCGGGCTGCGGCAAGGTTTCGTCAAGCTCTTCTGCCGGCAATCCGCCGGCGTGATCATCGGCGGCGTGGTGGTGGCGCCGATCGCCTCCGAACTGATTCTGCCGATCGCGCTGGCCGTGCAGAACCGGATCACCGTCGACCAGTTGGCGCAGACGCTGGCCGTTTACCCGTCGCTGTCCGGATCGATCACCGAGGCCGCTCGCCGGTTGATGGCACACGACGATTTGGATTAGAGACGGCGATCTCGACTAACGACGGCTCGGGGAGGTCCGACGAACTAGCCTTGGAAAAGCGGGAGTAGAGCCCACCTGCCGACGAGTAACCGGACAAGAGTTTCCCCAGTGAGGAGTCCTTTGTGGTGAGCAACCCGATCCAAGCACCGGGCGGCGCGCAGACCTGGCCGGCTTCCACTCTTGGACCTCGACAGCGCGCGCTGGCCTGGGAGCGACTCGGCGCCGAGCAGTTCGACGTCGTGGTCATCGGCGGCGGCGTGGTGGGCTCCGGTTGTGCTCTGGACGCCGCTACCCGCGGGCTGAAGGTGGCGCTGGTCGAGGCCCGCGACTTCGCCTCGGGTACTTCGAGTCGCTCCTCGAAAATGTTCCACGGTGGGCTGCGCTATCTCGAACAATTGGAATTCGGCCTGGTACGCGAGGCGCTCCACGAACGGGAGCTGTCGCTGACCACGCTGGCGCCCCATCTGGTCAAACCGTTGCCATTCCTTTTTCCACTGACCAAGCGTGTTTGGGAACGCCCGTACGTCGCGGCGGGCATCTTCCTCTACGACCAGCTCGGCGGCGCGAAATCGGTTCCGGCACAGAAGCATCTGACCCGCGCCGGCGCACTCCGGTTGAGCCCGGGCCTCAAACGCAGCTCGTTGATCGGTGGCATTCGCTACTACGACACCGTCGTTGACGACGCCCGGCACACCATGACCGTCGCACGCACTGCCGCTCATTACGGCGCTGTCGTGCGCTGCTCCACCCAGGTGGTCGCGATGCTGCGCGAGGGCGACCGCGTAACCGGCGTGCGCGTCCGCGATTCCGAGGACGGCGCTATCACCGAGGTCCGCGGTCACGTCGTGGTCAACGCGACCGGCGTCTGGACCGACGAGATCCAGGCGCTGTCCAAGCAGCGCGGACGATTTCGGGTGCGCGCGTCCAAGGGCGTGCACGTGGTGGTACCGCGGGACCGGGTGGTCAGTGACGTCGCGATCATCTTGCGCACCGAGAAGTCGGTGATGTTCGTCATCCCGTGGGGCAACCACTGGATCATAGGAACCACCGATACCGACTGGAACCTCGACCTCGCGCACCCGGCGGCCACCAAGGCCGACATCGACTACATCCTGCGGACGGTCAACACCGTGTTGGCCACTCCGTTGACCCACGCGGATATCGACGGCGTGTACGCAGGATTGCGCCCGCTGCTCGCCGGGGAGAGTGACGAAACGTCCAAGCTGTCCCGAGAGCACGCCGTGGCGGTGCCGGCGGCCGGGCTGGTCGCCATCGCCGGGGGGAAGTACACCACTTACCGGGTGATGGCCGCCGACGCCATTGACGCTGCGGCCGAGTTCATCCCGGCCCGGGTCGCGCCGACGATCACCGAGAAGGTGCCGCTGATGGGCGCCGACGGCTACTTTGCACTGGTCAACCAGACCGAAAAGGTCGGCGCGCTGCAAGGCCTGCACCCATACCGGGTGCGCCATCTGCTGGACCGCTACGGTTCGCTGATCGGGGAAGTGCTGGCGTTGGCGGCCGAAACTCCGGATCTGCTCAATCCGATCAAAGACGCGCCGGGCTATTTGTTGGTGGAAGCCGTCTACGCCGTAGTTGCCGAGGGAGCCCTGCATCTGGAAGACATCCTGGCCCGCCGGATGCGGGTGGCCATCGAATATTCGCACCGGGGCGTCGACTGCGCCCGGGAGGTGGCCGATCTTGTCGCTCCAGTGCTGGGGTGGACCGCCGCGGACATCGACCGTGAGGTCGGCAACTACACGGCGCGAGTGGAGGCCGAGGTCCTCTCGCAGGCCCAGCCCGACGATGTGTCGGCGGACATGTTGCGGGCCGGCGCGCCCGAAGCGCGGGCCGAGATCCTCGAGCCGGTGCCCCTCAATTGAGACCCGCGCCGCTTCCGGTTCGTGACGGGTTGGGCCCTGCCCGGGTGCGGTTGCATGGCGGATTGGTGCTGGCCGAGCTGACCGTCCGATTCGGCGAGCAGGCCCGCGCCAAGGTCCTTGCCGGAGAAGTGGTCGACGCCGACGGTGCGGTGATCGATGACGCCACCGTGCTGGCGAGCGGCTCCCACGTTTATCTCTATCGCGACCTTCCGGACGAAGTCCCGGTGCCTTTCGACATCCCCGTCTTGCACCAGGATGCGGACATCGTCGTGGTCGACAAGCCACACTTTTTGGCCACCATGCCACGGGGGCGGCACGTCGCGCAGACGGCGCTGGTGCGACTTCGCCGGGAACTGGGATTCCCTGAGCTAAGCCCGGCTCACCGGCTCGACCGGCTGACCGCCGGGGTGCTGCTGTTCACTACTCGACGGGAGCTGCGCGGCGCCTACCAGAGCTTGTTCGCCCGCGGCGCCGTGGCCAAGACGTATTTCGCGCGGGCGGCGGTCGATCCTGCACTAGTGCTGCCGCGGATTGTCCGAAACCGCATCATCAAGCGCCGGGGCCACCTGCAGGCCTTCGTAGAGCCCGGTGTCCCCAACTCGGAGACGCTGGTGGAGCTGTTTTCGCCAGACGGCCTGTACCGGCTGACGCCCCGCACCGGACGCACCCACCAACTGCGGGTGCACATGGCGTCGCTCGGGATACCCGTCACCGGCGATCCGTTGTACCCCAACGTTGTTGATGTGCCGGCTGACGACTTCAGCACGCCGCTGCGATTGCTGGCGCAGCGCATCGAGTTCGACGATCCGTACACCGGGTTGCGCCGCGAGTTCAACACCGGGCGGACCCTGGGTGCCGGCTGCTGACAAAGCTCCGCCCTGCGCGCCTGTCCCGGCAGCTTCGATCACAGCCGGCGAGCGATGGAATCCGTCGGTTACCTGTCGCGCCCGAATTGAGGACTTAGGTCTGTAGATGGGTGGCCAAGCTCTGGCGAACATGGTGGCATGACTGACATCTCTGTCCCCGGGTCGATCCCGATCTCCAGCGTTACCGGCGAGCCGGTGGCGTGTGTCGCCGCTAACGCCACGGTCGCCGATGTCGCCAGGGCCATTGTGGCGCGCGACGTCGGGGCCATTGTGGTCGGTGACGACGGGCAGCCCACCGCGTTGGTGAGCGAGCGCGACATCGTTCGGGTGGTGGCCGCTGGACAAGATCCAGCCACCGTCCCGGCCGCCGACATAGCCAGCACCCAGCTGGTGTGGTGCGACGCCGAGGCCACGGTTGACGAAGTGGCGGTTCGGATGATGGACCGCTACATCCGCCACATTCTGGTGGAGCGCGATGGCGTGTTGGCCGGCATTGTCTCGGCCCGTGACCTACTGGGCGTTTACAGCGCCGAGGCCGACCTGGACTTCGGTTCAGCGTGACACGGCGCATGGCCGCCCTCGTCGGCGGGAGTCTGGGCGCGGTTGCGAGCTGGGACCTATGGCAGCGGCGGCACACGCTCTTGCGCAACTACCCGGTGATAGGCCACTTGCGCTTCATCCTCGAAGCCGTTGGCCCGGAGCTGCGCCAGTACATCGTCACCGACAACGACTCGGAGCGGCCCTTCAGTCGTGACCAGCGGCGCTGGGTGTACACGTCATCGAAGTTGGCCAACCGATACTTCGGATTCGGCACCGACAACGATTTGGAACGGGTCCACAACTACCCCGTCATCAAGCACGCGGCGTTCCCGGTGTCGGCCCCGGATGGCGAACCTGAGCATCCCGAGCCGGCCGTGCCTCTGCCGGCCGCAAAGGTGCTCGGCGGTGCGCGCCGCCGGGCCAAGGCTTTCCGGCCCTCGTCGTTGGTCAACGTCTCCGCGATGAGCTTCGGGTCGCTCAGCGGCGCGGCCATCACCGCGCTCAACAAGGGCGCGGCCATGGCCGGCGCCCTGCACACGACCGGCGAAGGCGGGGTGTCGCCGTACCACCTCAACGGCGGCGACCTCGTCTGGCAGATCGGCACCGGCTACTTCGGCTGTCGCAATGACGACGGCACATTCAGCCTTCCCCGTCTGATCGATCAGGTGGCGGCCACCCCCTCGATCCGGGCCATCGAGATCAAGCTCAGCCAGGGAGCCAAGCCGGGCCTGGGTGGCATGCTGCCCGGTGCCAAGGTAACTCCTGAAATCGCCGCCATGCGCGGTGTTCCGGTCGGGGTGGACTGCAAGAGCCCCGCCGGACACTCGGCATTCCGCGATGTCGACGGACTGCTCGAGCTGGTGGAGACCATCGCCGCCGAGACAGGTTTGCCGGTAGGCGTTAAGTCGGCAGTCGGGGAAGGGGCGTTTTGGCTTGAGCTGGCAGCGCGCATGGAGCGCACCGGCACCGGTGCCGACTTCGTGACCATCGACGGCGGCGAGGGCGGCACCGGCGCGGCTCCGCTCGTCTTTAGTGACCATGTCGCCCTGCCTTTCAAGTGGGCTTATCCCCGCGTCTACCGTGCTTTCGCCGAACAGAACCTGCACCACGACGTGGTGTTCATCGGCTCGGGCAGGCTTGGCATCCCCGAAAACGCCCTGCTGGCCCTGGCCATGGGCTGCGACATGATCAACGTCGCCCGAACCGCCATGTTCTCCATCGGTTGCATCCAGGCCCAGCGCTGCCACACCGGCCGCTGCCCCTCCGGCGTCGCCACCCAGTCACCATGGCTGCAGCATGGTCTGGACCCGGCCCTGAAATCGGTGCGCTGCGCAAACTATCTCGCCACCCTGCGTTTTGAACTGTTGTGCCTGGCCCGCGCCTGTGGATGCGTCCACCCCGCCCTGGTGCCCCTCGACGCGATCGAGCTTCTCGATGTCGACCTCAAGACCGCACAAGTCGACGAGTTGTTCGAATACAAGCCTGGCTGGGGCCTGCCCGGCCCGGCCGACGTCGACGCGATCACGACGCTCATGGCCGGCGGAACCACCCGCCCCACCTACGGCGGCGCGCCGGGCGCTGGCACGCCCTAACCCGGCCCAGCAAGTCGATTGTGTAGCCCGCGATCTCAGCCAGTGGCGGTGTCTGGTGCCAGCCACGGCGACGGCAGCCCCTCACAACGACCTGGCCGAGCCGGTCGGATGCCGGCGCCACCAGATGCGTGTGACCGGGAAGACCGCCGTCATCACGGGCACCTTCCCAGGGGCGTGAATCCGGCGATTTCCAGCGATTGCCGGGCATCACTGCTGATGGGCAATCTTGTTACTATGCCTCAAGACCGCTAGGAAGACAGCGGTTCGAAGGGCAGTGGCTCCGTCGGCGGCGATCATCTCATCGGTATCATTTCAAAGGAATTGGATTGAAACTCAATCGATTTGGCGCCGCGCTGAGCATTCTCGCCACTGCAGCGCTGGCGTTGTCGGCGTGCGGCGGCAACAACAACGCCACCGGAGGAAGCACAACGACGAGCCCGGGGTCGCCCACGGTGACCTGCGGCGGCAAGCCCACCCTCAAGGCGAGCGGTTCCACCGCCCAGGCCAACGCGATGGCCCAGTTCGTCAAGGCGTTCGAGCGGGCGTGTCCGGGTCAGACGCTCAACTACACGGACAATGGGTCCGGCGCCGGCATCAGTGACTTCGTCGGCAACCAAAACGATTTCGGCGGGTCGGACTCACGGATGGTCCCGAGCGAGTATGCCGCCGCCCAGCAGCGCTGTGGCTCGCCGGCGTGGAACCTGCCGGTGGTCTTCGGCCCCATTGCCATCACCTACAACGTCAAGGATTTGACTTCGTTGATTCTCGACGGCCCGACAGCGGCCAAGATCTTCAACGGCACCATTACCAGGTGGAACGATCCCGCGATCCGGGCGCTGAACGCGGGTGCCACCCTGCCCGCTGAGCCGATTCGCATTGTGTTCCGTACCGACGACTCCGGCACCTCGGATAACTTCCAGAAATATCTCGATACCGCTTCGGGCGACAAGTGGGGCAAGGGTGCCGGCAGGAAGTTCAATGGCGGCGCAGGTGATGGCGCCGAGGGCAACGACGGCACCGCCGCGGCCGTCAAACGCACCGAAGGGGCGATCAGCTACAACGAGTGGTCGTTCGCCCAGGCGCAACACCTGAACATGGCCAAGATCATCACGTCGGCCGGACCGGACCCGGTGGCGATCAGCGCAGACTCGGTAGGGAAGACGATCGGTGCGGCCACGATCATCAAGAAGCAGGGCAACGACCTCGGCATCGATACGATCTCGTTCTACCGGCCCAACGAGCCAGGCTCCTACCCGATCGTGCTGGCGACGTACGAGATTGTGTGTTCGAAGTATCCCGATCCGCAGGTCGGTAAGGCTGTGAAGGCGTTCCTGCAAAGCACGATCGACACCGGCCAGAACGGTTTGGCGGACAACGGATACATCCCCATTCCGGACGCGCTCAAGTCGCGATTGTCGAACGCGGTCAACGCCATCTCCTGATTTCAATTTTCCGGCACCGCCGACTTAAAGGTCCATCCGGACGCGGGCCGGGGTAACGTTTGGGCGCAAGTAAGAACGTGACGCACAATGTTCCAAGGGTTTTCCCGCAGTAGTCAACCAAATGTTCCAGAGGTTTTCTTACGGAAGTCAATGTGAGGTGTTATGTCGTTCATAACATTGCCGCCCGAGATCACCTCAGCGCTGATTCACTCGGGGCCTGGCACGGGGTCGCTGATCGAGGCGTCCGATGCCTGGCAGCGGCTGGGAACCGAGCTGGACGATTCTGTACGAGGCTACGCCCCGGCCTTATCTACCCTGACTGAGGCTTGGCGCGGTCCGTCGGCAGCGGCGATGACCCAGGCTGTCGGCCCCTACGTCACCTGGTTGCGCACCACCGCGCAGCAGTGTCAGCAGCTGAGCTCGTCGGCGCAGGTCGCTGCGGCGGCGTTCGGCTCGACTCTGGTCTCGGTGGTTCACCCTTCGGTGGTCACCGCGAACAGGGCGCAGCTGGTGCACCTGCTGGCGACGAACGCATTCGGCATTAACCTTCCGGCTATCGCCGCGACGGAGGCCCAGTACCAGGCGATGTGGGCGAACAATTCGTCGGCGATTTTTCGCTATCAGGCAGCCTCGGCACAAGCTCTCCCGGTGTCGCAGTTCACTTCACCGCCGACGATTACCACTGCGACGGGGGCTGCCACTCAAGCCAGCGCGGCTGCCACCACCGCCACCAACAGCACCGCCGCCCCGACGGTGGCCTCGATAATTTCACAGCTTGAGAGCTTCAACCCGCTAGACGGCTGGTTTGGATTGGCGAACCAGTATGCCAACCAGTTCATCTCGTCCGGATTTCCCATCAACCTGCTCAGCTATGCGGCGCAGAACAGTTCGGCTCAGGCACTGGAGTCGGTGGCCCCCGAAATCGGCCAGGGCCTATCGGAGGGGGAATCGGCCCTGGGAACGGCGTCGGCCAGTCTCTCCAGCGCGGTTCAGGTCCTAGGCGGGGCGCAGGCACCCACTGCGGCAATGGGTGTTGGAGTCAAGATCGGCAACCTGGTGGCGCCGCCCGCGGTGGTGGGGCTGTTGCCCGCCGCGCAAACGCCGGTGCAACTCGCGTCGCAGGTGACCCCGCTTGCCGCGGCGGACTCCGGGTTCCCACTGCCCCCGTTGATGCTGCCGCCGATCTCGTCGGCAGGCAGCGGCTGGCGCAAGCGCAAGCCGCAGAAGTACGAGGACGTTGCCTACGGCATGGACGTCAAGGGCACGGTGATGCCCCGCCCGCCGTCAGCGGGATGAGTGGTTCGGCAGGTTAGCCCGCGACGCCCTGCAAATCAGCGAGACCGCTCTCGATCCCGTCATTCATTTGGTCCCACACGCCAGGGCCGCCAACCACCGTTGAGATTTGACCCGCGCAGCGGCAGCTCAGGACACGGAAAGCGCTTGGGTTCGCCTGCACCGGTGTGGCCACCGCAACCCCGACACTGACCGCGACTGTGGCCCCGAAGGCACCGAATAACGCTTTTGTGATCACTTACACTCTCCGGGATACATGCACCCGAAGTTTACGCGTTCGGATCCCGGGCGGCGCGCTGGAAGGACGCCTCCGGGTCTATGAGTAATCTATGAATGATGCCTTGGGCAGTACGCAGCGATGCTCGCGCCCACAAAGTACCCAGCGCGATAGCCGTCCAGGTTGCTGCTGCTCATCACCTCATTCGCGACGTCGGGCTTCTGCCTGCCGAGATCAAGTTCATCGCAGACCTCATGACCGGCGACGATCGCGGCTTCCGGCGTCGCGAAGTTGATGCCCTTGGCCTGAACCGCATTCAGGAACGCATTATCGACGTCGTCGGCCTTCGCAGTCGCGGTCGCCACTCCCGTAAAGCAAAGCAGCGCGACCGCCAGCACAAAGCCGGCCAAAACTGATCGGACGGGTCTTGGCAAGCACGCTCGGATGGTGGACATTGCTGGAACCTCCCCGATCAGAAGTAGAAGTGCGGATGGCAAGTTATGCCGCGGACGATGCGATTATCCCACGCCGCGGATCTCCTTGGCATGGGCCTCGTCCACAATTCACCCGCCCTTCCTCGTCGATCCGCGTGTGCGGTCGGTAACTTGACGAACATGCCCTGGGTGCGACTGCTGTCGCTGGCAGTTGTCGCGGTTTGCCTCGTCGGCTGCGACGCCCACCAACTACCGGGCCCCGCGCGAGATCAATCCGGGACGTTTCAGTTCGGCGGCCTGACCCGGACGTATCGGGTGCATGTGCCGCCGGGGCCTCCCGTCGGCCTGGTGCTCAACCTGCACGGCGGCGCCGCGACCGGAATGGGGCAGGAGGGCCTCAGCGACTTCGACGCCGCTGCCGACGCCACCAACCTGCTGGTCGTCTATCCCGACGGTTACGACAAGAGCTGGGCGGACGGGCGGGCAGCATCGCCGGCGGCCCGCCACCACATCGACGACTTGGGTTTCCTGGTCGCGCTGGTGGGCAGGCTGGCCAACGACTTCGGAGTGGCCCCCGGGCATGTGTTTTCCACCGGCATGTCGAACGGGGGATTCATGTCCAACAGGCTGGCCTGCGAACGTGCCGATGTCTTCGCCGCGATCGCCCCGGTGTCCGGCACGCTCGGCGCGGGGGTGGCCTGCAATCCTTCGCGGCCGGTGTCGGTGCTGGCGATGCACGGAACCCGCGATCCGCTGGTGCCGTTCAACGGTGGCGACGTGCACGGCCGCGGCGGCGTCAGCCGCGCCATCTCGGCGACCGGCATGGTCGACACATGGCGCTCTGTCGACGGTTGCCAAGGCGATCCGTCGAAACAGGACTTGCCTGATGTCGGTGATGGAACCTCGGTTTACCGGTTTGATGCCTCGCCGTGTGCTGATTCCACCGAAGTGGTCTTCTACAAGATCGACAACGGGGGTCATACCTGGCCGGGGGCCAAGCAGTATCTGCCTGCGGCGGTTATCGGAGCCACCACGCGCGCATTCGACGCGTCGCAAGTCATTGCGCAGTTTTTCCTGGCGCACGCCCGCAACTAGTCGCGTTCAGGCCGGGCTTACAGATCAGAGAGAGTTAAAGTCCTGCGCCGTCATTCCGGGTTCTGATACTGCGGGCAGTACGCCTCTTCGGCAATGGCGACGAAGAACCCGGAGTTGTCGCCGTCCAGGGTGCTGCTGTTCATGACGTCGGTCGCGACCTGTTGCGGCGTCTTGCCCATCCCGAGTTGATGGCAGACCAGATGGCCGGCCATGATCTCGGTTTGTTCCGACTCGTGTTCGATGCCGTGGGCCCGCAGCGTTGATATGAAAGCTTGATCGGTGTTGTCAGCGTGCGCGGTCGACGCTGTGCCCAGCGCGCCAAGCATGGCTGCCGCCAGTGCGAAGCCGACAGCCGACAACGATCGCAGCGGGCTGGGACTGCCGGTACGGGTACTCGTCATTTCGGATACTCCCGTGGAACAAAAGAGCGGATGTCTTTTTGAGATTCAAGCCCGGGTCGCCAATGCTGCAAGCACGTACGGCTCCGCGCCACTCAATGATCGCTGACTTTGCGATCATTGCCACCAAGAGTGCCTAGACAAACCATCGCGCAGATGACTCAAAGGTGAACGGAGCCTAAAATGCGGCGGGCTGCTGCAAGGTACTTGGTTCCACTGGGTTCATGCCTGGCAGGCCGGGCACCAGTACGCCACCCGCTCGCCGGAGTTCTCGCAGCAGCTGATGGGTGTGCCGCAGCGCCGGCAGCCCTGTCCGGCTCGACCGTAGACCCATAGCCGCCGGCCGGCCCGGGTGTCGCCGGTGGTGCAGCGGTTCCATCGCGACCGGTTGGCCCACAGCATGTCCCGGGCACGGGCGACGAGGCGATGTGCGTCGGTGATGGAGCTGACCGGCGCGGTGGGCAGATGTCCGGTGACGAAACACAATTCGTTGCAATAGACGTTGCCGACACCGGCCAGCACTCGCTGATCCAACAGCGCTTCGGCGATAGAGCGGTTCGGGCGTGCCGTCAAGTTCGCGGCGGCAACCTGCGGGTCCCAATCCTCGCCCAGCAGATCGGGTCCCAGGTGCGCGACCGCGTCGCCGTCCTGATCGCGATCAAGGACCTCCAGTATGCCCAGGTCGACGCCGACAGCTCGAACACCGTTTGCTTCCAATATGATTCGCGCCCGGTGGTCCACCGGCACCCGGCCTTGAATCATCGGGCCGACCCGCCAGCTACCGTCCATCTTCAGATGCGAGTGAATGCTGGCCCGCCCGACTCGGATGAACAAGTGCTTGCCCCGACTGAGCACTTGGTCTACCACGTCCCCGGTGAGGTCGACGGTGGAAAACCTCGGCACCCGGATATCGCAGCGGGTCAGCGTTCGTCCCGCCAGGTGCTGGCGCAGCGTGGCCGCCGTGTGCCAGACGGTGTCACCCTCGGGCATTGCTCACCGCAGCCGCAACCCGCGTGGCGTACGGATGAAACCCGCGTCCGAGAGCCCAGCCAGCGCTGTCGGTTCCCGGCCGGTGCGCGGCTGCAGTGCCGGGATCCCGTCGACACGCTCGATCAGAATGGATGCCACGCGCCCACTGGCGACCAACTCGGCCAGCGCCATGGCCGCGGCATGGCCGGCTGCGGGGTCGTCGGTGAACGTCAGCAACGACCGCCCCCCGCGCTCGAGGAACCAGGCCAGCTCGCCGTCCACCAGCACCACGAGCGCCCCGGCTTTGCGGCCCGGTCGGGCGCCGGTTGCGCCATTGCCCGCGGTAATGGAGGTGGGCCAGGGCAGCGCGGCGCCGTAGGGGTTGGCCGGGTCGGCGGCGGCCAGGGCAACGGCCCGGTATTCCGGCCGTTCCGGATCGATACCGTCGAGGTAGCTGCGCAGTCGGTCGACGGTCGATGAGACCGCGAACTGGGCGCCGCCCAGTGACTCGACGAAATAGCCGCGCTGGCACCTGCCCACGTCCTCGAAGGTGCTCAGCACCTTGTAGAGGTTGGCGAACCCACCCGGCACTCCCTCGGCCGCCACTGCGCCCCTGGTCAGCACGCCGTGCCGGCTCAACAGCAGCTCAGCTTGGTAGTGGGCCCGCACTGTGGAATCCGGTTCGGGACGCGGCAGGGCCGACCACCGGCCGGCCACCGTCGGTTCGGTGCTGCGGGACTGTGGGTGCGCGACGCTGTATCGGCTCAGGCGGGGCGGGCGGCGCCCCCGGTGCGCGGGCGCTGACCGTTTCCGAGCACCGGCGCCGCCCAACAGTGCGCGCACCGGTGCGAACGTGTCGCCGGTGACCCAGCCGGCCCAAATCAGTTCCCACAGCGCGGCTTTGAGTGCTGTCTCGCCGATCTCGCCCTGTGCGAGCTGGCGGAAGAAGTACGCGCCGCCGCCGGACAGTGCGTCCAGGATCGCCCGGTGCGTGTCGGTGAAATCGATCTCGACGGGGGCGGCCAGGGTCAACGGCGCGGTATCGGCCGGGTGTAGCGCGATCCAGCCGTCACTACCCGAGATGGAACCGGCGCCCGACCAGGTGACCTCTCCAGTCGCGAGCAACTCGTCGAGCATCGCCGGTGAGTAGTTGCGGACCCGTGGAGCCAGCACCAGCGGCTCGATCGCCGAGGCCGGCATCCGAACGCCGGCCAGCTGATCGATGACCGAGGCGAGCCCGTCTAGCCCGGCGTAGCCCGATGCGCCCGTAGACCCCGAGTCGCCGATGTGATGCCAGGCCGGCAGGAAGCGCCCGTAGGCGGCGGTGCTGACGGGCTCGACTTGGGCCCGCAGCGCGGCCAGCGAACGTCGCCGCAGAATGCGCAGCACGTCGGCGTCGCACCATTGCTCGGCTCCGACCCCGCCGCCCCCGTCGGGGGGTTCCAAAGAGACGAAATCGCCACGCACCAGCCGGCCGGCACCGCCAAGCCGGCCCAACACGTCGGCCGTCACCCGCAGTCCCAGGCCGAACCGGGCGGCGGCCTGCGCGGTGGTAAATGGGGTGCGGGTGCGGGCGTAGCGGCCCAGCAGCTCGCCCAGCGGGTCGGCTACCTCCTCGGTGAAGGCGGCGGGCACGCCGACAGGGACCGCCGCGCCCACACCGTCGCGCAGCCGGGCGATGTCTTCGATGGCGACCCACCAGCTGCGGCCCGCGAACGACACCGTCAGCGCGCGCCTGGCGGCCCGCAAGCCTTCCAACCAGCCCCCAATATCGATGCCGCCGGTGCCACGCGCCCGGGCGGCGACCTCGTCTTCGGTCAGCGGGCCCAGCAGTCGCAGCAGGTCCGCGACCGCTTCCGCATCGCGGGCGACCCGGTCATCGGACAGGTGCTGCAACTGGCGGCCCGTCGCGGCGATGACCTGGGGATCGAGCAGCTCGCGCAGCTCCACCCGGCCGAGCAGCTCGGCCAGCAGCGTGCTGTCCAGCGACAGCGCCGCGGCGCGCCGTTCGGCGATAGGGGTGTCGCCCTCGTACATGAAGGCGCCGACGTAGCCGAACAGCAGTGACGCCGCGAACGGCGAGGGCTTCGCGGTCTCTGCTTCGAGCACCCGAACCCGGCGCTGGGCGATACCGGTCATGAGCTCGACCAGCGCTGGGACATCGTAAACGTCCTGCAGGCATTCCCGGACGGTCTCCAGGACGATCGGGAAGTCGGGGTACTTGCGGGCCACGTCCAGCAACTGGGCGGCGCGCTGGCGCTGGTGCCACAGCGGGGAGCGGCGGCCCGGGTGCCGGCGGGGTAACAGCAGCGCGCGGGCGGCGCATTCCCGGAACCGCGACGCGAACAGCGCCGAACCACCCACTTCGGCGGTGACGATCGGGTCGATTTCGTCGGCGTCGAAGACGAACAATTCGGCGCCCGGGGGAGTGTCGTGGGCCGGGCCCGACCCAAGATCAGGGAAAGTATCGGGCAACCGCACCACGATCCCGTCGTCGGACGCGGTCGGTTTCTCGTCGATGCCGTAGCGTTCGCGCAGTCGCCGGCCCACGGCCAGCGCCAGCGGCCCGTGCACCCGAAGCCCGTACGGCGAGTGCAGGATTACCCGCCAATCGCCCAACTCGTCGCGGAACCGCTCGACCAGCAGGGTGGCGTCAGTCGGCACGACCGAGGTGGCGGCGCGCTGCTCGTCCAGCAGCCCCCACAGGTTGTCCGTCGCATATTCGTTGAAACCCAAAGCCGAACAACGGCTATCGAATGCCTCGCGGCCCAGCCCGGCCAGCTCGCCCGTGAAGGCGCCGAGCGCGGCGCCTAACTCCGCCGGGCGCCCGACGTTGTCGCCGCGCCAGAACGGCAACCTGGCCGGCTGACCCGGCGCGGGGATGACCAGCACCCGGTCGTGGGTGATTTCGGTGATCCGCCAGCTGGTGGCCCCCAGCGAGATGACATCACCGGGACGTGATTCGTAAACCATTTCCTCGTCGAGTTCGCCTACCCGGGACGGTTTTTGGGACTCTTCAACAGAAGAAGCCAGGTAGACGGTGAAGAGTCCGCGATCGGGGATAGCCCCGCCGGAGGTAACGGCCAGCCGCTGTGCACCGGGTCGCGCGGTCAGGGTGCCGGTATCGCGGTCGTAGACCAGTCGCGGGCGCAGCTCGGCGAACTCGGTGGACGGGTACTTGCCAGACAGCAGGTCCAGGGTGGCCTCGTAGACACTGCGGGGCAGCGTCGCGAACGGTGCGCTACGGCGTACGGTATCGAACCATCGGTCCGCGTCCAGCGGTTCCAGCGCGGCAGCCGCCACGGTCTGTTGCGCCAGGATGTCGAGCGGGTTGGCGGGCACCCGCATGGTCTCGATCTGGCCGGCGAGCATGCGCTGCACAGTGACCGCGCAGCCGATCAGGTCGGTGCGGTGCTTGGGGAACAGCACACCGCGCGAGACCTCACCGACCTGGTGTCCGGCCCGACCGATGCGTTGCAGACCACTGGCCACCGATGGCGGTGCCTCCACCTGGATCACCAGGTCGACCGCGCCCATGTCGATGCCCAGTTCCAGGCTCGAGGTCGCCACCACCGCCTTGAGCAGTCCGCGTTTGAGGTCGTCCTCCACCAGGGCGCGCTGCTCCTTGCTGACCGAACCGTGGTGGGCGCGCGCCAGCACTGGGTCGGCACCGAAGGTTTGGCCGCTACCCATGATGTGCGCCGGCGCTCCACCCGCCACGCGCGGGTTCGGGTCCGTGGCGAGCTCGATGCCGAGCCGTTCGGCGTGAATCTCATTGAGCCGCGCGGTAAGTCTTTCCGCCAGTCGCCGCGAATTGGCGAACACGATGGTCGAGTTGTGCGATTCGATCAGGTCGACCAGACGTGCCTCGACATCGGGCCAGATGGTGTTGTTCGCCAAGTTGGCCATATCGGGCACCGGCACCTGCACGGACAGCTCAAACGTCTTGGCCGACGGGGGAGCCACTACGGTTGTCCGGGTTGTCAGGGCTCCGCCCGACAGGAACCGCGCCAGCTCCTCGGGCGGACGCACCGTTGCCGATAACCCGATGCGCTGCGCGGGCGGCCCGTCACGCCGGTCTTTTAAGAGGGCATCGAGCCGTTCCAGCGACAGGGCCAGGTGCGCGCCGCGCTTGCCTGCGGCGATCGCATGAATCTCGTCAACAATCACGGTCTGCACGCCGGTCAAGGTTTCGCGCGCGGCCGAGGTCAGCATGAGAAACAGTGACTCGGGCGTGGTGATCAGCACGTCGGGGGGCTTGGCGATGAGCTGGCGCCGCAGTGCGGGCGGGGTGTCACCGGATCGGACACCCACGCTGATGCCGGGTGCGGGCAGACCGCGGCGTTCGGCGATCCTGGTGAGGCCCGTCAGCGGCGTGCGCAGGTTGCGCTCGACGTCGACGGCCAGCGCCTTAAGGGGGGACACGTAGAGCACGCGGGTGCCGGACGGCCGGTCGGGCGCTCCTGCGAGGCGGGCGAGGCTGTCTAACGCCCACAGAAAGGCCGCCAGCGTTTTGCCCGAACCGGTCGGCGCGATGACCAGCGAGTTATGACCACCCGCGATGGCTTCCCAGGCGCCGACCTGTGCAGCCGTGGGTGCGTCGAAAGTGCTGACGAACCATTCCCGAGTTGTTGGGCTGAACCGGGCTAACGGGTCTTCTATCGGGTTCGATTGCGCGGTAGCCACCTAGTCATGGTGCCAAGGGGCACCGACAATCCACCAGTTCACTACTGCGGTACGTGCCGCGCGGTCGCCATCGCGTGGGCCAGCGTCGCCGGGATTTCGGGTACCCGGGCGATCGCGTCGAGCAGCGTGTGCGCGCAGGAGTCGGCAAGGCGTTCGGCATCGGTCGTCGGGTCGATGATTCGCTGTCGGCACACCTCGAAGGTGAACGCGATCCAACCGTGAATGATTACCCGCAGGTCCCGCTCGACATCCGGTTCCAGCTTTGCCTCTTGCACCCCGGCCACGACCTCGCCGATGCGGGTCATGATGTTCTCCAACTGGCGGGTCTTGGCTTCCTCAGTGATGCCGAGCAAGACAGGGTCGGTATTGCCCATGTCAACGTACGCGGCCCACGCGGCCTCTGGATTCTGGTCGTGATAAGCCATGTAGGCCAGCACACCGACCCGCGCCTCTTCGAACATCGTCAGTCCGCTGATGGGCTCCCTATTGGTGGCCTGGTACAGCCGATCGGCCTCGTCCTTGACAACAGCGGCGAAGAACGCCCGTTTGTCAGGGAAGTAGTGGTACATCAGCGCGCGCGATACCCCGGCCCGCTCGGCGATTTCGTCGATGCGGACCTCGTCGTACGGCCTTTTCCCGAAAACCTCCGCCCCCAGGGCCAGCAACTCAGCCCGGCGGTCCTCAGGCGATAATCGCCTTCTGGCGCTCCCCATGCGTCAGATAGTACTCATGACGATTGAGGAAGCGTCCGGTTTTCATCCGAACTCAAATCCTTGGGCCAGCGGACCGCAGCCGGCTTCTTACTGCCGCCGATCTCAGCACCGGACCTGCAAATATTGCGGTTTGAGATGCCGCTCCGCCTAGCGCAGGTCGGCGGTGCAGATCCCGAAATTCCTACGAAACTGGCCACGAAGCACCCGGACGCGGAATATGGGACTCAGGATGCCGACAGCAGATGAACGATCACGTGGGGATCGCCTAGGTCAAGACGACGGCGAAGTGCGCGCCGCCGTCCGGTTTGCCGTGTTGGCCGCGGCCGCGGGACTTGTATTTCTTATCGTTGCCGCGTCGTGGGTGAGCGGCTGCGGGGAATCGAATGTCGACACAGTCGCGTGCGGTCGTCCCGAGCGCATGCTGCTCGCGTTCGGGGGACCGCTGATCCTGTTGGTCGGCGGGCTTTGGGCATTTTGGCGCACCTGCCGCGTTTGGCGCAGCGACGGAGTCTGGTGGGCATGGCACGGCGCCGGCTGGTTTTTATTGACGCTGATGATCGTGGCGCTCGCGATGGGAGCGCCCCCAATCGCCGGCCCGGTACTCGGCCCCTAAAGCAGCGGGCCGCAATACTCGCCGGATATTCCCAATCCGCGGTTACCGGACTCTTCCAGCGGGTATTAGGTCTAAACAATGATGAATTCCGGCAATTTTGCGTTGGCGTGGCTACCCCGTCATCGGCACAGAATGCGCTCAGGTCCTCATGACTAACGGGCTCGGACGTAAAGGCCAAGGCGGACTCCCGAGCGGGAGTAGTCTCACTAAAACATTGCTGGGAGACCATATGACCGATGCAGCATTGCGCGCTAGCAAGCGCGAACGAGGCCACCGGGCCGTCGAACTGCACGTTGCTGCACGCCTGGAAAACCTTGCGATGCTGCGCACCCTGGTCGGCGCGATCGGCACCTTCGAAGACCTGGATTTCGACGCCGTGGCGGACCTGCGGCTCGCGGTCGACGAGGTGTGCACCCGGTTGATCCGTTCGGCCACACCCGACGCAACGCTCGTCGTGGTCGTCGATCCGCACGANNCACGACGTCGTGTCACCCGGCAGCTTCAGCTGGCATGTCCTGACATCCTTGGCTGACGACGTCCAAACCTTCCATGACGGTCGCGAACCCGATGGGTCCGGCAGTGTTTTCGGTATCAAATTGACGGCGCGGCGGATAGCCACCAGCAGGTGACGGTGCGAACTAGCGGCAGTTCGGCTTCACGCCCGAACGAATACGCCGATGTTCCGGAGATGTTCCGTGAGTTGGCCCACCTGGGCGCCGACTCGGCGGAATTCCAGGGCCACCGGGACAAGATCGTGGAGCGGTGCTTACCGCTGGCCGACCATATCGCCCGCCGCTTCGAAGGCCGGGGCGAGCCACGCGACGACTTGGTTCAGGTCGCGCGGGTGGGATTGGTCAACGCGGTCGTTCGCTACGACGTCGAGACCGGGTCGGACTTCGTCTCGTTCGCGGTGCCCACGATCATGGGTGAGGTCCGGCGCCACTTTCGCGACAACAGCTGGTCGGTCAAGGTTCCCCGGCGGCTCAAGGAACTGCATCTGCGACTTGGCTCCGCCACTGCCGAGCTGTCGCAACGCCTGGGCCGGGCGCCCACCGCGACCGAGCTCGCCGCCGAGCTCGAAATGGACCGCGCCGAGGTCGTCGAAGGCCTGGTAGCGGGCAGCTCCTACAACACCTTGTCCATTGACAGTGGCGGCGGCGGCGAAGATGACGAAGCCCGCGCCATCGCTGACACTTTGGGTGACCCGGACGCCGCCCTCGACCGGATCGAAGACCAGGAGACGCTGCGCCCGTTGCTCGAGTCGCTGCCCGAGCGGGAGCGAACGGTGCTGGTACTCAGGTTTTTCGAGTCGATGACACAGACGCAGATCGCCGACCGGGTCGGCATTTCACAGATGCATGTTTCCCGGCTCCTGGCCAAGTCGCTCTCGCGACTGCGGGACCAGCTGGAGTAGAGCCGCAGAAGGGAGCGGCCGGACCTACTTGATCTCGGCGAGCACCGCGCCCTGAGTGACGGCGGCCCCTGCTTCGACGGCGAGTCCGGTTATGGTTCCGTCCTTGTGCGCGGTGACCGGGTTCTCCATCTTCATCGCCTCGAGGACCGCCACCAGGTCGCCGACGGCGACCTGCTGTCCTTCCTCGACCGCGACCTTGACCACGGTGCCCTGCATCGGCGCGGTTACCGCGTCACCGGAAGCCGCGGCGCCGGCATGGGCACCCCGCTTGCGCGGCTTCGGCTTTTTGCGGACGACGCCGGCCGCGTCGGAGCCGCCATTGGACAGGGCCAGGTCGCCCGGCAACGAAACCTCGAGCCGGCGGCCGCCGACCTCAACGACCACCTTGTGTCGCGGCCGTGCGTCCTCCTCATCGAGCGGCTCGCCGGCGGTGAAGGGCTCTACGGTGTTGTTCCACTCGGTCTCGATCCAGCGCGTGTGCACCGTGAAGCCGTCGTGGTCGCCGATGAACGCCGGGTCGGCCACCACAGCGCGGTGGAACGGGATGACGGTCGCCAGTCCTTCGACGTGGAATTCGTCGAGGGCGCGGCGCGAGCGCGCGAGGGCCTCTTCACGGCTGGCGCCGTAGACGATCAGCTTGGCCAGCATCGAATCGAACTGGCCGCCGATCACCGAACCGGTCTCGACACCGGAGTCCAGCCGGACACCAGGCCCGCTGGGCGCTTCGAACTTGGTGACCGGACCGGGCGCCGGCAGGAATCCGCGTCCGGCGTCCTCTCCATTGATCCGGAATTCAATGGCGTGCCCTCGGGGGGTCGGATCTTCGGTGATGTCCAGCTTCTCGCCGTTGGCGATCTTGAACTGCTGAAGCACCAGGTCGATGCCTGCGGTCTCCTCGGTGACCGGGTGCTCGACCTGCAGGCGGGTGTTCACCTCCAGGAACGAGATCAGCCCGTCCTGGCCAACCAGGTATTCGACCGTGCCGGCGCCGTGGTAGTTGGCTTCCTTGCAGATCCGCTTCGCCGATTCGTGGATCTCCTTGCGCTGCGCGTCCGTCAGGAACGGCGCGGGCGCCTCTTCGACCAGCTTCTGGAAGCGGCGCTGTAGCGAGCAGTCCCGGGTGCCGGCGACGACGACGTTGCCGTGCTGGTCGGCGATCACCTGCGCCTCGACGTGGCGCGGCTTGTCCAGGTAGCGCTCCACAAAGCACTCACCGCGACCGAAGGCCGAGACGGCCTCGCGGGTGGCCGACTCGAACAGCTCGGGGATCTCGTCGATGGTGCGGGCCACCTTCATGCCGCGGCCGCCGCCGCCGAAGGCGGCCTTGATCGCGATCGGCACGCCGTATTCCTTGGCGAAGGCCACCACCTCATCGGCGTTCTTGACCGGGTCGGGGGTGCCGGGCACCAGCGGAGCCTGCGCGCGGGCGGCGATATGGCGGGCGGTGACCTTGTCACCGAGGTCGCGGATCGACTGTGGGCTGGGTCCGATCCAGATCAGGCCCGCATCGATAACGGCTTGGGCGAAATCGGCGTTCTCCGACAGGAACCCGTAGCCGGGGTGGATGGCGTTGGCGCCCGACTTGGCGGCCGCGTCGAGGATCTTTCCGAAGTCCAGGTAGGACTCCGCAGACGTCTGACCGCCGAGCGCGAACGCCTCGTCGGCGAGCGCAACGTGCGGCGCCTCGGCGTCGGGTTCCGCGTAGACCGCCACGCTGGACAGGCCCGCATCGCGGGCCGCCCGGATCACCCGGACAGCGATCTCGCCGCGATTGGCGACGAGAACCTTGGTGATCCTCGAGCTGGCGTGACTAGCCACTGCGCCTCCTGTTGGCATATCTGCAGTCTTCTTGTCTAAGAGAGTTTCTTACAACTCGGAGGGAAGTCTAAGCGCCGCGCCGCGAGCCCGACGAAGCGGTGCCGGATTTCATGTTCTGACTTGAGGGTTCTCTTGACGGTTCTACGGAGCGTCGCGCAATCGCCGCTTGATCCGGGCCAGCATTGCCGACATTCCGCGCAACCGCAGCGGGCTGATCAGAGCTGCCAGACCGAGGTCGGAATAGAAATCCTCGGGCACCGCCAGGATGTCGGCCGCGGGCTGTTCATCGAGGCCGGCGGCCAGGATCGAGGCAAACCCGCGGGTGGTCGGTGCCTCAGCCGGCGCGCTGAAATGCAGCCGCACCCGGTTGGGATCACTTGCGTCGACATGCAGAAACAGCGGGGATTGACACTCGGGCACCGGCTCCATGGCGGCCTCTGCCAAATCGTCGGGCAGGGCCGGCAGATCGTCGGCGAATTCCAGCAGCAGCTTGAGCTTGTCCTGGCCCTGGACTTCGGCGAAGTCGGCCACCACCTCGGCGAGCGGCGCGGGGAGAGTCATCAGGCGGGTATGGCTCCTGGGTTTTCACCGGCGACGATCGGCACGCGCACGGCATTTCCCCACTCGGTCCACGAGCCGTCGTAGTTGCGCACTCCGGGCTTGCCGAGCAGGTGGGTGAGCACGAACCAAGTGTGGCTGGAGCGCTCGCCGATGCGGCAGTAGACGACAGTCTTGTCTTCGGGCCTAATGAAGCCGTAGAGCTCGTCGAGCTCTTCGCGGCCGCGGAATCGACCACTCTCGTCGGCCGCCTTGGCCCACGGGATCGATCGGGCGGTGGGGATGTGGCCGGCGCGTAACGCGCCTTCCTCGGGATAGTCGGGCATGTGCGTTCGTTTGCCGGTGTACTCGTCCGGCGAGCGCACGTCGATCAGCGGCTCGGTGCCCAGGATGGCGAGCACATCGTCCTTGAATGCACGGATCGGCTCGTCGTTGCGTTGCACGACCGGATAGCCGGTCGACGTCTTCGTGGGGACCTCGAGCGTCACGTCCCGGCCTTCGCCGAGCCACAGGTCGCGCCCACCGTTGAGCAGCCGCACATCCGGGTGGCCGAACAAGGTGAAGACCCACAGTGCGTAGGCCGCCCACCAGTTGCTCTTGTCGCCGTAGATCACCACCGTGTCGTCACGGGCGATGCCCTTATGGTTCATCAGGTCGGCGAACTGCTCGCCGTTGATGTAGTCGCGGACCCGCGGGTCATTGAGGTCCGTGTGCCAGTCGACTTTCACCGCACCGGGGATATGACCGACGTCGTAGAGCAGCACGTCCTCGTCGGATTCGACAATCGCCAGACCGGCCGTGCCCATGTTGGCCGACAGCCAGTCGGTGGTCACGAGCCGTTCGGGGTGGGCATAGTCCGAGAGGGAGGGGCTTGGATCTGGGGGCAGCGGCACATCGGAAAGCCTACTCAACGCGACGTTGCTGGTGAGCCCTGCTATGTCATTGAGGAGAGCCGGCCGCTACTACCCTTTGGAGCGGCCGAAACTAGGTGACGGGATTGTTCGCCCACAGCGCTGCGATGGACAACCCCGCCCGGGCCAGCAGCAACCGCGTCAAAGGCAATCCGATCCCCACCACGGCCGACGGATCGCCGTCGACACCATCGATGAACCAGCCCCCGAGGCCGTCGAGGGTGAATCCGCCGGCGACCCGCAGGGACTCGCCACTGGCCAGGTACGCCTCCAGGTCCTCCGGCGATGGTCTTCCGAAATGCACTGTGGTGTTTGAGGGTTCACTGCAGCTGTAGACGATTTTGGTGTCCAGCAACCGGATGACGCAGTGCCCGGTATAGAGGTTGCCTGCGCGGCCTGCCATTGACCGCCAGAGTTCACGTGCCTCGGCAACCGATTGCGGCTTGCCACACAGCCGGCCGTCGATGTACAGCATCGAATCGCAGCCAATGACAACGCAATTCGCCGCGACAGCGTTGTTCAGGCTAACCAGGTCGCTGGCCACCTGCTCAGCTTTGGCCTGCGCGAGCGCGCAGACCAATTGCTGTGGCGAAGCCTCCGGCCCCAGGCCGGCCGCGACCGCATCCTCATCGACACCGGAAACGATGACCAGCGGGTCGACGCCGGCTTGGCGTAGGACTTTAAGCCGACCGGGGGACGCGGACCCGAGAACCAGCCGGGTCATCGCTGCATGTGCATCCGCTCTTGCAGCGTGACTCGCTGGTAGTTGAAGATCGCGTAGCGCAGCCGGTCAACCGGAAGCCCCCAGCGGCTGCTCTCGGGCTGGGCGGGCTCGGGTGTGCCGCCGACGCTGCTGAGCGCGACGATCAGCGCGGCCACGTCTTCGTCAGTGGGTCGCCCCTTGAGGATCCGGATATGCGGCTCTTTGGGCTGCGGGGTCTCTTCGGTCATAGCGGAATGTTCCCGTGCTTCTTGGGTGGCAGATGGGAGATTTTGCGTTCCAGCAGGCGCAGCGCCGTGCCGATGTAGCCACGGGTGTGCGACGGCGGAACCACCGCATCGACGTAGCCCCGTTCGGCGGCGACGTAGGGGTTGACCAACGTGTCCTCGTACTCCTGCTGCAACTGCAGCCGCAGCTCGTCTACGTTCTGGCCGTCCTTGGCGGCCTCCTTCAGCTGCTGGCGGTAGACGAAGCCGACAGCCCCAGAGGCGCCCATCACCGCGATCTGCGCGGTGGGCCAGGCGATGTTGACGTCGCAGCCCATGTCCTTGGAGCCCATCACGCAGTAGGCGCCGCCGTAGGCCTTGCGGGTGATGACGGTGATCTTGGGGACGGTCGCTTCGCCGTAGGCGAAGAGCAACTTGGCGCCGCGCCTGATGATGCCGTTGTATTCCTGTTCGGTGCCGGGCAAGAAGCCCGGAACGTCCACCAGCATGATGATCGGGATGTTGAAACAGTCGCAGGTTCGTACGAATCGGGCCGCCTTCTCGGAGGCGTTGATATCGAGGCAGCCCGCGAACTGTGTGGGCTGGTTGGCGACTATTCCGACCGGCCGGCCGTCGATCCGTCCGAATCCGACGATGATGTTGGTCGCGTAGCCGTTCTGGATCTCGAGGAATTCGTCGTCGTCGAGGATGCGGGTGATCACCTCGTGCATGTCGTACGGCTGGTTGGGGGAGTCCGGGATCAGCGTGTCCAACTCGATGTCTTCAGCGGTGAGGTTGTCCTCGATGGGGCCTGCCGGATGGGGCACGGCCAACCGTGGCGGGTCCGTGAAGTTATTGGGGGGCAGGTAGCTCAGAAGTTCGCGAACGTATTCGAAGGCGTCCTGCTCGCCTGATGCGACGTAGTGTGCGGTGCCCGACTTGGCCATGTGGGTGTGGGCGCCGCCCAGTTCCTCCATGGTGACGTCTTCGCCGGTGACGGTCTTGATGACGTCGGGTCCGGTGATGAACATCTGGCTGGTCTGGTCGACCATCACCACGAAATCGGTGAGGGCGGGGGAATACACGTGCCCGCCGGCCGCGGCACCCATGATCAGCGAGATCTGCGGGACGACACCGGAGGCCAGGATGTTGTTGCGGAAAATTCGGCTGTAGAGGCCCAGTGAGACGACGCCCTCCTGGATGCGCGCGCCCGCGCCGTCGTTGATGCCGATCAGCGGGCGGCCGGTCTTGACCGCCAGTTCCTGGACCTTGACGATCTTCTCGCCGTACACCTCGCCGAGG
Organism: Mycobacterium sp.; assembly: GCA_003165155.1. Taxonomy (GTDB): domain Bacteria; phylum Actinomycetota; class Actinomycetes; order Mycobacteriales; family Mycobacteriaceae; genus Mycobacterium. The sequence goes on along the minus strand of PLSK01000064.1, from coordinate 31,688 downwards.
CTGCCGCCGAACACCGTGGCGTCCTGGCTGAAGATGCACACGTCGCGGCCGTCGATGGTGCCGTAGCCGGTGACCACGCCGTCGCCGACTGGGCGGTTTTCGCCGAGGCCGAAGTTGGTGCTTCGGTGTTTGGCCAGCGCGTCGAGTTCGACGAACGAGTCGTCGTCCAACAGCGCATAGATGCGCTCGCGGGCGGTCAGCTTGCCCTTGGCGTGCACCTTCTCAACGGCGGCTTCACCGACTGGATGCAGTGACTCTTGGGTCCGCTTGTGCAACTCGGCCAGTTTGCCCGCGGTGGTGTGGATGTCGATGGTGTGCTCGGCAGCGGGCTCGGCGGTGTGGTCGGTAACGCTTGTCATGGGAGTTGATGTTATCGGCAGTCCCAGCTCGACCCTTTTGAGGCCCTTAACAACTCCTTAAGTAGTCTCCGCTGATGGGTGCCTATCCGGTTGGGACTGTGGAAGTCGACTGGGCCGAAGAACACGATGTGTTGGTGGTCGGGTCCGGCGGCGGGGGTGTCACCGGCGCTTATACCGCCGCGCGCGAAGGTCTCGACGTGCTGCTGATCGAGGCGACCGACAGGTTCGGCGGCACCACCGCCTACTCCGGCGGTGGCGGGGTGTGGTTCCCCTGCAATCCGGTCCTGGTTCGCGCCGGCACCGACGACACCATCGAGGACGCGCTGACTTACTACCACGCTGTGGTCGGCGACCGTACCCCCCGCGAACTGCAGGAGGCCTTCGTCCGCGGCGGCGCCCCCCTGATCGAATACCTGGAGCAGGATCCCGACCTGAAATTCGTGCCATTGCCGTGGCCTGACTACTACGGGAAGGCGCCCAAGGCGCGCGTGGACGGTCAGCGTCACATTGCGGCGAAGCCGTTGAAAGTGGCTGCCGCACCCGAATTGCGGGACGCGATCCGCGGGCCACTCGACACCGACCGGCTCGGCGAAGAAACCCCGGCCGACTATTTCGTGGGCGGCCGCGCTTTGATCGCGCGATTCCTCAAGGCCATCGGGCAGTACCCCAGCGCGTCGCTGCGGCGTGACGCGGCGCTGGTCGAGCTCGTGGTGTCCGACGGTCCCGAAAACCGCGTTGTCGGCGCCATCGTCGAATGTGGGGGCAAGCGCACGGCCATCCGGACCCGACTGGGCGTGCTGCTGGCCGCCGGCGGCTTCGAACGCAACGACGAACTGCGCCGCCAACACGGCGTGCCCGGGGTCGCCCGGGACACCATGGGCGGTCCGGGCAGCCGTGGCCGGGCGTTGCAAGCCGGTATCGCGGTGGGCGCCGACACCGATCTGCTGGACCAGGCGTGGTGGTCGCCCGGCATGACGCACCCCGACGGCCGTTCGGCGTTCGCGCTGTGGTTCACCGGCGGCATCTTCGTGAACCAGGACGGCGACCGGTTCGTCAACGAGTCCATGGCCTACGACCGGGCCGGCCGTGAGATCATTGACCAGCTGGAAAAAGGGTCAATCACGTTGCCGTACTGGATGATCTACGACGACAAGGAGGGCGAGGTGCCGCCGGTCAAGGCCGCCAACGTGTCCATCGTCGCGACCGAGAAGTACGTCGCGGCCGGGCTGTGGCATACCGCCGACACCATTGCGGAACTGGCAGAGAAAATCGGCGTGCCCGGCGAGCGGCTGGCGGCAACGGTCGCGCGGTTCAACGAGTTTGCCGCCGCTGGAATCGACGGGGACTTCGGCCGTGGCGACGAGGCGTTCGATCGCGCGTTCTCCGCTGGTGCGTCGCCGCTGGTGTCCATCGACCGGCCGCCGTTTCATGCGGCCGCGTTCGGCATCTCCGATCTGGGCACCAAGGGCGGCCTGCGTACCGACAGCGCGGCACGGGTGCTCGACACGTCCGGCAGCCCCATTCCCGGCCTGTACGCGGCCGGCAACACGATGGCCGCGCCCAGCGGCACGGCCTATCCCGGTGGTGGCAATCCGATCGGGACCAGCATGCTGTTCAGCCATCTGGCGGTCCTGGACATCCTGAAAGCGCGTCGCGGAACAGGTGGGCGGTGATGGATCGGGAGCAATTGCGGCCGGCGCTGGACCCCGCCGCGTTGCGCGCCGCGCTGGTCGGGACCGGATTAGGTTGGCGACAACTCGATGTCGTCGCGCAGACCGGATCTACCAACGCCGACTTGCTGGCCCGGGCGGCATCGGGTGTGGACATCGACGGAGCGGTGCTGATCGCCGAGCACCAGACCGCCGGTCGCGGACGTCAGGGGCGCCGATGGGCGGCTTCCCCGCGGGCTCAGATCACCATGTCGGTCGGTGTGCGGGTCGCCGATATCCCGGCCTCGGCGTGGGGCTGGCTGTCGCTGGTCACCGGCGTGGCGGTAGTCGACACGGTGGCCCCGCTGGTTGAAGGGACCGGGGCCGACGTGGGCCTCAAATGGCCCAACGACGTCCTGGCCGGTCCGTCCGGCTCGCACGGCAAGTTGGCCGGGATCCTCGCCGAGGTCACGCGCCCGGTCGTGGTGATCGGTCTGGGGCTCAACGTAACCCAGGCCCCCGGGGAGGTCGACGAGCCCGGGGCCACCTCGCTGCTCGACCTCGGCGTGCCGGCGCCCGACCGCGACCAGCTGGTGCGCACGCTGTTGCGAGAGCTCGGTGGGCGCATCGTCGCCTGGCGGGCCGCGCGCGGCGCCGACTGGCAACTGGCGGCCGACTACCGGGCACGCAGCCTGACTATCGGCTCACGCGTGCGCGCGCACCTGCCCGGCGGCAAAGAAATCGTGGGGACCGCCACCGGCATCGATGACCAGGCCCGGCTGTGTCTGGACATCGGGGGTGAAACCGTGGTGGTTTCCGCCGGTGATGTGGTGCACTTGCGTTATTGACGTCCTCCCCACAGCTACTGTTCGCGACATGGGTTATCCGGACAGTGCTCTGGCCGCCGGCGAGCACGTCATTCTGCACCGTCATCCGCACTGGAAGGGTTTGATCTGGCCCGCGTTGGTTCTGATCCTGGCGACCGGGCTGGTCACGTTTGGTTCGGGATACGTCAACTCAACGCATTGGCAGCAGGTCGCCAAGAACGTGGTCTACGGGGTCATCTGGGGGATCTGGCTGGTGGTCGTCGGCTGGCTGACGCTGTGGCCGTTCCTGAACTGGCTGACCACTCATTTCGTCGTCACCACCCGGCGGGTCATGTACCGGTACGGATTGCTGACGCGCAGCGGGATCGATATCCCGTTGGCGCGGATCAACAGTGTGGAATTCCGGGACCGGGTTTTGGAACGGATGTTTCGCACCGGGACCCTGGTGATCGAGTCGGCCTCGCAAGATCCACTGGAGTTCCACGACATTCCGCGCCTGCGCCAAGTGCAAGCGCTGCTATATCACGAGGTTTTCGACCCCTTGGCACCGAGGAATCGCCCAGCTGAGGCTCCCCGCCTAAATCTTGGGCAATCAATTCCTGGCGGCGCGTCCGGTTGCGCCAGGCGCGCAGCAGCGTCACATTGCCACCCTCGAGGGTGTCCTCGAAAACTTCGGCAATACCGCCCGCGGTGAGCGCGGACTCCAGCGCCTTGTCGGGATCGCGGGCGATCTGTTCGGGAAACACCCAGCGCCGGAACGCCCAGAACCGGAAGGCCATCTGCATCAGGTTGCCGATGACGTAGGCCGAGACGAAGTCGGCGATGTTTTCCACGGTCAGCGACACCATTGGCTCCCGCAACTGCAGGATGTAGCTGGAGAACCAAAGCGGCGCCATGCTCAGCATCACCCCCACGCCGCTGAACGCGAAAAATAGCAATGCTTCGTGATGACGTTCGCGGCCGCCGCGGTCGCGGAAACTCCACTCGCGGTTTAATACATATGACGCTATTACCGCGACAATACCGGCGATGACCTTGGCCGTTACCGGCTTGGGCTCGAGAATCGTCAGCTTTAGGGTGTAGAAGATTGCTGAGTCGATGACGAACGTGGTGCCGCCGACAATGGCGAATTTGATCAGTTCATGGTGGCGCGCCGCATAGGGCTGAACGACCTGAGGCAGGCGCGCGATTGTGGCATCGGCAAAGGACACAACATGTGAGTGTACGGATGGACACGAAATTGGCGCAAAATGTTACATAACGATTGGGCTTCACCAGCGGTCCAACACGCCTTGAACGCAATCCTGTGTGTCGTGACACCATGATGGCCGTGCCCAGCACCCGCACGCCCCTTGTCGCGATGGTTGGTGGTGGCCAACTTGCCCGGATGACCCAGCAGGCCGCGATCGCGCTCGGGCAGAGCCTGCGGGTGTTGGCTACCGCCGCCGACGAACCTGCCGCGCAGGTCACCCCGGATTTAGTCATCGGTTCGCACACCGACCTTGAAGTCCTGCGCGAGGTTGCCGCTGGAGCCGACGCGCTGACGTTTGACCACGAGCACGTCCCGACCGAACTGCTGGAGAAGCTGGTCGCCGAAGGCGTCAATGTCGCGCCGCCGCCGCAGGCTCTGGTGCACGCTCAGGACAAGCTCGTCATGCGGCGGCGGTTGGAAGCGCTGGGCGCCGCGGTGCCCCGATACGCGGGTATCCAGAGCTTCGAAGACCTTGGCAAGCTGGATACTTTCGCCGCGCGGGTAGACGCGCCACTCGTGGTCAAGGCGGTCCGTGGCGGGTATGACGGACGCGGCGTGCGGATGGCCAGCGACTTGGCCGACGCCCGCGAGATCGCCAGCGCGTATCTGGCCGACGGTGTGCCGTTGCTGATCGAGGAGCGGGTGCAACTGCGACGCGAATTGTCGGCGATGGTGGCGCGCTCGCCGTTCGGCCAGGGCGCGGCCTGGCCGGTGGTCGAGACGGTGCAACGTGACGGCATCTGCGTGCTGGTGATCGCGCCCGCGCCGGCCCTGCCCGACGATGTGGCCCGTGCGGCACAGCAGCTGGCGTTTCGGTTGGCCGCCGAACTCGGTGTCGTCGGTGTGCTCGCGGTCGAGCTGTTCGAGACCACCGAAGGCGCCCTGGTGGTGAACGAACTCGCGATGCGGCCGCACAACTCCGGACACTGGACCATGGACGGCGCGCGCACCAGCCAGTTCGAACAACATCTGCGAGCCGTGCTGGACTATCCGCTCGGCGATACCGCCGCCATCGTTCCGGTGACGGTGATGGCCAACGTGCTGGGCGCCGCGCAGCCGCCGGCAATGACCGCCGACGAGCGGTTGCACCACCTGTTTGCGCGGATGCCCGACGCCCGGGTCCACCTGTACGGGAAGGCTGAGCGCCCCGGTCGCAAGGTGGGACATATCAACTTTCTCGGCACTGACGCAGACCTGAAAAACCCAGCCAAGCTGCGCGAGCGTGCAGAGCTGGCGGCACACTGGTTGTCACACGGGCAATGGACGGACGGATGGGATCCGCATCATGACTGAACAGCCCCGATCGGCTGATACGCCCCGGGTCGGGGTGATCATGGGCAGCGACAGCGACTGGTCGGTGATGCAGGATGCCGCCGAAGCGCTTGCAGAGTTCGACATCCCGGCCGAGGTTCGGGTGGTCTCTGCGCATCGCACCCCGGCTGTGATGTTCGACTACGCCCGGGGTGCGGCTGACCGCGGCATCGAGGTGATCATCGCGGGTGCCGGCGGCGCCGCCCACCTGCCCGGCATGGTCGCCGCCGCGACGCCGCTGCCGGTGATCGGGGTGCCGGTGCCGTTGGCCCGGTTGGACGGCCTCGATTCCCTGCTGTCGATCGTGCAGATGCCGGCGGGGGTTCCGGTGGCCACCGTCTCTATCGCCGGCGCCCGCAACGCCGGCTTGCTGGCCGTCCGCATTCTTGGATCGTCCGACCCGGAACTACGGGCGCGGATCGTCGCGTTCCAGGACCAGCTGGCCGACACCGTGCGCGCCAAGGACGCGGCGCTGCAGCGCGAGTATCAGGGTAAAGTTACCCACGAGTAGCAAGGAGGCCAAAGATGGCTGGATGGGCCGGAAACCCGTCGTTCGATGTGTTCAAGCTCCCCGAGGAGCACGATGAATTGCGGGCTGCGATCCGCGCGCTGGCGGAAAAAGAGATCGCGCCGCACGCCGCCGATGTGGATGAGAATTCGCGCTTCCCGCAGGAAGCCCTGGATGCACTGAATACGTCCGGCTTCAACGCGGTGCACGTGCCCGAGGAGTACGGCGGCCAGGGCGCGGATTCGGTGGCGGCGTGCATCGTCATCGAGGAGGTCGCCCGCGTCGACGCGTCGGCGTCGTTGATCCCCGCGGTCAACAAACTCGGCACCATGGGTCTGATCCTGCGCGGTTCCGAAGACTTGAAGAAGCAGGTTTTGCCGTCGATCGCCGACGGCGCCGCGATGGCCTCCTACGCCTTGAGTGAGCGCGAGGCGGGCTCGGACGCCGCGTCGATGCGGACCCGGGCCAAGGCTGACGGCGACGACTGGATTCTCAACGGCACGAAGTGCTGGATCACCAATGGCGGCAAGTCGACCTGGTACACGGTGATGGCGGTGACAGATCCGGACAAGGGCGCCAACGGGATTTCGTCGTTCATGGTGCACAAGGACGACGAAGGATTCACCGTCGGTCCGAAAGAAAAGAAACTCGGGATCAAAGGCTCACCGACCACCGAGCTGTACTTCGAGAACTGCCGCGTCCCAGGTGATCGGATCATCGGTGAGCCGGGTACCGGCTTCAAGACCGCCCTGGCGACGTTGGACCACACCCGTCCCACCATCGGCGCGCAGGCCGTGGGCATCGCCCAGGGCGCGGTGGATGCCGCCATCGCATATACCAAGGACCGCAAGCAGTTTGGCGAGTCGATAAGCAGCTTTCAGGGCGTGCAGTTCATGCTGGCCGACATGGCGATGAAGGTGGAGGCGGCGCGGCTGATGGTCTACAGCGCCGCTGCGCGCGCCGAACGCGGTGAAACGAATCTGGGCTTCATCTCGGCGGCGTCGAAATGCTTCGCCTCCGACGTGGCGATGGAGGTCACCACCGATGCCGTGCAGCTGTTCGGCGGTGCCGGCTACACCCGGGACTTTCCCGTCGAGCGGATGATGCGCGACGCCAAGATCACCCAGATCTATGAGGGCACCAATCAGATTCAGCGGGTGGTGATGTCGCGCGCGTTGCTGCGGTAACAGTTTTCGTGATCCAGCGAAAAGCTGATCCAGGCCGAATAGGATCGGGTATCGCGACAGTTCACGCGTACGGCGGCCATTCGGGGTGGTAGCGCCAGCGCGCGGGCTCGTGTGGGCGAACCTGCAGTGGGGCCGTAACGTCGGCACGTGAGCATAGGGACCAACGCGGCCAGGGGGTGTCAGGTGAAAGACCTACCTTCCTGGGCGCAGCACGCATGACTGGACCTATGCCTGTGCGTAGCTCAGTGACCCCGGCGGCGACGCAGTCGTTGTCGTTGCTACTGGTCGAGGATGACCGAGCCGACGCGTTGCTCGTCGAAGACCTGATCGCGGACTCGCTCACCGATATTCGCGTGGTGTGGGCACAGTCCATGGCGCATGCCGAGCGCGAGCTGGCGTCCGCCCGTCCCGATTGTGTACTGCTGGATCTGCATCTGCCGGACGCAAACGGCATGGACGCCCTCGACCGCATCGCCAAACGCGACGCCACCGTCCCGATCGTTGTGCTGACCGGGCTGAACGACGAGTACTTCGGGGCCTCAGCGGTCGCGGCCGGCGCGCAGGACTACCTGGTCAAGGGTCGTGTCGAACCCGAGATGCTGCGGCGCGCACTGCTGTATGCGATCGAGCGCAAACGTGTCGAGCTCATTGCCGCGGACCTGTATGCAAGCCAACTCCGGGCTCGCGAGAACGCGTTGCTGGAACGCGGTCTGCTGCCCTCCCCGCTGCTGCTCGACAACCCGGGCGTCGAGATTGTCGCCCGGTACCGGCCGAGCCGCGAGGATGCCTTGCTGTGCGGGGATTTTTACGACGTCGTCCAGACGCCCGACCGCGTCGTTCACGTCCTGATCGGTGACGTCGCGGGGCACGGGCCGGACGAGGCCGCGTTGGGCGCGGCATTGCGGATCGCCTGGCGGACGCTAACCTTCGCCGGCATTCACGGCGTTGACCGGATGCGGCAGCTCGAGCGGATGCTGCACGCCGAGCGCACCGATAGCGGGATCTTCGCGACGGTGCTCAGCCTGGCTATCCCTTGTGGCCCTTCGGGCGGGGCCGACGGCACCCGCATCACCGCGATCCGCGCCGGCCATCCCGGCATGCTGCTGCAACGCAGCGGTACCGTGGAATGGATCGAGCCGCCGGCCGGCCCGGCGCTGGGCCTCAATTGCGACGACTGGCCCCAGCATGAGCTGGAATGGCCGGTGGGACAAGCGCTGCTGCTGCTCACCGACGGACTCTTCGAGGGATATTCCGGAACCGGCAACGAAAGGCTCGGCGAGGACGGTTTGCTTGCGCTGGCTCGGTCGCACGCGACCCTGCCCGGTCCGGCGTTCGTCGACGCACTGATCGACGGCGCCCAGCAACGCGCTCAGCCGCGCGGCGGGCTCACCGATGACATAGCTGTACTTCGCGTCGAACGGACCAGCAGGTGAACACAAATCAGCCGCGGCTCACCGTGCGGGGATGGTTGGCCCTCGTGCTGTTGGTCATGGGCGTGCTGGTGCTTGCGGGTGCGGCGGTCGGAATGGCGCTGCTAAATCGCGCCGACGAGGTGTCGCGCGGGCTGATCGACGACATTCAGCCGGCGCGGTTATCGGCATCCCAGTTGCAGGTGGCGTTGGGCGACCAGGAGACGGGCCTGCGTGGCTACCTGATTTCCGCCGAGCGGCAGTTCCTCGACCCGTACTACGAAGGGCAGCACGCCGAACAGGCAGCGAACGAAGACATCCGGCAGCGACTCAGCTCACGCCCCGACCTGATCGCCGATCTGGACACGATCGAGAGGGCCGCCGCCGCCTGGCGGGCAAACTATGCTGAGCCCCTCATCGCGAGTGTCGCCCCGTACTCTCCAAATCTCATAACCGGTGCCACGGCGGAGCGTGGTAAGGCCGAATTCGACCATTTGCGTCAGCTTTTCGATGCGCAAAATGTCCATCTGGCCGCGGCGCGCGAGCACGCTGTTGACGAGGTCAAGCACATCAATACATGGCGCAACAGGGTGCTGGGGGCGATGGTGCTGGTTTTCTTCGCCACGGCAATACTGTTGGGCGTCCTGACTCGGCGCGCGATCACCATACCGCTTCGTGCGCTCGCCGCAGCATGCAGACGGATTACCCAGGGCAACTTTGGCGACACCATTGCGCCTCCGCACAGGCCGAAGGACCTTCGAGATATCACCGTCGACGTGGAGAACATGCGGCA
>PLSK01000064.1:11776-22361 GCA_003165155.1 Mycobacterium sp. | reverse complement strand
CAGCTCGACGAGCGCGGTATCGAATACATCGGATTCGCAGTCGACGGAGCAAAACGCATGCAGGTGCTCATCAACGACCTGCTCAGCTTCTCCCGAGTCGGCCGGCTCGGCATGACGCAGACCGAGCTCCAGCTGGACGCCACGCTGGACGCCGCCCTGGCCAACGTTGCCGTTGCCATCGACGAATCAGGCGCCGAGATCGTCCGCCCCGAACAGCCGCTACCGCGGATGGTTGGAGATCCGACGCTGCTGACGATGTTGTGGCAGAACCTGATTGGCAATGCGATCAAGTTCCGGCATCACGATCGCCCACCCCGGGTCGTCATTGACAGCGAACAGGGCACCGGTGATCGCGACGGCGAGTGGTTGCTGTCGGTGTCGGATAACGGCATCGGCATCGCCGAGGAGTTTGTCGACAAGGTCTTTGTCATCTTTCAGCGCCTGCACGGCCGCGACGTGTACACCGGAACCGGCGTCGGTCTCGCGATATGCAAGAAGATCGTCGAGTACTACGGCGGCGCCATCTGGATCGACACGTCCTATACCGATGGAACCCGGTTCGAGTTCACGTTACCGATCACCGCGCCCAAGGGCGCGGAACAAAATAACCTGACCAATTTAGAAGGAGCAACGCCATGACGCCGGCCGGTCGAGCGATCGACATCCTGCTCGTTGAAGACGATCCCGGAGACGAGCTGATCACCCGGGAAGCGTTCGAGCACAACAAGCTTCAAAACAGGCTGCACGTGGCCCACGACGGCGAAGAGGGCCTGAACTACCTTTACCGGCGCGGTGGCTTCGAGGATGTGCCGCGCCCGGACCTTATCCTGCTTGATTTGAACCTGCCGAAATACGACGGTCGGCAGCTGCTGGAGAAGATAAAGTCCGACCCCGACCTCTGTCGCATCCCGGTCGTGGTCCTGACCACCTCTTCGGCCGAGGAGGACATCTTGCGCAGCTACAAACTGCACGCCAACGCCTACGTCACCAAACCAGTCGACCTTGACCAATTCATCAGTGCGGTCCGGCAGATCGACGAGTTCTTCCTTCAGGTCGTCAAGCTTCCGGGCGTGTGACGGCCTAAAGTGGCGGGCGCGGCGAAGAACATATCGTTGTGCGCGCCCGCGGCCGGCGGGGGATCGGTGGCTACGGCATCGAAGCTCGAGTAGCGCGCGGGCGTGCGGATGACCGTGATGGCGTCATCACCGCTGCCGACTTCGAGCGCGAGCTCGTTCTCGGCGAATAACGGCGTGTTCACCACCTGCTTCCAGGTGTAGGCGAGGCAGGCCATCAGGCCGCCTTCGTGCAGCAGCTCAACCCATTCGGCAGCGGTCTTGGCGGCCAGCGCCGACTCCAATTCGTCGGTCAACTCGGGATAGTTGACCGCCCGCGCGCGCTGGTCGATGAACCGCTCGTCGGTGAGAAGATCGGGGCGGCCGATGATCTCGCATAGCTTCGCCCAGTGTTTGGGCACGTACGCGCTGATGACGAGGTAGCCGTCCGCCGCCCGGAACGCGTCCGACGGTTGGGTAGCAAAGCCAACGCCCTTGCGCTTCTTGGTATTAGGTGCCGCGTCCGGCTTGGGCGTCGTCTCGGGCGGCGGGCTGGGCTTGTTCAGATGCATCGTGAGCTGGTTGGCCTGCAGACCCACTGCGACGTCGTACATGGCGACCTGCACGACGTCGGCCACCCCGTGGCGCTCGCGGTTGAGCAGCGCGGCCAGCACCGCCTGCGCCAGCACATGGCCGCTGGCGTTGTCGACCAGCTGGAAAGGGATGATCTGTGGCTTCCCGGTGGGCGTGGGCATCCCGGTGGTCATGCCGGACTCGGCGGCGACCATCAGGTCGACGCCCGGCCGAGTGCCATGCGGGCCGTTGCCGCCGAAGGCTGACAGCCGCGCGTAGATCAACTTGGGATTGCGGGACCGCAGGTCGTCGGGCCCCAGACCCATCTTCTCCATGACCCCGGGGCGAAATCCTTCCAGCACAACGTCGGCCGTGTCGGCGAGCCGCAGGATCTGCTGCTTGGCGTCTTCGGTGCGCAGGTCCGCCGTCACCGACTTCTTGCCCCGGTTGTTGGGCAGGAAATAGGTGGCCAGCGGTGGGCGCCCGGGCAGCACTGCGATGATGTGCCGGGCCGCCTCCCCGCCGGGTGCCTCGACCTTGATCACTTCGGCACCCAGATCGGCGAGCACCTGCCCGGCTAGGGGACCGGCGACGTTCTGGGTGAAATCCAGCACCCGAAATCCATCAAGTGGTTTGGCGGGCTTACTGTTTGGCATCTTGGGGCCTTTCTTTAGCCTGCCTTGTGCAGCGCTGCGGTGCAGTAGTAGTTGCGGCTAAACGGGGCTTCGTCATCGTCGGACTGCAGCGGTAATCCGGTGTCGGCCAACAACTGGTTCAATGATGTGCGAATCGTGCGCCAGCCGTACTGCTCTAGGTGGGTCTCCGCGTCGTTGCGTTCGCCGGGGAAGCCCAGATCGCCGAGCGGGAGATCGAGGCCGTTGTCTCGCCACTTGTCGCTGGCGGCGTTCATAGCCTCCCGATTGACGCCCCCATTGACGAAGACTTCGGCGACCAGCTGACTGCCGTCGGCACTGAGCGCGGTGACGCTGTCCAGCAGCCGATCCTGGGCGTCCGGCGGCAGGAAGCCGAGCAGGCCTTCGGCGGCCCACGCGGCGGGCCGCTCCGAGTCGAACCCGGCCTCCCGCAACGCCGCAGGCCAATCGTGTCGCAAGTCGATCGCGACGGCCCGCACATCGGCTGTTGGCTCGGCGCCGAGCCCGGTGATCGTGGCGGTCTTGAATTCGATGACTTGTGGCTGATCGATCTCGAACAGCGTCGTTCCCGGCGCCCAGGGCAGCCGATACCCGCGGGCGTCGAGGCCGGCGGCCAAGATGACCACCTGGCGGACGCCCGCGGCTTTCCCGTTTTCCTGGGTCGCGGCGAAGAACGCGTCGATGTAGCGGGTACGCGCCGCCAGCATGTCGGTCATCCGCTGCATGCCCCAAGCGGCGCCGGGGACATCGACGTCGGCGGAGTCGAGTTCCCCGCGGGCCCAGCGGGTGAAGAAATCGACGCCGACGGCACGCACCAGCGGCTCGGCGAAGGGATCGTCGATCAGCCCGCTCCTGGTGGCCCGAGCCCTCCCTGCGGCCACCATGGTCGCGGTCGCTCCCACACTGGTCGCCAGATCCCAGCTGTCGTTATCGGTGCGCCCCATGCATGGTCCCTGCTCTCGATCCGCCACTGATTAGACAGAGTAACTAGCGCCGTTCCGGTGCAACTGCGGGGACCAAAGACCCCTGCCGTAGTGGCGTTGCGCCCTTATCCATGGCGGTGACCTAGTGGCAGCGTCGGTGTGTCAGGGTCACTGGGGATTCAACGCAAAACTAGGGTGAGGAGCACGGTGCAGACGATGCTGGCGAAGTTGGTGAGGCGCCTCGGCTTGGAATCCTGGTCGCTACTGCTCTATGCCCGGTCCGGAGGGCTGCATCTTATCCCAGCACGTCGGATCCTGTCAGTGCTGCGCGCGTTGGACCGTTACGGCTTGCTGGGTGCAGCGACGGCGATCGCGGCCGGGCGAGACCACAACGGGCTGGCCCTGATCGACGAGCGTGGTCCGCTGACTTTCGGCGATCTGGACAAGCGGACGAACGCGCTGGCCAACGAGTGGCGTCGCCGCGGGCTTGGCCCGGGTGCCAGCGTGGCCATCCTGGTAGGCAACCACCGGGGTTTTCTGGAAGCCGTTTTCGCGGCCGGCAAGTGTGGCGCGGGTGTCCTGCTGCTGAATACCGGCTTCGGCAGCGTGCAACTCGCCAAGATGCTGACCCGCGAAGGCGTCGACCTGCTGGTTTTCGACGACGAGTACAGCGCCGTCGTCGCCGAGGTCCACCCCAGGTTGGGCCGGATTCGAGCCTGGACAGACACGCCGGAATCGCCCGCTCCCGACACCCTCGATGCACTGATCGAACACGGCGATCCCACTCCGCCGCCCAGCTCCGGCGGCCGGCCCAAGATCGTCATTTCAACCAGCGGCACGACCGGAGTCCCCAAAGGCGCGGCGCGTTCGGAGCCTTACTCGCTGATACCGGTCGGCGGCCTGCTCGGCAAGGTCCCGTTCCGTGGCCGGGAAGTCACCGAATGCTGTGTGCCGCTGTTTCATTCGATGGGTTTCAGCCACGCGATGTACGCGATGGTGCTGGGCTCGACCCTGGTGCTGCGCCGGCACTTTGATGCCCATCAGACGCTGGCCAGCGTGGCCGCACATCGGGCCAGCGCCATGATCGTCGTGCCGACCATGCTGCGGCGCATTGTCGACCTGGGCCCTCAAGCCCTCGCCGGGCACGACCTGTCCTCGTTGCGGATCGTGTTCATCGGCGGATCCCAACTCGGCGCTGCGCTGGCCACCCGAGCGCTCGAGGCATTCGGCCCTGTGGTCTACAACATGTACGGGTCCACCGAGGTTGCTTACGCCACCATCGCCACGCCCGCCGATCTGACCGTCGCGCCCGGATCCGTTGGCGCGGTGGTGCCCGGGTCGGTCGTCAAGGTTTTTACCGACGACCGACACGAGGCTCCTGCCGGTACGCCGGGGCGGATCTTCGTCGGCAACGTGCTGGCCTTCGAGGGATACACCGGCGGTGGCACCAAGGAGTCGATCCAGGACCTGATGTCCACCGACGACGTCGGTCATTTCGATCGGGCCGGCAGGCTGTTCATCGACGGGCGCGACGACGAGATGATCGTCTCCGGCGGGGAGAATGTGTACCCGGGTGAGGTCGAAGAGGCGCTCGCGCATCATCCCGCCATCCTCGAAGTCGCGGTGATCGGCGTCAGCGACGAGGAGTTCGGGCAGCGTCTGCGCGCTTACATAGTGCTGCGGCCGGGTGCATCGCTGACCGAGCGTGATGTCAAAGAATATGTACGAAACCGGTTGGCCCGCTTCAAAATCCCCCGCGATGTGCTGTTCGTCGACGCACTGCCCCGCAACGCGGGCGGGAAGGTACTCAAACGCTTGCTGAACCATCAATCACTCGAAGACCAGACAGGTGCGTGACATGTCCCGACCTATCGCTGATCACCGGACCCACCTCGGGCCGTTGCCGTCGCACACCGCCGACTCCTGGATTAGGGCCGAGATCCGAGAGCTCTGAAGGCCCCGGCTAACGGCTTCGACACGGTTGCATTACTGCAGGGCGCCGTGCCGTCCCATCTTGCCGTGCCGCTCCTACCATCAGCCTGATGGAAACCCTGACAGAGGCCAAGACCTCGATTTCCGAGTTGGAACGCCTGACCCCGATAGCGCCGGATGCCGGGTGGCAGCGCAGCGCCCAGTGGGCGCGGCGGCTCGCCTGGGTCAGCCTGGCCGTGGTGCTCATCGAGGGCGTCATCGGGCTCTGGCAGGGGCTGACGGTCGGGTCTGTCGCACTGACCGGGTGGGCGCTGGGCGGCGGGGCCGAGGCGCTGGCCAGCGCGATGGTGGTCTGGCGCTTCAGCGGGGCGCGGACCGCGTCACACACCGCCGAGCGGCGCGCCCAACGCGGTGTCGCGGTGTCGTTCCTGCTGACCGCCCCTTACATCGCCGGCGAATCCATCCGGCACCTGACGGACCAGCGGCATACCGAGACGTCGATTATCGGTATCGGATTGACGGCAGTCGGTTTGCTCCTGATGCCGGTACTCGGTTGGGCCAACCATCGACTGGGCGCGCGCCTGGACTCCGGAGCCACCGAGGGCGAAGGAACCCAGAACTACCTGTGTGCGGCCCAGGCCGCCGCGGTGCTGGTGGGCCTTGCGCTCACGCCCTTTTGGCCCGGCGGTTGGTGGTTTGACCCCGCGATCGGCCTTGCCATTGCCGGCATCGCGGTCTGGCAGGGCGCCCGGTGCTGGCGCGGCCACGCTTGCGGATGCTGAAACCTCGTCACCTCGCCGAGAGACGGCATTCCACTATACGTTTACCGAGTAACGCCGTCGCCAGTTGCAGTTTCGCGGGGTAATTAGAGCCGGTAGCGGATCAGCCGGGAGCTGTTCGCCACCACCGCCACCGACGATGCGTTGTGCAGAATCGCGGCCAACACGGGTGACAGCGCGCCGCCCGCACCGATGATCAGCCCAGCGGCGTTGACCGCGATCGACATGCCGTAGTTCTCCCGGATTACATCCACTGCCCTCGCGCCCAGGTCCCGCACATCGAGCAGCCGGTGCAGGTCGTCGTTGGCGAGCGCCACATCGGCGGTCTCGACAGCGACGTCGGTTCCGGCCAGGCCCATCGCGATTCCGATATCGGCGGCGGCCAGCGCCGGGGCATCGTTGATGCCGTCTCCGACCATGCCGACCACGTAACCATCGTTCTGCAGCTTGCGGACCACCTCGAGCTTGTCCTCCGGCATTACCTCGGCGCGCCACTCGTCGATGCCCAGCTCGTCGGCGACAACCCGGGCGATGTCCGGGTGGTCCCCGGTGAGCATGACGACCCGGCGAATCCCGTTGGCCCGCAGCTTGGTCAGCACTTCGGCCGCCTCCGGCCGCACTTCGTCGCGCAGGCTGATCAGCCCTACCAGCTTGCCGTCCACCGCGAGCAGCAGCGGGGTCTCGGCCTGGCGCCGCAGCTTGTCAACCCACTCTGACGCCTTCTTCGACACCCGGACTTTCTCGGACCGCAGCAGCCCGGGGCTGCCCAGCAGCAGGGTCCGGCCATCGGCCCAGGTCCGCATCCCCAGCCCAACCAGCACCTCGCACTCCTCATGCGGCGGGATGCTGATGTGGCGTTCCTCGGTCGAGCGGATCACCGCTTCGGCCAGCGGATGACGAGAGTGGATCTCCGAGCTGGCCGCATAGGCCAGGACCTGCTCTGGCTGCCAATCCTTGTGCATGGCAACGATGTTCGTTACCACTGGGCGCCCGACGGTCAGCGTCCCGGTCTTGTCGAACACGATGGCGTCGATCCGGCCTGCCTGCTCCAGGTGGGATCCGCCTTTGATCAGGATGCCGCGCCGGGCGCCGTTGCCGATCGCGGCGCTGATCGCGGTCGGGGTGGACAGGCCCACCGCGCATGGGCAGGCGATCAACAGCATGGTCATCGCGCGCCGGACGTCTCCGGTGATCGCCAGGGTGATGGCCGAGACGATGAACGAGGTGGGAACGAAGCGGCGCGAGAAGTTCTCGCCGATCGTTTGGATCGGCGCCCGGTCGTTCTGCGCCTCTTCGACTCTGGTGATTATCCGGCCGATCGTGGTCTGATTGCCGACGGCGCCGGCGCGCACCACCAGTCGCCCGCGTACCACGACCGAACCGGCGTGCACGTGTGCCCCGACCGTGACACTGACCGGCAGATTCTCGCCGGTGATCGCGGATTGGTTGACGACCGCCTCCCCGTCGACCACCTCGCCGTCGACCGGGATGGCGACATGGTCGTGGATCACCACCTCGTCGCCAATCTGCAAGGTGTCGATCGGCACCTGTAACTCGGTGCCGGCTTCGGTCCCTTCGCTCAGCCGAATCCACGCCGTATCCTGGCTGCCGCGCAGTAGCTCCGAGATGGCCCGCCGGGTCCGACGCAGGGTCAGATCCTGAAGGTACTCACCGATATTCAGCAGCCACAACACGGTGAGCGCCACCACGTTCTCGCGCAAGATCAAGCTCGCCACCGTTGCGGCCGAGACCAGCGCATCGGTGCCGGCCTTACCGGAGCGCAGGGAACTCACCGCCCCGCGCAGGAACGGGTATCCGGTGAAGACGGTGACGCCGGTCGCGACCAGCCGGCCGCTGGGGCCGAGCAGTGGCGGCCGCGCGAACACGTACCGGCGCACGCCGAGTAAGGCCAGCGCCGCGCCCCCGATGACCATCCGGAGCACATCGGCGTTGCGGATCTCCGATGAATGCGGCGCGCGCGCGGGGATCAACTCGGCGGCGACATGTGCCGCGTCACTTATCGCGGCCAGCACCGAAGAGCGCTCGCAACGCCTGGGCGAATACCACACGACCACGGACCCGGTCCGTGGATACGCATGCACGGCCCGCACGCCGTCCTGCTTGGCTACGGCTTCTTCGACCGCCACGGCGCGCCGGGAATTGCAACGGACCCACTCGACTTGAACCCGCATGCGTCCGGCGGCGTCCGAAACCACCGCCAGGGCAGGGTCTTCGGACTCGTGCGCCGCCGGCACTACAGCGAGGGCCATGCGAAGGCTAGTGGTCGTGCTGGTGGGCGTCGCCGATGGATGGCGGAGGCACCTCTTCGCCGACGCGTTCGCGGGCTTCGGCTATCACGTCGGCGAGCTTCAGCCGGGCCGTTTCGGCGGCTTCCTCGGCCTTGCGGGTTCCACGCAATCCCAGCTCCGCCGCCGACACCGCGGTCTCGTGTAGCGGCGCCTTGGCGGCGGCTTTGCGCAACACCTCGTAGGCCGTCACGCCCGCCAGGCCTGTGATTACCGTCCCTGCGGCCTTTGCCAATAGCCCGTACACCGCCATCGCCTGAACCTCCCTGTCGTCACAGCGTCAGCTACTACTCGCTCGACGTTAACATCGAAATATTGCGATATCAATATGTATCTGAAACAGGGACGGCCCGCCGGGGAGCGCCCAGAACTATAGGACTTTGGTGACCTTTTCGGTCTCGATCCTGCGCTGTAGCGCCTCAGGATCGGGATTGGCCACCTGTACCAGCGACGCCCCGGCCGCCAGCACCGCCAGCAGTCCGTCCACCAGGTCGCCGGGTCCGGTCCACGGTGCGCTGGAAAGCACCCGATCCTTCGCCCTCAAACCCCTTGTCGAGGCAGAGTTCTCACAGTCGGCTAGTACGTCCTCAACTGATCGGCCGGCCAAAGCCGGACCGGGGTGGCGTTCGGCGACTATCTGGTCGCCGTGCACCCGCACCGCGGTCGCGTAATCAGTGACGCCGAACGGCAGATCGGCCGCGGGCCGGCCAAACGGATCGAGCGACAGCACCGCGACCTCACCGCCGGGCGCAACGGAATCGGCCTCATCCAGCCGTTCGGCCGTGCACAGGGCTATATCGGCTGACTCTCCCGCGAGCACCGCTTCGGCGCCGATCCACCACACCCCGAACAAGACCGCCGCCGTCTGCCAGTGCGCCGGAAGCAAGATCGCGATTCGGCTGGCCGGGCCGGCGGCGAGTTCGTCACGTAACAGATTCGCCGTCTTTGCGGCCCAGTTGGCCAGCGTCGCCGCGGACAATTCAATCCGCTCGCCGGTGGCATCGTCGTAGTAGGTGATCCGCGGGCCGACCGGGTCGGCGCGCAGCATCGGATCCAGGATCGCGCCGCTGAGCGTGGTCGGCGTGGTCAGTTGATGCATTCGGGCTTGTCGGAACCGGCGGTGAGAATCGGCGAGGGAGCTGGAGTTCGTGCGTCAGCAGCCGACCCGGAGTTCGACACCATGGGCGCTGATTGGCTGTTCGGACCGCCGCTGAGGCCGGAGCCCGGACCGCTGTAATCGTTGGCCAGCACCACCCGAACCGATCCCGGTCCGATCGACGCATCCGCGACGACCGGCAACCCGCCCAGTTCGGTGGCGATCTGCTGGGCGCCGAGGTCGTCGGTCTTGGCGGACCGTACCTGGCTGGATTTCACGTGGCCGCCGTCGTTGTTACCGACCGTCCCCATGGTAAATCCCTTGGCGCTCAGCACCTCTGATACCGATGCGGCCAATCCGTTGATGTCGGTGTCGTTGACCACACTGGCGGTGGTCTTCGCGGGCGTGTAGGCGAGCTGCTCGGTCTTGCCCGCCGCCTGGTCGTTCAGCAAGCCGCCGACCCAGTCCTGAATCTGGTGCGGGTCCACCCGGACGACACTTTGCATGCCGTCGTCGCTCCAGCCCGCCCCGTCCAGTACCGGAACGGTGGCGAAGGCGACCTTGCCGCCCGCCAGTTTTTGCAGCTGCTGGACGAAATCCATGATGTCCCAGCCAGAGGAGATCACCATCGAGCGCTGGACGGCCTGCTCCAGACGGTGCAGCGTGCCCGGGCTGGACAGTGTCTGGCCTGAGATGATCCGATGCGCGAGCGAGGCCATCACCGCCTGCTGGCGCACCACCCGGTCCAGGTCGCCGCGCGGCAGATCGTGGCGCTGGCGTACGAAGCTCAGCGCCTGGGGGCCGTTGAGCTTTTGTCGGCCGGCCGGAAAGTCGGCACCCGACATCGGTTCGAACACCGGTTCCTTGAGGCAAACCTCGACACCGCCGAGGGCGTCGGTGATCAATGCGAAGCCGAGCAGCCCGATCTCTGCGTAGTGATCGACCGTTACGCCGGTGAGGTCGGCGACCGTCTTGATCAGCGCCTCGCGACCGGCCTCGGTGCCCTGCGCCTCGGCGTCCGCGGCGGGAACACCGGCCTGAACGAGGCTGGCCCGTTTTGTCTCCTTGGTCTCGCCGTAGACGCCGTTNNCCGAGGCCGGGGGCCGCGACGTACGAGTCGCGGGGAATCGAGATCGCGGTGGCCGACCTCCCGTTGTTGGGGATGCGGACCAGGATGATGGTGTCGGTATTGGTCGCGACGTCGTCTCCGGCCCGCAAGGTCGCCAGTTCGGTGTCTGAGAGCGGATTGCCGTGCGCGTCCGTGCGGCTGT
>PLSK01000064.1:188-11730 GCA_003165155.1 Mycobacterium sp. | reverse complement strand
CAAGCATCACACTAGGTTACTTGCGTTACATGCCGATCGTGGGTAGCGGACCGCGGCGTGGCCCGGCTTGTCTTGGGCTTGGCTCCGTCTTGTCTTAAGGCATGCCAGACTCGAATCATGTCGAGCAGGATCGTGATCACAGGTGCGGGCGGGCAACTNNACCGATGCGGCCGCGGCCGCATCGATCGTCAAAAAAGGCGATGTCGTGATCAATTGCGCTGCTTACACCAACGTCGATGGCGCGGAAAGTCACGAGTCGGCCGCGCAGGCGATCAACGTCGTCGGCCCGCAGCACATCGCGCGGGCATGCGCACGCGCGGGCGCCCGGCTGATCCACGTCTCCACCGACTTTGTGTTCACCGGCGACGGTGAGCAGCGCCCCTACGAACCCAGCGATGAGACCGAGCCGCGGGGCGTTTACGCCTGCACCAAGCGCGCCGGTGAACTCGCCGTGCTGGCGGCGCAGCCGGAGGCCGTCGTGGTGCGGACCGCCTGGGTCTACACAGGCGGCACCGGCAGCGACTTCGTCGCGATCATGCGACGACTGGCCGCCGGAGACGGCCCCGTCGAGGTGGTAGACGACCAAGTCGGCTCACCGACTTATGTCGCCGACTTGGCCGACGCCCTACTCCAGGTGGCCGAAGATGGCGTGCCCGGGCCGATTTTGCACGCGGCCAACGAGGGTGCGGTTTCCCGATTCGAGCAAGCCCGCGCGGTATTCGAAGAGTGCGGTGCCGACCCGACCCGGGTGCTACCGGTCAGCAGCGCAAAGAATCCCCGGCCGGCGCCACGGCCGAGCTACTCGGTGCTATCGAGCGGGGAGTCCGCGGCCGCGGGCATGACGCCGCTAAGGCCATGGCGCCCTGCACTCGTCGCGGCGCTCGCCGCCGCCGGCGCCGATCGACCAATACCCTCGACGCGTGACTGACGCAGTGGCGGTCGTGACGGTGACCTATTCGCCGGGCCCTCATTTGGAGCGCTTCTTAGCCTCATTGTCGATGGCCACCGAGCGGCCGGTCACCGTTTTGCTTGCCGACAACGGGTCCACCGACGGAACACCGCAGGCCGCGGTTGAGCGCTACCCGAACGNNGCGGCTGATCGACATGGGGGCGAACCTCGGGTACGGAACCGCGGTGAATCGCGCGGTCGCACAGTTGGACGATGACGACTGGATGATCGTGGCCAACCCGGACGTGCAATGGGGGCCGGGCAGCATCGACGCTCTGTTGAGCGCCGCGGTGCGATGGCCCCGCGCGGGCGCACTCGGCCCACTCGTCCGGGACCCCGACGGATCGGTCTACCCGTCGGCGCGGCACTTGCCCAGCCTCGTCCGCGGCAGTATGCACGCGGTGCTCGGGCCGTTCTGGAAACGCAATCCCTGGACCACGGCCTACCGCCAGGAGCGGTTCGAGCCCACCGAACGGCCGGTGGGGTGGCTGTCGGGATCGTGTCTCCTGGTTAGGCGGTCGGCGTTCAGCCAGATCGGCGGGTTCGACGAGCGCTATTTCATGTATATGGAGGATGTCGATCTCGGCGACCGGCTCGGCAAAGCCGGGTGGCTGAGCGTCTACGTGCCATCGGCGGAAGTTCTGCATCACAAAGGCCACTCCACCGGGCACGACCCGGCAAACCACTTGGCGGCCCATCACAAGAGCACCTATCTATTCCTGGCCGACCGGTATTCCGGTTGGCGGCTGGCCCCACTGCGTTGGGCGCTGCGGGGATCGCTCGCGGCGCGTTCCCGATTGATGGTGCGCGGCTCGCTGCGCAGGTCCCGAAGGGAACAGACGGAGAAACTGAAACTGACAGAAGGGCGGCACTGAGTTGGCGACCTCGCAAGTCGATGCCGTGATCCTGGTCGGCGGCAAAGGCACCCGGCTGCGGCCGCTGACACTGTCAGCGCCCAAGCCGATGCTGCCAACCGCCGGGCTGCCGTTTCTCACCCATCTGCTATCGCGGATCGCCGCGGCGGGCATAGAGCACGTGATTCTGGGCACCTCGTATCAGGCTTCGGTGTTCGAAGCCGAGTTCGGTGACGGCTCCAAGCTGGGTCTGCAGATCGACTACGTGACCGAGNNGATGGTGTTCAACGGCGACGTGCTCTCCGGCGCCGACTTGGGCGACCTGCTGGCGTTTCACCAAACCAATCAAGCAGACGTCACACTGCACCTTGTGCGGGTGAGTGACCCGCGCGCGTTCGGCTGCGTGCCCACCGACGAAGCGGGCCGGGTCGTCGCGTTTCTCGAGAAGACACAGGATCCGCCGACCGACCAGATCAACGCCGGCTGCTACGTCTTCCAGCGCGGCATCATCGACCGGATTCCCCGGGACCGCGAGGTCTCGGTCGAACGCGAGGTGTTCCCGGCGCTGTTGTCCGACGCCGACGTCAAGGTCTGCGGTTACGTGGATGCCTCGTATTGGCGTGATATGGGCACACCGGAAGATTTCGTTCGCGGATCTTCGGACCTGGTGCGCGGGATCGCACCGTCGCCGGCACTGAAGGGCCACCACGGCGAGCAGTTGGTGCATGACGGCGCGGCGGTGTCGCCGGGCGCGTTGCTGATCGGTGGCACGGTGGTCGGGCGGGGCGCCGAGATCGGCCCCGGCGTCCGACTGGACGGCGCGGTGATCTTCGACGGTGCCAAAATCGAGGCCGGCAGCGTGATCGAGCGCTCGATCATCGGCTTCGGTGTCCGAATCGGTCCGCGGGCGCTGATCCGCGACGGTGTGATCGGCGACGGAGCGGACATCGGGGCACGCTGCGAGTTGCTGCGCGGCGCCCGGGTGTGGCCCGGAGTATCGATTCCCGACGGCGGGATCCGTTACTCGTCCGACGTCTGAGTCGTTCCGCGCCGGCCGTCCTTCGTTGGCGAGCGAGAGGCCACCTTCACGCTCGGCGGGTGGCCTGGGCGACCAAGTAGGCCAACGCGTGATCCGTACCGAATGGCAGCCCGTCGGCCGGCCACCATCGCAGGTCGTCGGACTCCTCGCTGATGACGAACTGCGCGTCGGCGGGCGCGTGGGCCGCGAACTGCAGGTCCAGGTGGCGGGTCGGCACGCCCAGCGAACACGTCAGCGGATGGACATGCACGGCAACGAGTTCGGGGTCCATCCGCAGGCCGGCGATCCCGGACTCCTCGGTGGCCTCGCGCAGCGCCGCGGCCACGAGGTCGTCATCTTCGTCTTCGCAATGCCCGCCCAATTGCACCCACCTGCGTAGGCGCGGGTGCAAAGTCAGCAGCACCCGGTCGCCGGTGTCATCGAGCACGAGTGCCGAAGCGGTGACGTGCCCGGGTACGCACGCACGACGGCAGGCGTCCTCGCGGGCCTGGACGAACGCCAGCACCGCGTGCCGTAACGAATCCTGTGCCGCATCGGGTGCCTGCCAGTCGGTGAGGATCGCGATCGTCGACTCTCGGACGCTCAACGGGATCCCCGCTTTGTTCTGCGGTCACGCAGCGCCAACCACGCCGACCGGCACTGCGCCACAGCGTCGGGCGCCCAGCCGAGTCGGTCGATCAGGACGCGGCGATCCACGACGTCGAGGGCCTTCTCTACCTCGTTGGCCTTCAGTAAAAGATCGACGTCGCGGGCAAGGTCGGGGTCCGCACATCCCGGCCGCGGGACTGGCAGCTGCTCGGCCTCGCGGGGTTCCAGCTCCAAGATGCCTCCTCCATAGCTGCGGCCCATGATCTCGGCGAAGGCGAACGTCGCGCTGTTGTGGAACACCGCGGCAAATGCGGTCGCGTCAAGATCGGCCTCCAGATCGGTCCTGAGCCGTACCCGATGCACGGTGTCCGTGCTCGTTGCCCCGGCGGCGTTGACGGTTAGCCGTGGGGCGAGGTGGATCTGGCGCAGCATGAANNCGAGCGTCGAGCAGCCAGGTCCGGTGCCTGGCGGCGATATCGCTGGTCCGGCAGTCCATGTCGTAGACCAGGCCGCAGAGTTGGGTACTGCGCGAGACGAGCGGGACGCAGTGCGGCCTGAGTCCGAGTTCTTGGGCCGCGGCGTCGGTGAAGGTGAAGAAGCTGTTGCGGCCCGTCACGATGCCCACGTCCACGTCGGCCAAACCGCCGAGCCGGGTCAGGCTGCCCGACTGCTTAATGGTGCGCAGCAGCTGGATCTGAGCCGGATCGAGGAAGTACTTGGTCCACTTCTCCTGTTCATGTAAGAGGGCGGGCGCCGAACAAAGATGCTCGACATCCAGATCCACATCGGCCAACGCGTCGGCGTCGCTGAGCGCGACCGTACGGATGCGCGCCGGGCCAACACCGATGACGCCGCAGAACAACACGATCTCCTGCATGATCCCGTCGAACACCAGCCGGCCGAATGTCACGAGGGTGATCTCGGCGAAGCGACTCAGCAGAAATTCGCGCAACTGCGCGGCGTAGCCGACCTGGAGCAATTCGGCGGGGAGTACCAGGCCTACCCGGCCACCCTCGCGCACCAGGATTGTGCTTGCGACGACGAAGGGGACCCAGGCATTGGTCAACTTGGTGGGGCGCAAGCCTGCTCGCCTCATCAGTTCCAGGGCCGGCTCCCGTTGCCCGGAAGCCCAGTTCCCGAAGCGAATGTAGGGCGGGTTTCCCGCGACGCCATCCCAGCTGCCCGCCTCGGTAGTGGGTAGCCAGGTGAACAGGTCCTCGGTGTCGACGGGGGCGAACTCCCGCGACTTGGCCGCCTCGTGCGCGGCGAGTTCCACCCCGTGCGCCCGGCTGGTCAGCGTGGCCAGTTCGCGCAGGATGCGGCCGTCGCCGCAAGACGGCTCCAGAATTCGCGGACCGGCATGGCGAACCCAGCCGGCCAGGAATCGGGCCACGGGCGCCGGCGTGTAATAGGCGCCACGCACCTTGTCAGCCGACGCGGCCGTCTTGCCGGCGAATGTCTTCACTTGCGGATCAGCAAGTCGCCGGGCGGCATCGGGTCGCGCAACACAGGGGCCCCAGCGGGCCCAGAGGCCTCTGCGGCGTATCCGATCGCAATGGCGCCCAACGGTTCCCAATCGGCCGGCAGCCCCAGCTCGGTGCGAACCAGATCGGCGGCGAACAGCGTCGACCCGATCCAGCAGCTGCCCACCCCGCGCACCGCCAGTGCGACCAGCAGAGCTTGCACGGCCGCCCCGACCGCAACCGTGAACATCGTGTGTTCGGCATCGGTGCGCGCACTGTCGGGGTAGGAGTGTGCACCGTCGGGAACCAGGAATGGAATGACGACCTCGGGTGCGTCATAGAGGATCTGGCCGCGCGCTACTCGGCGCTCGACCGCATCTTCGGGCCTGCCGTCGCCGGCCAGGTCGGAGCGCCATTTGTCCTTCATCCGGTCCAACAGTCGCGTCCGGGCGTCCTGAGTCTGCAGCCAGACGAACCGCACCGGGCGGGTGTGGTGCGGGGCCGGCGCGGTCAGCGCCTCGGCGACCGCAGCCTCGACCAGCTCCGGCGGCACGGGTTCGTCAGTGAACCGCCGCACCGATCTACGCAGCAGCTGGGCCTGCTGTTGACCCAGTTCGATGGCTTCCGCGGTGCCGAGCCAGAACAGATCTTCGGGGCCCGGTCGCAGCAGTTGCCGGGCCGTCGAACCGTCGTCGGCCACGGTAAGCCCGCGCACGACGGCCACTGGCATCGCGGTCAATTTGCCCTTGACCAGATCGGCGGCCGCCGCGACCTCGTCGGCCACCGCGATCTCGGTGACCACCAACTCGTTGCCGTGCCGGTCGACGACGCCCGAATACCCGTGCAGCACCGCTAGACCGGCCGCGCCGACGGCGGCGTCGATCTGACCATTGCGCCAGGCCCGGCCCATCGTGTCGGTGATCACCACCGCGACGTCGACGCCCAGCCGGTCACGCAGATCGGCGCGCAGCGCGGCCGCGCTGCTGTCGGGATCGACCGGAAGCAGCGCAAGTTCGGTCCGGTCCACGTTGGATCCGTCCACGCCGGCGGCGGCCTGAATCAGCCCGATCCGGTTCTCGGTGATCAGTGTCCGGCCCTTGCGCGCCAGCACCCGCACCGCCTCGTCGTCGACCAGCTTGCGCCGCAGCGCATCCCGTTCGTCGGCGTCCTCGGGTGCGGTCACCAGCCGGCCCTCACATTTGGACACCACCTTGCTGGTCACCACGACGACGTCGCTGTCGCGCAGCCATGGCGCGGCGGTGGCGACGGCAGCACTCAGATCGTCGCCCGGCCGGAATTCGGGAAGCCCGGTGACGGGCAGGATCTCGATTGCTGCGGCGGCNNTCGCCGGCGCGAGTCATGGCGTCGCCACGCCCGCAAGCTCCAGCCCGGCGCTGACCATTTCGGCGGTCGCTTTGGGGTCGCTCATCAGCAGCGGCACCGAGCGCACTGCGACTCCGTCGATTTCGGCGTGGTCGCCTTCGTGGACCAACCAGCAGTCCAGTATCCCGGTGCCGCGCCGCGCGCCGTAGTGCCGGCCCACCGCCTCGGCGGTGGACTCGACCCCGATCGCGGCGAGGCATTCATCGGCCATGCCGCGCAATGGCTTTCCGCCGATGATCGGCGAATAGCCGACGATCGGGGCGGCCGCCGCCCGCAACGCGCCGCGGATCCCTGGGACGGCGAGGATGGCACCGACGCTGACCACAGGGTTGGACGGTGCCAGCAAGATGATGTCGGCATCGGCGATTGCCGTCACTGCTTCAGTTGCCGCGCTGGCCTTTTCGGCGCCAATAAACGCGAAGCTGTGCGTGGGTACCTGAGCGCGATAGCGCACCCACCACTCTTGGAAGTGGATCGCCCGCCGGCCGTCGTCGACAGGATCGGTGATCACTACGTGTGTCTCGCAACGGTCGTCGCTGGCGGGCAGCAGCCGTGCGCCCGGTTGCCAGCGGTCACACAGCGCGGTGGTGATCTGCGACAGTGGGTAGCCGGCATGCAGCATCTGAGTGCGCACCAGATGGGTGGCCAGGTCACGGTCGCCGAGTTGGAACCAGTCGGGCTGTGCGCCGTAGCGCGCGAGTTCCTCCTTCGCGTGCCAGGTTTCATCACGGTGGCCCCAGCCGCGCTGCGGGTCGACGCCGCCGCCCAAGGTGTACATGCACGTATCCAGATCCGGGCAGACACGTAGTCCGTGCATCCAGGCGTCATCGCCGATATTGACGATGGCGGTCAGCTCGTGCCCGGCGGCGAAGGGGTTTGGGGTATTTGGGGTTTCTGGGGCGCTTGGGTCAGCTGTGTGCTGTCGTTCCGAAAACTGACCGAGGCCGAGCAGCTGCTGGACTCCCAGCAGGAAGCGGGCGCCGCCGACCCCACCGACCAGAACGGTGACCTTCACATCGCCTGACAGTACTGCCCGGCGACGACGCGGTAGCAGGCGCAGGCAGCCTGGTCGCGGCAGTCGTGATGCCCTGCGCAATGACCAGTTGTGAGCAATTGTCCTCGACACGCCGCGCAGCTATAGCAACAGAAACGCCGAAATTTGGTCACGAGATGGTATGGAAATGCGCCGCAAAGCTTGACCCGGCAGAATAACCCGTGTCTAATCACACCAGTGTCATTTCGCGGTTGGCCAGCCGGTTCCGGTGTCGCAGACCGAGATTCGATCACCTGTTCGAATTTGTCTGTTTCATCTGAAAAGTGTGAAGAAAAACATCCATTCTCAATCAAGGTGAGGAGGCGGACGAAGCATGTCTTACGAACACCTTTGGGGCGGCTTGGCAAGCAGTACACCGCACACCACTACAGGCTCGGCGATCGTGCCCTCGGTGGCAGTCGTTCGCCCGCGCCTGAGTTTGGTTCCAGAAGCGCCGGTCGAATTCGAGCCCGCGCCGATGCCATTCGAGCCCGACTCTGATGAGTTGTCGCCCGCTGACCAATGGCAAGACCGCGCCCTGTGCGCGCAAACGGATCCCGAAGCCTTCTTCCCTGAGAAGGGTGGCTCCACCCGGGAGGCCAAGAAGATCTGCCTCGGTTGCGAGGTGCGGCACGAGTGCCTGGATTACGCCTTGGCGCACGACGAGCGCTTCGGCATCTGGGGCGGGCTCTCCGAGCGCGAGCGCCGGCGCCTCAAGCGCGGCATCATCTGACGCGACACCGCAGGTTTGCTCAGTCGTCGTTGATCGTCGGGTCGATGACCGTGGGGTCGACGTCCAGGTAAGTGGCTACCTGAGCCACCAGGATCTCGTGCAACAACTCGCCCAGTTCGACGGTGTCTTTGGCCCGTCGCTCAATAGGCTTGCGGAACAAAACAATTCGCGCCCGCGTGGCGTTGCCGCGGACATCGACGCCAGCCGGGATCAAGCGGGCGAGAGCGATTGGTCCATCAGCGATCACCTCGGGTGGCCACTGCACGCTCTCCGGATCCTTGGCGGCAATGCGGGGGATCTCGTCGACCGCCACATCGAGGTCGGACACTCGCTCATGCCAGCGCCGCTCGATGGGCTCATAGGCTTCCAGCACCGCCATGTCGAACCGCTCGGCCCGGCTGCGCCAGCCCGGCACCGTCGGCGGCAGCAGTGGTCCGCGCATATCGCGGCCCCGCCGCGTTGCCCGGTGTCCAGCCGATTGGCTTCCCGATCGGCCCTCGAGCCGACCATTCCGCGGGTAGCTGCGCGAATCGCCCACGAGCCGATGGTAACGGTTGCACATCGCGCCCCGAACGGTTGCGCGTGTCCGGCGCTTACGCGGCGTTTCCGCACGATAGCCTTTCGATCGTGAACGTTCCCCGTCGATGCTGCCGGCCAGGGTGTCCGCACTACGCGGTGGCGACGTTGACGTTCGTGTACTCGGACTCGACGGCGGTGGTGGGTCCACTGGCCACTGCGCGCGAACCGCACTCGTGGGACCTGTGCGTTGGCCATGCCGGCAGCATCACCGCGCCCCGCGGATGGGAACTCGTGCGCCACGCCGGCCCGCTACCCACCAATCCCGACGAGGATGACCTGGTCGCCTTGGCGGATGCGGTGCGCGAGGGTGGCCCGGGCGACGGCGGCCTGCCGCACGTGAGTGGAACCGGCTCCCCGCTCAACGGCTTCTCCGACGCACACTTGCACCACATTGGTGCTCAGGCAACCGCGCCGAGCAGTGGCCTGCTCTCGCCACCCGAGCATCGTTCCGGACGCCGGCGCGGACATTTGCGGGTATTACCCGACCCTTCAGACTAGGTAGAAATTCACTCAAACCTAGCCAGCGGCCGGCTCGATACCAGCTCTGACTAGCACCGACTAACGCTTCACGTTGTTGCCGCGCAGCCGTTGGGGTCGGCACTCCTCCCGGGCCGATAGGCTAAGTGCGAAGAGTTAATAAATCCGGATCGTCAGGAGCTCCCCGCATGTCCCGGCCAGCCGCGGTTATCCACCGTGTCATCAAGGCTTATGACGTGCGCGGCCTGGTCGGCGAAGAAATCGATGAGTCGCTGACCGCCGATATCGGCGCGGCATTCGCCAGGCTGATGCGGGCAGAGGGTGCGCGACAAGCGGTGATCGGCTACGACATGCGGGACAGCTCGCCGTCGCTCGCCGACGCGTTTTCGACCGGAGTGACCAGCCAGGGCCTCGACGTGGTGCGAATCGGTTTGGCATCCACCGATCAGCTTTACTTCGCTTCGGGATTGCTGGATTGTCCGGGCGCGATGTTCACCGCCAGCCACAACCCGGCGGCCTACAACGGGATCAAGCTATGCCGGGCGGGCGCCAAGCCGGTCGGCGCGGATACCGGGCTGAAGGTCATCAGCGACGAACTGATTGGTGACCCGCCGCCCGGCGCAACGTATGACGGCCCGCCCGGGACCATTACCGATCGGGATGTGCTCGGCGAGTATGGCAAGTTCCTGCGTTCGCTGGTGAACAACTCCGGGCTGCGCCCGTTGCGGGTAGCCGTCGATGCCGGCAACGGGATGGCCGGTCACACGGCGCCGGCTGTGTTTGGCGCGATCGACTCGATCACCGTGTTGCCGCTGTACTTCGAGCTGGACGGTTCGTTCCCCAATCACGAGGCCAATCCGCTGGACCCGGCCAACCTGGTGGACCTGCAGGCGTTTGTGCTCGACACCGGCGCCGATATCGGACTGGCCTTCGACGGCGATGCCGACCGGTGCTTCGTGGTCGACGAACGCGGCCGGCCGGTTTCCCCGTCGACGGTGACCAGCCTGGTGGCCGCTCGCGAGCTCAACCGGGAGATCGGCGCCACCGTTATATACAACGTGATCACCTCCCGCGCAGTGCCGGAACTGGTTGCCGAGCGCGGCGGCACACCGCTGCGCTCGCGAGTCGGCCACTCGTACATCAAGGCCTTGATGGCCGACACCGGTGCGATTTTCGGTGGCGAGCATTCTGCGCACTACTACTTCCGCGACTTTTGGGGCGCCGACTCCGGGATGCTGGCCGCGCTGCACGTGCTGGCCGCCCTTGGTGAGCAGCAACGGCCGTTGTCCGAGCTCTCTGCCGACTACCAACGTTATGAATCGTCCGGCGAGATCAACTTCACGGTGGCGGATGCGCCGAATTGTGTGGATGCCGTGCTGAAGGCGTTCGCCGGCCGGATTCAGTCCACCGATCACCTGGACGGTGTTTCGGTGGATTTGGGTGACGGCAGCTGGTTCAATCTGCGCAGCTCCAACACCGAACCGTTGCTGCGGCTCAATGTGGAGGGTCGCAGCACGGAGGATGTCGAGGCGGTGGTCCAGCGGGTCCGCGCCGAGATCGCCGGCCAAAAATCGGCCGAAATGGTGGGATCGTGAAGATCACCCGGTCGATCGATCTGGAAGACACCGACGGCTTACTTGCCGCCGACCGGGAGGGCCTGCTGCGGGCCGCGTCGTCGGCCGGCGCGCAGGTGCGCGCCATCGCCGCTGCGCAAGACGAAGGCGCCTTGGACTCCTTGCGTGTCGAGGAGCGTGCCCGCAGCGTGATCTGGGTGGCTGGCCGCGGTACCGCCGAGACTGCCGGAGCCATCCTGGCCGCGACGTTGGGTGGCGTGGCTTCCGAGCCGATGGTGATCGGCGCCGAGGCACCGCCGTGGGTCGGTCCGCTGGACGTGTTGATCGTCGCCGGTGATGATCCCGGCGATCCTGCGCTGGTCGGCGCCGCCGCTACCGGGGTGCGCCGGGGTGCGCGAGTGGTGGTGGTGGCACCGTACGAGGGTCCGCTGCGGGACGCGACGGCGGGCCGGGCCGCGGTGCTGGCGCCGCGGCTGTGGGTTCCCGACGAGTTCGCACTGTGTCGCTACCTGGCCGCGGGACTGGTGGCAATGCAAGCAGTGGACCCCAAACTGGGCCTCAAGCCGAGCACCGAGCTCGCGTCGCTCGCCGATGAGCTGGATGCCGAGGCGCTGCGCAACAGCGCCGGCCGTGAGGTGTTCACCAACCCGGCCAAGACGATGGCCGCACGCATCTCGGGCCGGCGGGTGGCGTTGACCGGCGACTGTGCCGCGACGCTGGCGTTGGCGCGGCACGGGAGTTCGGTCCTGCTACGGATCGCGCGCCAGGTGGCTGCCGCGACCGGGCTGGCTGACGCGGTGCTCGCGCTGGGCGCCGGGCCCGATGATGCTCCTTCTTCGATGGACGCGCTGTTTCACGACGACGAGATCG
>PLSK01000064.1:0-122 GCA_003165155.1 Mycobacterium sp. | reverse complement strand
AGCAGTTGGCAGTATTGGCGGTTCGAATGGAGATGGCCGCGGTTTATTTGCGCCTGGTTCGGGGATAGGTAGACGGTGGAACTTCTACGCGGAGCCTTACGGACCTACGCATGGGGGTCGCG